>CAUJJL010000092.1 GCA_963205455.1 Verrucomicrobiota bacterium
CGCTAGCACGCGAAACCCGTTGTAGATCCCAAAGCAGAAATCGAACAACGCCCAATGCGGCACCGCCACGGCATGACGCCGCCACATCGTGATACGGTTTCGGGCGATGAAATAGTGCCTCAATGCGGAATGATGGGTGGGTTGAATTTCAATGCCGCACCACACGCGTCGATCCCGCTGGCCAAGTGCATGTCTGAAACGCGCGGCCGCACTCACCATGATGAACCAACCCGCCCGTCGACAGCGAAGGCAGAAGTCTGTGTCGACATAGTCGATGAAAAACGACTCGTCGAATCCTCCAACGATTTCTGCGGTAGCCACCCTTACCAGCGAACCTGAGGAGATCACGAAGGATACCTCAGTCAGATCGTTCTCGATCGCCTCGACTTTCTGAAAGACGAACGGAAATCCTGGATACCTGCGCAGGAAACGGTGTCGCCTCCCGGTCGATCGCTCCTCAAAGACAGCTCCCACCACTGCCACCCTGCCGGACTGCGGATGCCGCTGCATCGCTTCCAACATTCGTTCACCCATGCCCTCAAGTGGCTCGCTGTCTTGGTCGAAAAACAGGGCCCATTCGAAACCACGTTTCGCCAGTCGTGTGAGACCTTGGTTCAATGCCGCTCCCACTCCCAGGTTCTCCGGGTTTGCGACCAGCTCCCATCCCTGCCGGTCGCAGGTCTCCTCCAAATGGCGGCGCACCTCCGGCCCAGAGGCATTGTCCACAACCACCAAGGCACGGCCTTGAGCGCTCATCTGGGCGAGGCGGGCATCCAAATTGCCCGCGGGATGGTAGGTCACAACCACGACTCCGATCGGAATGTCGACGGCAGCCCTGGAGATGCGTGATGGAGGCTCGTTACTCATCTGAATCCGATGCCCCCTTTCAATGCCTGGGCAGGCACATGACCCGCATCCCGGGTAAAAAGCCCGTAATCTCGACCCTGCAAAGACCTGTGACACATTTGGGCTGGCGTGTGCTGCATTCGGGATTAAAGCCTCACTAGCCCTGGCAGACACATCGCTCAATTCCTAAAACCAAGCCATGAATCTTGCGCCCGAACAACGGTATGGCAGCGAAAGCGTCTGGCGCGACCCAAAGTGCTTTCTTGCCGATTTCTTTCGGGATCTCGGCAACTCCCGCGAACTCGCCTGGCAGCTCTTCCTTCGAAATTTGAAAAGCCGGTACAGGCAATCCATAACGGGCTACATCTGGGCCTTCGTTCCACCGCTCGCATGGACCGGCCTTTTTGCCATCCTGCGCCTTCAGGATCCATCCCGTGCAGATGGGCAAACTGGCTACATTGCCCACGTGATGGTCGGTCTGGTTTTCTGGCAGGTGTTTATTGAGTCGGTGCAAATTCCGATGCGCACGTTCTCCGAGGCGCGAAGCATGCTCGCGAAGCTTAAATTTCCTCGCGAATCACTCGTCCTCGCTGGGTTACTCGATGTCGGGCTTCAATTCCTGATTCGCCTGCCCCTTCTCATCGCCGGGTGGCTGTTGTTTCCCGAAGCGTCGGCCAGCGCCTGGTGGCTCCTGCCGGGGTTGCTCCTGGGTCTGCTCGCAGTTGGCACCTGCATCGGCATTGTCCTACTGCCCCTCAGCTTGCTCTACCAGGACGTAGCCCCTGCGGCCGCCCTGGCGGGCGGTTTCTGGCTGTTGCTAACTCCAGTCGCGCATGTGCCGACTTCCACGGGTCTCATGTCAGCCATCAATCAATGGAATCCGGCAGCCGTCCTCATCGAAACCACACGCGCCGGGTGGCTCGGCACGCCCTTGCTCCATATCGGCGCTTTCGTGGCGGTCGCCCTCGGCGGTGTCCTGATCGGCGTCATCGCCTGGCTGGCCGCCCGCATCGCCTTTCCCCACCTCATTGCCCGTTTCGGATCATGAGCGACGCCGCACCTGTTCTCGAAGTCTGCAACGTCTCCAAGCGCTTCGCCCGCCGGCTTCAAACCTCGCTCCGCTATGGTGTCATCGACGCCCTGCGGGACATGTGCGGGTTGGCGACCAGGCAAGGACTCGGACACGAAGAATTCTGGGCACTCAACGATGTCTCCTTCACGGTCCGACGAGGCGAAAGCATCGGCCTGCTCGGTGCCAACGGAGCTGGCAAGAGCACGCTGCTCAAGATCATCGCCGGACTGATCAAACCCGATCGCGGTCACGTCACGGTGCGAGGCCGAGTTGGAGCACTGATCGAACTCGGCGCCGGAATGCACCCGTTGTTAAGTGGACGGGAGAACATCCGCGTCAATGCCGCGGTGCTCGGCCTATCGCAGCGCGAGCTCGCCTCCAAGCTGGATGAGATCATCGCCTTCGCCGACTTAGGCGAATTCATTGATGCCCCCGTTCAAAGCTACAGCTCCGGCATGCGGGTGCGGCTAGGATTCGCGGTCGCCGCGCATCTAGAACCAGATCTGCTCATCGTCGATGAAGTGCTAGCGGTAGGTGACATGCCATTTCGATTGAAATGCTATCAAAGGACTCTAGACCTTCAGGCAAATGGAACGTCCATCGTACTGGTTTCGCATCACCCCATCGACCTACTGCGAGTAACTAGCGAAGGCTTGTGGCTTCAATCCGGACGCTTGCTGAGCAGTGGTCATATTTACGCTCTCTTGGGCGAATATACCAAGGCATTGCGAAGGTCACACGCGACTGGCGCCATCACCGATAGTGCCGCATCCATTTCCGATGTGATCCTAACGCCCGACACCATTCCCACCCAAGGACAGACGGAATGCCGCATATTCATAACCGCCCGGAAATCGATTCCCCTCTTGCGATTATTGGTTCATATCGAATCCGTCGACGGGGAAATGTTGGGCTCATTTTCCTCTTCTATTAAGGGATACACGCCCTGCATCGATACCGGCAAACACTTGATTCGTCTGAAATTGCTCAGTCTTCCACTGCTTTCCGGGGACTACTTTGTACATATTTCACTACACGGCCCTAAAGCCGGCGATCTATATGACTACTGGCGCCACAAATCCATACTCCATGTCGACGACATAAAACCCGACCCTTTTGGATTCGGCGTGTATCATAGCATTCATATTGAACATGAGTGGTTACCGCCGGAAGCATTCTCGAACAGTATCTACACATCCAAGGGAATCATCTAAACTACCCGCCATGCGCTATCTGGACCAATACAGGAAACTTCATTCTGACACGATATATGGCACGTCCGGAAACCAATTTGTCCCTATCGTTCGGCAGGCAATTCATGAGACCAATGCAACGAGCGTCCTAGAATACGGATGCGGGCAAAGCGCGCTCTCCACGCACTTTCGCCTTCCTTGGGTGAAATTCGACCCCGCAATCCCCGCCTTCTCCCACCAGCCTTCCGGACGCTTTGATCTTATTATCAATACGGATGTTATGGAACATGTACCAGAAGATGAGGAGGACGAAATCCTTCGTCATATTCAAAGCTTGGGAGCCAACATCCTTTTTAATATCTCGCTCCGTTTGGCTGGCCAGATACTTCCCAATGGCGAGAATGCACACTGTAATTTGAAAACTCGCAAAGCGTGGCTTAACACACTTTCCCGTCATTTTGCAAACACCTCTATGGTTCGCTATGATCCAATCGAGCGCGATGCCCTTTTTGTCACATGGACACCCACAACGCTTCACCGTTCTGAATACCGCCGCCGTTACTCTGCTGGTCGTCAACTCCAGCACTGGCGTTCACATCTAAGAGGGACATTACGGACTATCGTTTCGCGACTCCGCCCATAACCCGCCATTTGCCTGCCCATAGTTGGCTCGCACTGCCGCCGTGCCTTTTCCCACTTCCGTCATGCGTGATGTCCCTTGTCGAGTAGCCGTACTCGATAGCGATACCCATCTTGGTTACTATGATAGCCTTCGGCAGCTTCCGGGCATTTATCTGACTGCTTGTTCTATCGGCACGGTGCCTAATGAATGCGATGTCGCTCTATTGGGCGATGAAAGTTCTAGTATTGTCTCGCTCACTGCGCTTGATCTTTCTTATCGAGGCATCCCCACACTTCACTTGCCCGACGGCATCCTCGAATGGCGAAATACGTGGACGAATCCGATCTTTAACAATCCGGAAGGCCGGCCTCTTTTCCAACCATCAATTTCATCCAAAATCGGCTGCCTTGGCCTCTGGCAGGCACTCCTGCTCGAATCATTTGGCAATCACCCCTTCCGGTGCGAAATTACCGGCTCACCGCGCCTAGATTATCTGGATCGACTGTCACGACGCCCAAACGGTTCAGTTCTCATCGCAAGCGCCCGCACTCCCGGCTTCACCCCGGATGAAGTTGAACTTGCAAGCAATGCAATGGCTTCGATTAGAACCGCATTGCATCGATATCCCTCTTATCGGCCACTTTGGCGTCTATCTCCACAACTTCAAGAACGGCTGCATCTGCCTGACGACGCTCAAAATTGCGCTCGGGCGCCGCTCGCTGATACGCTCGTCAACGCTTCTGCCGTTATCACTACTCCATCGACCCTGGCATTGGAAGCAATGCGCCTCCGCATTCCAACTTTGGTGGTAGATTTCACAAATTCTCCTGCCTACTTGCTTTCGGCATGGCGGGCTAACAGTCCCGATACACTCGGGCGGGAACTCGAAAATCTTCTGCGCCCTGACGATCTTCAACACCAACGACGAATCGCTTACCAAGACTTTCTATTGCGTCTCCAACTCGAGCCAGGCAATGCCACAGAGCGTGTTGGGAATCTTCTCAAGATTATGGCCCAAAATCCCGAAGAGAGCCTCAATCCCTCCAGGCTTCTTTTACCTCGTCGTTCCGCCTATCCCGAAGGCATACGGGAATTCGATATGAGTGCCCTTTACCCAATGATACCTGAATTGGGCATAAGCGATACCACCGTGCTCCAAGCTCGGCTCCTGCATCAACGAGACTGCCTTCGGGAGCTTGAGGGCTACCGGCGACGGCGGCTCGTTCGCTTTTCTGACTGGATAAGTCGCGTCGCTCCCTTTCTACGCCGAAAGCCATCGGGGGTCATCCAAGGCGCCCCAACTATGAACCTCGTAGAAACGGCCAAAACGGAGCCGCCCCCCTCCCCATAAGCGTCAGCCCACTCTCCCATGCCTCTGTGTCCTTTCGTTATTGTTTTCACCCCCAATTCATGCGCGGACTTTTTCCAGCGCATGGTCACGCATCTCGGCAACAAGCGCCTCCAGTGGCCGAGTGGGAGTTGATTGTCGTGGACAACCAATCGCACGACTTCCTCGCGACTTCACTCAATCTCTTGTGGCATCCGCGCGGTCGCATCGGCCGAGAGAAAATTCCGAGGGCATCACGGCGTCATATCAATGGTTCGACCCCACACAATGCCCTCTAGGCTTGAACAGATATGTTCGCATCATGCTCAGAATCAATGGCTTGACAAGCCACATGTCAGTGCACAATCGCCCCTCTCGTCCTGAAGGCACCCTTGGATAGCACAATTGACAGCGACGGTACCCTGTCGATCGTTTCATCCCAAGCTCGGGCGCCCCATCCCATGAAGATAGCGCTTCTCGGCAAGAGCAATCGGACTGGGGGCGGAGCCTCGAAATGCTCTGAACTGCTGGCGACGGGCCTCGCCGCACGAGGTCATCAAGTCGACCGATTCACTATTCTGCAACCTTCTGGAGCAGATCCGGGGGGGCGGATGCTGGCCGGCCCCACCGCTACCAAACTGATCCGTTTCGGTCACGCAGCAGGACGACGTTGGCTCGGGGGCGAAATTGCTCCGCTGGAGCTCCCTTGGGTGACAGCTTGGCCGAAGCACTACGATCTGGTTCATATCAACGACCATTGGAAGGCAGTTTCGCCTTGGACCGTGACTTGGCTGGCGCGTCGCCTCCCCGTGGTCCTTACCCTACATGACGCCTCGTATTTCACCGGCGGCTGCATGTATCCTTACGATTGTGAACGATTCACGTCAGGCTGTGGACACTGCCCACAGCAGGCGGCGCTAGGTATGTTTCTCGATGTCACCCGTACAGCCTGGCACATCAAGCAAGCTGCCAACCGCGCAGCGGCCCCGCACCTGCTAGCGCCCTCGGCATGGATGGCAATGCTGGCCGCCCGCTGCCCTTGGATCAAACAGAAACCCAGCGTCATCCTCAACTGTGCGCCTCTGGACGCTTTCAATCGAGAACGCCGGGCAGCGGGCCGAGCACGTCTTCAACTAAAGTCAGGACAACTCGCCGTGCTGGTGGGTGCCAGCTCCTTACTTGATGAGCGTAAAGGTGCACGCCTTGCAGCGGAAGCGATAAACCGCGCTGCCGTGCCCGGCTGCACAACCATCTTACTCGGTTCCAACCCGGAGCCACTTCAGCGACTGCTCAAGGGGAGCAGCGTTGCCACCGGGTTCCTCAGCAGCGACGTGTCGCTAGCCGAGGTCTATGCTGCGGCAGATCTCTTTATCTTCCCATCGTTGGCGGAAAACTGCCCGCTCAGCGTGATCGAATGCCTGGCTTGCGGCACGCCTGTCGTGGCGTTCGCCCGCGGCGGCACACCAGAACTGATCGTTCCTGGGCGAGACGGCGACGTGCTACCAGAGGTTTCCGTGGAGGCGCTGGCAAGGGCTATCACCACTCTTTTGTGCATGGAGCCCGACACAGTCCGCAACGAACGCGCCGCAGCCGCCTCTCGCTTCGGCTTGGATCGATTCGCTCTGGAGCATGAAATCTTCTACCAACGGGTCCTCCATGCTCGCGACGGCCAGCTTTGACCTTTTCGACACGCTGCTCGTGCGGCCGGTCGCTGATCCGCACGATATCTTTCGGCTCGTGGAGAGGGATCTGGCCGCAGAGGGCTGGGCGCGCGCACGGATACAGGCCGAGCACTCCGCCCGCGCAAAGAATCCCTCATTGGAGGTCACGCTCGACGAGATCTACCTTGCCGAATCGCTAACACCTTGGCGCGCTGACCTGCCAAAATTTCGCAGCAAGGAACTCGAATGGGAAGAGACCCTGCGGCTCGACCCCGCCGCCGTCGCCAGGGTAAACGAAGCCCGAGTTCAAGGAGCGCGCATCCTTTACGTCACGGACATGTACCTGCCGCGCGACTTCCTTCTCGCCCGGCTCGCACCGATCTGGCGGACTGGTGACACCCTCTTGATCTCCCACGAAGCCGGTGACTCCAAGGGTCGCACCTGGTGGGCAACGCTTTCCACGCAGTATCCGAAACCCTGGCGCCACCTTGGAGACAACTTCCGCAGCGATGTCTCGAATCCTGCCCGATACGGCATCGAAACGGAGCATTGGACGCGCGCCCGGACGAACCGCTTCGAACACGCCTACGCGCGCGACAATCCTGGGCAGCCTTTGGTTGTAGGGCTGCCGCGTTTTGCCCGGCTGGCGGGTCCCGTCGGAGCTACGGCCTTCTGGGACGACGGCGCCAACCTCGCTGGCCCAGTCTTTCACGGCTTCGTGGCCTGGCTGCTGCACAATGCCCGCGACCGGGGTGTCACTCGCGTTTTCTTCCTCTCCCGCGATGGGCAATTGCCCGAAAAGATCGCCCGCAAACTACGCGCGGCCGACCCCACGTTGCCGGAAACCCAATATCTGTTTGGTTCACGCTTTGCCTGGTATTTGGCTACCTTTGACCCGGCCAACCCCGACCACCGCCGATGGCTGCATTTCATCGAGAATCCCTCGATAAACGGTCTGTTCAGAAACCTCGATCTTGATCCTTCCGACTTGGAAGGCAGTCTAACTGCCCTCGGCTACCCCCGGCCAACCTGGCACATACCGCTCAGTCCGCGCATCCGGAGAGACTTGCTCGAACTTCTGTCCCAGGACCCCTACGCCTCCGATTATTTCTCCCGCCATCGTCAGCGACGTCTCGCCTTGGCCTTGGCTTACCTGCAAGAACAAGGCGCGTTTGATCATGATCGGATCGCGTTGGTGGACATCGGCTGGTCTGGGACCATGCACGAGGCTTTTGTCCGCCTGCTGGCCCATGGCCCGCGTCCGCCTAAAAAGACGATCGGTTATTTCTTCGGGATGCATCGGAACGCATCCGAAGATCGCCTGTACTTTTACGTCAGGCCCGGATTGTGGCTCGGCCCTACGGGAGTCTTTCCCTCGGTTGTCGAAATGATGGTTCCCGCCGATCACGGCCAGACCATCGGGTATGCGCACGATCACGCCTGCACTGCACCGGTTTTGGCCAACGATCTCGTGGCACCGCCTCACGACATTGCCGATTTGCATGCCGGTGCCCTCGCCTACGTGGACGAGGCCGTACGCTTCGGCATCCTTCCACCACGCTTCGACCGCGCCTTGCGCATTTTCTTGATTCACCCTGATGCCGCCCAGATCGAACGCTGGAAAAGATTCAACTTTTGGACGTGGCCCGAACCTCCGACTACAACACCGCCCTCGCTGATTCCTGTTTTCTCTTTTCGTCAACTTCTCCGACGCATCTTGAGCCCGTGGCGAAAAGTGGATCTCTGGCCTTGGCCGACCGCCTCGTTACGCGCCTCTTGCCCTCGCGCTCCGGGTATTATCTTTGAGCTTCTGGTTTGGAAAATGCAGGTGGATCGCTGCGCCTGGATCGCGCTTCAACGATGCGCCCGCGACATTCGTTCGCTTAAGCGTCTTGTCTCGCCCAGCCGTTAACAATGCATGAAATCGGCTTGCCTGTGACATATTAAAGCAGTTAATTTGCTTTAATTTGAGCAAGCCTCTTCACCAGCCTCACGACAAATTATTCAAGTCGACCTTTCAAGATAAGGCCACCGCTGCCGCTTTCTTTCGTCAGCACTTGCCTCACGAATTAATCGCATGTGTGGATTGGTCGAGTCTGGCCCTTCAGCCCGGCTCCTATATCGACGACCGTTTTCGCGCCTCCGAGAGCGATCTTTTGTATCGCGTACAGCTGAGCGACATGGGTGAGGGCCAAAGCGATGGATTTGTTTATCTTCTCTTTGAACACCAAAGACAAGAGGACCGCTGGCTCGCTCTGCGATTGTTGGGATACCTGGTAAGAATCTGGGACCGCATCCTTCGTCAGTCTCCGCAAGCTGACATCCTGCCGATCGTTATCCCGATCGTGCTGGCTCAAAATCGGCGAAAGTGGGCCGTCGCGCCCCGGTTTCGAGCTTTGTTCGGTCTGCCAGTCGGCAAGGAATCCGTGTGGACGCAGTTCGTGCCTGAGTTCGTATTTCGTCTGGTCGAACTGGCCGGGCTCCGTTTCGAAGAAATTGCCGGCACTCCGCTGGGTATCCTGACCTTGCGTGTGCTGAAGGCCGAGCGCACGGGTGATTTGATGGGCGAAGCGGTCTGGGACGAGGCCCTGCTCCGAAAACTGGAGCAAACTCATCTTCCGAGGATCCTTCACTACATCTTCGGGCTCGCCGACCTTGACACCACCACCATCGAACAAAAAATAAGAACGCTCAAAACCATAGCCATACGAAAGACCGCCATGACCGTCGCAGAACAATACATTCAGAAGGGTCGAGTAGAAGGTCGAGAAGCGGGCCGAAATGAGGGCCGTCAAGAAGGAGTCCTGATCGGACGGATCCAAGTGCTGCAGTCCCTATTGGGAAAGAAGGAAACCCCGGCGAAGGTTCTGGCAAAGCAATCGCTCGCTCGCCTGCGGGCGCTCCAGGCGTCGCTGGAAGCACAGCGGCGGTGATGGCAATCGGAAGAATCCGCGGATTTACGCGGATTGATACATGTAGTGCAGGCTTCCGCCCGCTTCCGATTCAAATGCAGGCTGGAAACCTCTTCGCTACTTCCTTGGCATCCCTACCCTCACTCCTCCAGCAACCGCAGCACCGACTTCGGGGACTGGTTGGCTTGGGACAGCATGGCAGTGCCGGTTTCGTTGAGGAGCTTGAGCTTGGTCATCTGGGTGGTCTCGCTGGCGACGTCGACATCGCGGATCCGCGATAGCGCCGCGCCGAGGTTCTCGCCTTCGACGGTCAGAGTCTGCCCGAGGATCTCCAGGCGACTCTGAACGGCACCGACCTTGGCGCGTTCAGCGGAAATCGCGTCGAGCGCGCTCTCCAGGGCCGAGACGGCATTCGGATCCTGGACGGATAGCAGGAAATTTCCGGAGGCATCCTGCGTGATCACGGACGCCACGCTGCCGACGCGCAGATTGTTTGGCGCAATATTCACCACTTCGTCTGCATTTGCTCCGACGTGCAGGTCCATCCCTCCATCCGCTCCAAACAATTGTCTCCCGTTGAAAACGCCAATGGGATCACTGACATCCACCGTGCCGCCGATCTGTGCCGTCGTGCCTCCAACGGTGTCGCGCACCTGCTGAAGCAACGCCTTGAACTCTTCCTCGTACAACGCGACGTCTCCCGCGCTTTGAATCGGGTCACGCGCACGCGTCGCCAGCTCGGAGAGTCGCGTCAGGGCAGACCCCATCTTCGCCAGCATGCCATCCGCTGTCTGCACGTGGGAAATGGCATTCTGGACATTGGTGGCCGCCGCACCAATGCGTCGCGTCTGCGATTCGAATTTCGAAGTCACTCCCACACCAGCCGGGTCGTCGGATGGGCGAAGTATCCGGTTGCCTGATCCAAGCCGGGAAATCGACCTGCCCAGGAATTCCTGGGTGCGGCCGAGACCCTCTGCGAGGGCATACGAGGTGACGCTGAACGAAGAACTGCTCATCGATGGATGGAAAAATCCGGGTTAATAAAAATTGTGAGGGTGGACAGGAGGTCGCGCATCGGGTTCGCGCGCCAACTCAGCCGGCAGCGGGCGGTTTCGGAGCAACAGGCGGCAGCTTGGGCAGCGTCAGTTTCGGCAAAGATGCCGTGCTGGAGGCAACTGCCGCGGCCTGGTTGGATGCCGCGATGTCGGTCAGGACTTCCTTGCGGAAAATCGGCACCTCGCGCGGCGCGGCAATGCCGATCTTCACGGTGTCGCCATCGATCCGGGTGATGCGGATCTCAATGTTGCCACCGATGACGATGGCTTCGTTCACTCGACGTGTCAGGACTAGCATGGGTGAACGGAGTTTGTCAGTTGGTGACCAAGGGGTGGCGTGCACTGTAGCGGCCGTGATTCGCAATCACAACCTGCTTGGCAACTCCCGTGCGGCGATTGACGACGACCGGGCCGACCAGATTGACCGTCGCGGTGGGGGGCACGGAACGACTGACCGTGACGATGTTCAGGATGAGCGCATCCGCAGCATCACTGATGCCCAGGAAGGACGCATCCTCGTCAAACAACTCGATTTCGTAGTCCGCCACGATCCCGGCGGGCTCGATCACCACAAAGTCAACGGGGTCCCCTCCCAGAAGCCGCATCCAGCGGAATGGCAATTGCTCCGGATTGTAGAGCAATTCGAAACCTGTGTGGTCGGGAAAACCCACCAGACCCTCCGGCAGCCGGACTTGCTGGGGTGGCGATTCAGGAAGCACGGGGGCTTCGGTGCTGACTTTCATGACTTGGGAAGAAAAACGAAATCAGGGATTTGGTCGAGCGGGAGAATGGGAAGATTCGATCCGGGGTGGACGGCAGGTTCAGGGCTCGGTTGCCTGGTTCAACGCAGGTAATCCAGCAGCGACATCTGCAGGATCCTCGTCGCGGAGGAGAGCGCTGCTTCATAGGCGTTTGTGGTCTGCCCCAGGCGAACAACGGTCTCGGGAATGTCGGCATCAACTTCGCCCGAAACCAAGTTCTCCAGATTGTCCAGCCGCGCCTTCTGCTGGGCCTGGCTGATTTCAATCCGAAGTTCGACGGCGCCATGGCTGCTGAGGGAATTCACAAGCACATCCTCCGTCTGCTCAAGCGCGGGCCGCGTCGCAGTCACCGCGGCCGTGTTGCCGCTCGCGAGCGCATCGCGGAGCGTCACAAGGCGGTTGATCATGTCGCGGACGCCGAGATTCGTGGCGGAGTCCGTTCCGGGTGCGATGGCGGTGGATTCCGACAGCGGCACGGAGACTTGCGAGGGGTTTCCCGCATAGGTTGCCGCAGTGATCTGGCCCGAGCCATTGCGCGTCACCGTGAACGGCTGTGTATCCAAGGCTGTGCCGGCAAAAAGATAGTCGCCCCCAAACCGCGCGTTCCCGGACTGAAGAGTCTGTTCAATCAACTGGTCGACCTCCGCCGCATAGGCGCGCATGGCATCGGGACTTGCCGTACCCGTCCCCAACGTGGCGATTTCACCGGCACGGTCGGAAATGGTTTTCAGGCTCTTCAATCCCGCGAACGACGCCTGCGAAATCTCCAGCGCCTTGCTCGCGTTCTTGGTGAACTGCGTCAATTGCCCGCGTTCATGCTCCATGTTGAGCACACGTCCCACTGCGGCGGGATCATCGCTCGGAAGAAAGATGCGCTGATTCGTGGCCAACTGGTTTTGCAGTTGCGACTGTCTGCTGGCCAGTTTCTGGATCTGGGCAATGACAGCCTCGGCGGAACTGTTTGTCGGGACGCGCATGGGATGAAGGATGACGGTCGGTCAGGTGAATTCTCAGGTCAGGCCGGTGCGGTTGATCAGGGTATCGAGGAGATCATCGATCACGGTGATGACGCGCGACGACGCCTGATACGAGCGCTGGTATTTCAATAGATCCGCCATCTCTTCGTCCATCGACACGCCGCTGACCGCATCGCGTTGCCCACGCACCATCGCTTCGACATTCTGCTGGTCGAGTAACCTGGAGTTGGTGCTCGAGAGCTGCTGGCCGAGACTCGTCACGGACCGGGCATAAAACTGGGTGAATGTGCCATCGATCGCATCTCCGCCCGAAACGGAGAACGATTGACCGGCAAGCGCCGCCACGGCGGTCGCGATTGTATTGTCGCCAGCGGCACCGCCATCCGATGCCTTCAGCGTCACAGGAGTCACTCCGGACGCCACCGCAATGCTGCCGGCCGTCGTGCCGCTCGCCAGAAAGAAGTCACCGGTTGAATTGGTAGGATTGTAGGCAGCGTTGACGGAGGTCACAAGCTGGCTCGCCAAAGCGTCGATCTGATCGCGCAGGTCCTGCACGGCGACATCGCGAACATCGCGCGCTCCCATGATCGATCCGCCGCTCAGAGCCACCGCCGTCGGAGTCGCGCCCGCGGTGAGCGTCGATCCTGAAAAGGCGACTGTGCCGTAGACCACGGCCCGGTTGACCAACTGGATTTCGCCGCCCACGCCATCACTGGTGTACACCTCGATCTGGCCAGGGGAATTCGTGGAGGGGCGCGTCTCAAAGGACATCTTCCCCGCGAGCTCCTCGAGCAACGCCTGGCGTTTGTCCCGAAGATCCACAGCCGCGTTGGGGTGATTGATTTCCAGGCTGCCGATCTCGCCATTCAACTGGGCGATCGAGGACAGGATCCTGTTCACCGCTGCCACGTCCTCGTTGATCTGGCTTGTGAGATCTCCCTGGAGCTGCGCCAGCCGTTCATCCGTCACATTGAACCGATCGGCAAGGATGCCCGCTTTTTGAACCAGAGTCTGCCGCTCACCCATGTCCGTCGGACTCGCGGCAAAGCTCTGGAAGGCGTTGAAGAAATCGGTGATCGATTCGGAAATGCCGAAGCCGCCGCTGGAGGAATTGATCGAAGAGGAATCCTGGGCACGACTGATTGATTGTCCGAGCGCGGCCTGGGCTCTTTCGTAGCCGGATTGTTGCGCCTTGAGCAGGGCGGTGTTGGAAACCTCTCGCACCGTCTGCTGATCGAGCAGGCGGTCACGCAGATGCTCGAGATAACGGGCCTCCATGCCTAGGGACTGCGGACCCATCGGCGTCATCACGGTGCCACGGTCTCCCATGACGACGCGCTGACGCGCGTAGTTGGGGTTGTTGACATTGGCCAGATTCCGACCCGCCGTGTCGATCGCGCGCGAGTGGGCGTTGAGGGCTTTGACGCTGACCGACAGGCTGCCAAGGAGTCCGGACATGGTGAGGATAAGGGAAATTTGCTCGTCGTGCGTGCGATTCCGCAGGTGAAGATCGACCCGGTTGCAGCAGACCTAGCCGGCAGCCTGCCACGCGGCATCGCCGGTTGATACGCTGACTTCTCCGCGCGGAGAGTAGGTCTTGACGAAGGCGGCGGGCCGCAATGCGGAGAGCATCTGCTGCCGCATCTCGACGGCTCGACCGAGCAGCAACTGGTTCTGGCGCGCTCCGCGGCGGACCCGGTGGATCAGGTGGTTGATCTCATCGACCAGCGCATCCAGCATCGGCTGGACCTCGGCCGGGAAGAGGGGAAGCAATTCGCGCAAAGGAGTGTCCGGCGAATAACCGCAGCTTTCGGCGATTTCGCGCACCGCCATTTCACGCTTGAGACGCTGCTCTGCCGTGGAACGCGCGTGCGTTTCGATCGTACCTGCAAGTTCAAGAACGGCGTCAGGATTGCGACGAAGCAACTGAGCCTGCTGCTCTTCAAAGAGAGCCAGCAGTCCGCCATACCCCTGCAGTTCATTCCGCAGGTGTTCGGCGATGGGTAGCCATGAGAGGGTCATAGAGAAAAGGGCTTAGGAATTGGTATCGGGCAGGGTCCCGCCAGCCGGATGAGCCTCCGACTGAGGAGACACTTCTATGGCGGGAGTGCCGCGGGGAGTGAGTTGACGCGTCAGCATCTTTGAAAGACCGAGTCCGCCGCCCTTGCTGAGCGAATCCGCCAGCACGTCGGTCAGCATGTAGCCATAGACTCCACCGCCACCGCCGGCACCCGCGCCCCCGAGTCCACCGCTCATCAGGGGTTCGATCGTCGGCGTGAGCAACTGCCGCAAAATGATCGCCTCAAATTGCGATGCGGCGCGTTTGATCTCGGACGGCGAAGCTGCACCTGAGGATCTGGATTTCGCGGAAGTCTGCGAAGACAGGGTTTTCGCGGTATCGAGAATTTTGTTCCCGATGCCGGAGGCCATGGAAGAGACCGCTGAAACGTTCATGATGAAAGGCGACGCAAAAACAGTCAGTTGATCACGAGTTCGGCCTGCAAGGCGCCCGAACGCTTCAGGGTTTGAAAAATCGCCATCATCTCGCGCGTGGATACGCCCAGCGCATTCAGCGCCGACGCGAGCCGTTCAATCGACGGTGCCTCGTTCACCACACTGAAACTCCCCTTGTGTTCTTCCACATCCGTCTGGGTGCTCGGAACCACAGTCGTCTGTCCGGAATTGTTGAATGAATTTGGTTGGGAAACTCCGACATTGGACGCGACGGTGATTGTGAGGGAGCCAAGGCTGATCGCGACCTGCGAAAGACGCACGGTGGAGGTCGCCACAATCGTGCCGGTCCGCTCGTTGATCACAACACGCGCCATCGTGTCAGGAATCACTTCAATCTGCCCGAGATCCGCCAGAAAAGCGACTTCCCGCCCGCGATAGGATTCCGGCAACTGGACAGTCACGCTCGCGGCATCGGCTGCGGAAGCGGAACCGCGAAAAACATCATTGATGGCATCGGCCATCCGCGCCGCGGAAGTGAAGTCGGGATTGTGCAGCTGCAGTGAAATGGATCCGTCGGTGACAAACTTAGCGGGGATTTCACGCTCGACGATTGCGCCGTTGCTGATGAGGCCGACCGTGGGATGATTCTTCTGCACGGTTGCGCCACCCGCGCCTCCTGTCCCGCCGAGGAAGCCTCCAATAGCCACGGCGCCCTGCGCAACCGCATACGCGCGTCCATCCGCACCGAGCAGCGGTGTCTGCAGAAGCACGCCGCCCTGCAGCGTCTTGGCGTCGCCCATGGACGCAACGGTCACGTCAATACGCGAACCGTTCTTCAGGAAGGCGCCGATATCTGCGGTGACCATGACCGCGGCAACGTTCTTCGCTTTGATTTGATTCGAATCGACCGTGATCCCGAAGCGTTGCAGCGAATTGCCCACCGCTTTCAGCGTACCCTGGGAGTTGGAATCACCGTCTCCGGCGAGACCGACAACCAGACCGTAGCCGACCAGTTGATTCTCACGGCCACCGCCGACGAGGGTCAGATCCTTGACGCGCGAGGCGCTCAGAGGCGCGGCTGCCACAAGAAACATCAGCATCGCCAGCCATCCAAACGGCACTCCCAAACTGGAGGGGCGCGCTTCGTCGTGCCCTTCACGCGTTCGATGATCAAAATCGCCCTTGCCACTTTTTCGTGTAAGATGGGATTTCGCAAGGCAGGGCACGACGGAGCGTGCCCCTCCAGGGGTACGGGCAAGGTGACGGAAAAAAGGGAAAGTCAGGAGCGACATGTAAATGGTCTCAATAGGGGCGGAGTTTCTCGTAGAGCTTGGCGAGCCAGCCTTTTTTCTGCGCGTCGGTCAGGCTCCCCTCGTTGATAAACTCCACCTTCGCATCGGCGATGTTGCTGGAAAATACGGTGTTCCCGCTGGAGACGTCATCCGCGCGAACGACTCCATGGAGGACCACATGCTGGGTCTCTCCGGCTGACACAACTCTCCGCACGCCCTGGATGACAAGATTTCCGTTCGGAAGGACATCGGTCACCATGACCGCAGCCCGCGCATTGAGGCTCTGCGTGTTGTTCACTTCGCCGCCTCCGTTGAAATCGTTCGACCCGCCGAGTTTGATGGCCGGAAGCGCTCCCTTGTGCGTGCCGAACCGACTGATGTTCGCCGGAAACAGGAACTGCTCAACGCCGGCATCCACGTTTGCTGCGGAATTGGTCTTCTTGCTTTGCGAAGACTGCGTGGCTGCGGACTCTTGCACGATGACCGTGAGAATATCGCCCACCCGGGACGCCTTGCGGTCCGAGTACATCGACCGTTCGCCGCTGCCGGGCGCAGTCCAAAGGGAATCAGCCGAGGCAGTTAGAATGCAAATCGAGAGCAAACTGCCATGAAGGATAATGCGTGCCATGGGAGTCTCCTAGAAATTCACCTGCGCGCGGTTCTCACCGACAACCAAAGCGGCGAATTCGCGTCGCGATTCGATATTGCGAACGCGCACCGTCTCGCCCTTGCCGCCATCCTGCATGGCAAGCGCCTTCAGGTTGACCTGAAGGAAACCGTCAAGCGCACTCACATCGATCACCTGACCCTTGCGCACCAGGGCACGCCGGGAAATGTCGCGCCAAGTCAACAGTCGGCCTGCCGGCACCGGGCGCAGATAGGACCAGTCGGTGGAGTTGATGAAGGAGGCAGGGATGGCATCACGGTCGCGCAATGCATCGATGCGACGGACATCGCACGCGGCCGGATCAAAGAAATCGCCGCGATCGGCGGGTGTTTGGGCGACCCAGGCATCACGCCAAAGCTGGGCGCGGCAGAGGACGGATTCCTCGCGCGGTGATTGAGACCCTTCCGTGATGCGGATCCGAAGCAACAGGGTCGATGAGAGCGCCGCGGGAAATTCGATCAATTTAGCCGTCACGCCTTCCTTCGAGTCACCAGCCTTGCCTGTGATCGGCTGCCAGGGCCGTGCGAGTTCAAGCTGAAGTTCGCCTTCGGTGTTGAAGTGAGCTGTGAGCTCCTGCGCGAGCGACGAGAGCAGTCCTGTGCGAAGCTCGACGAGGGGATCAGCGGCGGTTTCACTCGGCGCCTGGGCACGCGCGTGGCCAAAAGCGAGCGCCGCACCAGTGGCCAGCAGAAGGCAGCGGAGGAAATGGATGGGGGGGGTCATGAAATTTGGTTCGGAGTGAGGGCGCCAACCGAGGTCACGACGAAGCGTGCCCCTCCATGGGTCTGCCCAAGGTGACGAAAGCTTCGGGTTTCCGGTTCGATCCTCGGAACCTGGAAGGTCCCGCTATCATTGGTCGATCCGGTCACGACGAAGCGTGCCCCTCCATTGTGCTGGGGCAGGTCGTCTGGGGCTCCAAATGCAGAGTGAGTCATGATCATCAGCGCTTCATCTGGGCGACGCTCTGGAGCATCTCGTCCGAGGTCTGGATGGACTTGCTGTTGATCTCGTAGGCGCGCTGGGCGACGATGAGGTTCACCATCTCCTCGACGATGTTGACGTTCGACATCTCGATGTACCCCTGTAGCACGTGGCCGAATCCCTGCTCGCCGGGCTGTCCTGTCTCGGGCGTGCCACTGGCGCTCGTTTCCTCGAAGAGATTGCCTCCCAGGCTGCGCAGGCCCGAGGGATTTGCGAAGCGCGTGAGCGTGACACGAAAGGTCTGGCTCCCCGTGGCACTCTGCACCGTCACCTCACCCGTTTCGGAAATGTTCACGGACGTCGCTCCTGGAGGGATCGGCTGGAATCCGCTGAGTATCGGCATGCCGTCGTTGTTGGTGATCTGACCCGTGGGGGAGAGCTTGAAAGATCCGTCACGGGTGTAGGCGATGGTGCCGTCAGGTCGCTGCACCTCGAAAAACCCGTCGCCCTGGATCGCGACATCCAGTTTTTCACCCGTCGCATTCACCTGTCCTTGCGTAAAAACCTTTGCAGTGGCGGCGACGCGTGAGCCGTTGCCGACCTCGACTCCCGTCGGCACCAGATTGCCGCCGCCGGTCTCCGTGCCGACTCCGCGCGGGCGCTGGTAGAGCAGGTCCTGAAACTCGATCTTGCTGCGCTTGAAGCCGGGGGTGTTCACGTTCGCGAGATTGTTCGCGATCGTGTTGAGGTTGAGCTGCTGGGCCTCCATGCCGGTGGCTGCGCTGTAGAGGGAAAGGTTCATGGCGGATGTTCAGTTCGGGTGGCGGGAGGTTGTCGTTGAAATCTGGATACGAATGGGCAATCAGCCGAGGCTCTGGAGGGTCTTGGCCATTGCATCGTCGCGGGCCTGGATCAGCTTCTGGTTGGCCTCATAGGCGCGGGCGATGTTGACGAGGTCCACCATCTCCCGGAGCGGCGCAGTGTTGGCCCCCTCGAGGTAGCCTTGAAGGATATCCGGACGCTCCACCGGCTGCGAGGCCTGGCCGCCGCTGAGAAAAACACCGGCCGACATCGGATGGAGCTTATGGTTGTCGGCAAATTTCACGACGCTCAGGCGTCCGAGTTGTGTGTTGTTCTGCACAATAGAGCCATCGGCGTTGATCACGACCGGGCCGCCGGCAGGCAGCAATTGAATGGGGGCACCTGCGTCGCTCAGAATTGGAACATCCTGCGAGGTGACCAGCGTGCGATCCGGGCGGATGCGGAGTTCGCCCGCACGCGTGTAGCCGCGCTGCCCGTCCTCAAGCTGGACTTCGAAGAAGCCTTCGCTCTGCAGGGCGACGTCCAGTTCGCGCCGCGTCGGCTGCGTCTCGCCCATCGAAAAATTGATCCCATACGCCGCACGTGGAAAATACATCGGCAAGCCGCGATTGTCCCCGACTTTCCCATCCGACGTCGCAAGTTCACCCGCCGATACCGTTGAGAAATTGACCGTACGCTTTTTGTACCCGGAGACTTGGTTCGACGTGATGTTCTGGGTAACAGCGTCCTGCCAGCGTTCGAGGGCAGAAAGGGACGCCGCGCTTTGGTACATGCCTACATTCATGGGTGGCACCCAGTAAGCAGCAGGAGTGCCAGAACCATAACTAGTTGAATATACGTTTTTTAAAAAATATTCCTAGGGCATCAAGAATCGGGATATGCTGGGAAGCGGCAGGTTTTGCCGGGGGTAACCCAAAGGCAGGTCACGCGCAGATTAGCACGTAGTATCGATTTTCTCTCACCGGGAGGGGCACGCTTCGTCGTGCCCGGGACCGCCCACCGCATCCCAACACCGGTCCATTCGCCCTTGCCACCCCCTTACGGGAACCCCCGCGAAATCCAGCGAAACCGGTGATCCTCAGCCAAATCTCAAACCGGGCACGACGAAGCGTGCCCCTCCAATTGGCGCCAACAACTGACTACCAATTCTTATACTCGGTTTCCCTTCGATCCCATGATGCCCATCGATCAGCCCGCGGCGGGATAGAGGCACTCCACTTCGATCTTTTCCCCGCAAGTGCAGGTGATGAGCAGGCGCACCACCTTGTCTCCCTGCTTGATGCACTCGATGCTGGGTCCATGCTTATGGTCGGACCCGGCGGACTTTAAACCTGGCTGCGAGGCGAGAGAAGGAATACCGGCAAGTCCGGTATCGCTTCCATCTGCAGTTGGGCGAAGCGCGGGCGTGCCGCTCGAAGGTCTTCCACTGAGAAAGGGTTTCATGGAGTGAGAGTCGCTACGGGCTGACCTTGCGGGCGGGTGTCCCGTTTCATCACGGACAGGCTGATCGTGACGCGCTGGTTTGTTTCGGATTCCGGCGGTTCCAGAGGCATCGGGCGGGTGTCAGAAAAACCGGTTACCCGCGCTATCAGTCCTGGATCAACCGCATAATAGGTCAGACTGCGCCGCGCTGCGTTTGCCCGATCGGCCGACAACTCCCACGTCGTGTATTCCGGTTTTTTCAGGTCGAGCCCCTTGCGCGTGTGACCTTCGATCACCACTGAAAATTTGTGCCGGTCGATCATCCACGCGAGGTTCTGCATGATGAATCGTCCCCACTCCGTAAACTCGGCGGTATTCTCCACGAAGAGCGGTTTGCGCGCGCGATCGAAAAGCGAGATGCGCAGCCCGTCACTCGTCACCTGGATGTCGATGGGCTTGTCCTGCAGGTCCTGATCCATATGGAGCAGGCGATAAAAATCCTTGGCCAGCGCGTTGAGAAACTGGAGGTCGACCGCGCGCGGATCCGTCTGCGGCTCACCGCCCTTGGTGGCGTCATCCGTTTTTCCGGAACTCGCTTCGGACTTTGTCGCCGTCTTGCCATCAAGATTGAGGACACCGGCGCTCGCGGTGAGCGGCGACTTGAAGGGCTGCTGGAAATAGCGGGAGGTGGCCACAAGCACTTCCTTGTCCTGGGAGCAGATCCACAGCACCATGAACAAGGCCATCATCGCGGTGACGAAGTCCGCATAGGCCACTTTCCATGCACCTCCTTTTGCCATGATCGTATGAGTGATTGTCCTGGGGACTACCGGCCTGCGGGCATTCCCTTGAGTGTGGTTTCCATTTCCTCGCCGCCAGGCTGGACAGAGCTGTCAAGCGAGCGCCGGGCGATCTCGACCGCGGTCAGCGGCGCAAGCCCCTTCGCAAAACTCGAGACGGCCACAAGAATGCAGCGCAGGTACTGGCCGTCGCTCTGATTCATAAACCGGATGCGGTTCGAGAGCGGCAGCACAAAACCATACGCCACAAAAATTCCAAGAAGCGTGCCGGTGAGCGCCGCGGCAACCTTTTCACCCACCGCCTCGGGTCCATCGGCAATGGCACTCATGGTGTTGATGATGCCCAGCACCGCCGCGACAATTCCGATTGCTGGGAGCGAATCGCCGACCATCTGGAGCAGGTGCACCGGATGGTCACTCTCTTCGGCCTTCGCATTCATCTCAGCCGACATGAGCTCCTCGAGTTGGTCGGGTTTGATCTTCCCGTCGATCACCGGCTTGATTCCGTTGATCAGGAATTCCATGCGCTCCTTGTTCCCCGTGATGGACGGATATTTTTTGAAAATGGCGCTCTGCGATGGATTCATCACGTGCTCCTCCAGCGCGATCAGGCCGTTCCGACGGCCTACCATGAAGATCTCGTAGAGCATCTTCAGCAGATCGAAGTATTCCGTCTTGCCCGAGCCCTTGCCGAAAGCGGCGAGTTTGATCTTGTGGACCATCTCCTTCATCACGTTGGCTGGGCTCGCAATCACGAGCACGCCGAGGCCAACCCCCAGGATCACCACGAATTCAGAAACATGCAGCAGCACCAGCGGATTGCCGCCCGCAAGCATGAAACCGCCCAGCGTCGAGGCGACAACGATGAAACTGCCGATTAAAATGAGCATGTATCTGGGTGAGGTTAACGGCCCGATGGGGGGGACTCTTTAGTGAGGCATGGGAGACATCCCTCGAATCGGGTTTTTCGTTTCCCCGGAAGAAGGCAAAAAATGTCCTCAAGTTTTCGGAGTTCGGTTCCCAAACTCTCCCTGGACACCCCCATTTCCGGGCCCACGCCCGAAAAAAAAGTCGCCGCATCAATCGCAGGCCAAAGGCAATGCGGGCACATTCCACTCTCCGGATCCCATCGGATCCACCTGCTCACTTGTCGCGCACCCGCTTCAGATAGGCCCGCAACCCAATGACAGTCTGGGCGTGAATCTGACAGATTCTCGATTCAGTGAGGTTGAACACTGCGGCGATTTCAGCGAGGCGCATGTTCTGGTGATAGTACATAGCGATGATCTTCTTCGGAATCTCGGGAAGCTCGGCGATCCGCTGCGCCATGAGCTGCATCAGCTCCTCCTTCTCCATGCGATCGCGGACCGAGACGTCGCTTTCGTCGGCAATCAGCTCATGCAGTGAGGTGCCATCGCTGTCCTCGTTCTCAGTCGTCTGATCAATGGCCACAAAACATACCGGACGGGCCTCCTCCATCCACTTGGCATATTCCTTCGGAGTGAGTCCCAGATGCTCGCGGACCTCCTCCTCACTCGCGGCACGCCCGAGTTTCTGCTCAAGCTCATTGATGGACTCCTTGAGTTTCTTTGCCTTCGCGCGCGCGCGTCGCGGACACCAGTCGAGTCGGCGAAGCTCATCCAGCACCGCGCCGCGGATGCGCGTGCTGGCATAGCCGGCAAAGGTGTGGCCCTGCTCGGGGTCATACTTGCGCACGGCGGCAATCAGGCCCGTGACACCGACGCTGTAGAGGTCATCGACATCGACGTGGGCGGGCAGGTTGATCTTGATGCGGTCGACGACGTTTCGAACGAGTGGGAGATAGCGTTCGATCAGGTCTTTTTCGTCAATGGAACCGGTTGAGGATTGATAGGCCCGCCAGGCATTGGCGGCGGCTGCAGGTTGGGCATAGGCGAGTGCGGCGTGTTTCATGGGGGCTGGATTTCAGGATGTGGATTCAGTGTGGAAATTGAATGGACTCATCAGCGCGTCTTCGCGGGCGCGGCCGCGGCGACGGGCACTGCCTTTTCCGCGGCATGGGCCTCTGCCTCGGCGCTTGCGGCGATACGGTTCAATGCGATCGCCTCGCCAAAAACCTTGATCACGACCGACCAGAACCAGCGGAAGAGCAAGGCACCCGCCAGGCAGCCGATGGCGGCATCGCGAAGGACGAGATCAGGCGCGCGATCGGCAAGGAAACCCGCGGCGGCGGTGAGGACAAATCCGGCAAACCCGCCGGTGAGAAAAATGAATTTCATGATGTGCGTGAATCAGGACCCAGGTAGTGTCTTCCGAAGGACGGCATTGACCGCGTCTGTATCGAGATCGCCCGTCAGGCTCGGCCCCGTTGCGAGAAACAGCGGCGTCACGTCGCCATCGACGAGGAAGTCGAGGAGTTTCCCCCAATGCCCAAGTTCGTCGAGATGCGTGAAGACGAGATGCGTCGCACCTGCGGAGCGGCCCGCATTGTAGGCAGCGCGCAGACTCACGAGATCGTGGAGCGCGTTCAGGACGAGCACTCTTCCATCGATGCGTTCGGTATCCAGAAAACGAACCATGCTGGCATTGGCTGCGGCTTGCAGCGAAAGCGCAGGAAGATCCACGAGAACGAAATTCTCTGCCGAGGCATCCTCGATCATGCGCACGCCGGGTTCTCCAGGAATGTAGTGCTCCAGCGTCAGACCGACCGCTTCACAGAAAACTGAAAGTCCTTCGGTCAAATTGGGTCGGTCAAACTCCGCCTTGATCACCCTGCCTTTGCGTCCGCGAACGAAAACGGACTGGGAAAGCCATTTGGAAAGCGCAGTGGTGCGACCCGAGCCCGCGGTGCCCATGAAGGCCACACGCGAAGGCAAGGCACGTGTCGGCCGCGACGCGGATCCCGATCGCAACGCCTGACCAAAGTCGGCAAGCGCACGGTGAAGCGGGGCGTCCGCGCTGAAATTCGGCAGGGCCTGGAATCGCGAAACCAAAGCCTCGGAAAAACCCGAGCGTCTCAGCAAGTCAGGGAATCGCGGAGTGGCTGTCGCCGCGCGTGCAGGCGCCGCGGAATTCAACTGACTGCGGGGGAACTGGTCCTGGGGCTCACGCCTCGACTGCATCCCACCTTCAAGCGTCCCAGGAACTGGCGCATTTTCGACGGGGTGATTCGAAGCGACTTCCGTTTCTTCGGTTTCACCGGAATCGAGCTGTGCAATCACCTCCAGCCTTGGACGTCCGAAGAGACCGGAAAGCCCCTGACCCGGAAGCTGCCGCACGGAAAGAACCTTTGCCTTCTCTCCCAGTTGCGCGCGAATCGCCTGAACCGCCTCCTCCGCAGACCGCACGACAAGCTTGTAGATCGCATTGGCCTGAGGACGATTTTCAGCGATGGCGAAAGCGGAGGGGGACATTCGGCATCGCCTGATGCTAGGCTCATGCCAACAAATTCCGCTCCGCCGTAAACAATTGTTTATTCGTACTTTAAACAATTCAATCTAGGGATCATTGCCTAGATCTTCCGGGCTGAGATGACGCCTGATAGTCCAGCGGCAGAAATTGCCGGAAAACATTGCCTGATACCCCATTATCGGCCGAATCCGCGGCGGACTTCACTCCAATCCAATGAAGGTCCCTCCGCAGATTGCAGGATGGATGCAGATTTCAGATCCAATCCAAGCAGACCCATCTGGGTGGATCGTGTTCTTCCTTCACCTGGAGGGGCACGCGTCGTCGTGACCTGTGTGGGATCGCGATGTAGCAGGTGCTTCCAGCTCCCGATTTTGGCCCCAGCAGACGAATCGATCTCAAAACCGATTTCGATCCACGGGACCTGGAAGGTCCCGCTACGCACCGAACCGATCGCGATGATGGCTGACCTTCACTCTGCGGGGCATTTGTCAGTCGAGCCAACCCACACTTACCTGCGAGCAAAGAAATTTACCCTGCTGCATTCGACCGTATGCGAATCTCCAGAGCCCAATGGAGTCCTCAGACAGCGATGGCGCGCACGCTCAGTACCTCGTCGTCACGTAGCGCTTCAACAGCAGAGGCTACGACAGCGATGACAGCGATCGTTTGACCTTTTGCTCCCATCACTTCCGCCGAATAGCCTTCATCACCGTCCGGAGAAACATGATGTTCGACCAGACGCAGCAAGTCGCCCCTGCGAAGCCGGTGCTCCGGCAGATCGCGGGCAAGCGCAACTTCAGTGTATAGTGGAAACGTCATGCTTCAACAACCTCAACGGGAATCAGCGTGATGAATTTCGTGACGCCTGACAAGTGTTCCGTCATCCAGATGGACCGCACCCGCAAGTCGATACCAAGCGGCCCACGCAAGATACCGACTACCTCAAAATATCGCCCGAACTTGTTCTCATCGATCTGCGTTGCGTCGCATTGGATCGATAGCGCCCGGATTGCGGCAATCAGGACATCGGGATTGTGGCTCGTAAAACCGCTTATCTCCAAAAATGTCGATTTGTCACTTCGAGCCTGCCGAACCAGCAAATAGCTCGTCACCTTTTCGCGCGCAATCGTGGCGTTGGGCGGCAATCTCATCGCAGGTCGGATGATTCTCCACTTGGAAATTGCCGTCTGCTGGAGACGTTTGTGAATGGCGGTGCTGCAACCTGTTCCTCGCTCAACTTCTTCCCGGCCAATTTTAGCGCGATTCGCCCGGACAACATCATGATCCAAGGCTATCGACGGCCTGCGGTCGATGCAAGTCAGCCCCTGGCCAAGATAAATTTCTCCATCCTTCCCATCGATCCACGGGACCTGGAAGGTCCTGCTACGCTCCGAACCGATCGCGATGATGCGCGATTACGTTTGGCCATTCAGCGCAAGGTGTTCGGCCCCGCACCCAGCTTCGATGGTGACAGACCAAATCCCTACGCAGCGCGCAGGGCGGGTGCGGCAGACTCAAGCCGGGCCACGAGGTGCGGGGGAATTGTCACGATCGCTGTGTTTTCAATTTCCGTGCTCTGCGGCAATTCCTGGAAAGCCAGCACAACGAGTCTCGGGAACGAGGGCTCAAAGAAACGCTTCAATGCAAGCCTGAGCTCGGTGCTCACAACAAGAACCGGAGTCAGGTTCTGCTGCGTAAATTCCGCCACGCGCGCATTGACCTCCGTCAGCAAATGCCGACCCAGCATCGGATCCAGGGCAAGTCCCACCTCGCTCGGCGTGCGATGGATGCGTGCAATCAGCACCTGCTCGAGCCGCGGATCAAACGTCGCGGCCTTGAGCGTGCCTGGTCGGTATTCCAGCTCAGGTACAAAATAGAGCCCCAGGCGGCGACGCGCGAGTTCGCTGAGGTCGTCCGGGTTCTTCGTGACACTCGCGAAATCGCCGATGCACTCGAGGATGAGCGGCAGATTGAGAATCGAGAGATTTTCCCGCAGCAGGTTCTGCAGCACGCGCTGGATGATTCCGAGATTTACGAGATCCGGCAACAGCTCCGAAACCAGCGCGGGGTGGGATTCCTTGAGGTGATCGATCAGTGTCTGCACGTCCTGGCGTCCGAGGAGAAGATGCGCGACATTCTTCAGCGTTTCCGACACGTGCGTGATCATCACGGACGACGGATCCACGACGGTATATCCATTGAGTTCCGCCGTCTTGCGCTCGGTTTCGTCGATCCACACCGCCTCGAGTCCGAACACCGGTTCGCGTGTGGGCAGGCCGCGAAGCGCAACCGTGCTGTTGGAAACATTCATGGCCATGCTGCGACCGGGTTGAACCTGGCCCTTGGCCACGGTCTTTCCACGCAGGAGGAAGCGGTACTCATTGGCCTCAAGTTCAAGATTGTCGCGCACTGAGACGGGCGGAACAAGAATGCCCTTCTCGCGCGCGAGCGTCTTGCGCACGCCGGTGACGCGCGACAGGAGATCCCCTCCCTGCTTGGCATCCGCCAAGGGAAGCAATCCATAACCAATCTCAATCGCAAACACATCGAGGTCGACAAGCTTGCGCAGATCCTCGGAAATCGCGCCCTTGCCGGTGGACGAAGCGCCTTCCTTTCCACCCGCGGCCGACTTGCCGGACCCTGCGGCCTTGGCTGTCACAGCGGCAATCTCCGCCGAGGCCTCATCGACGCGTTGCTGCTGCTTGAGAATGCGGGCAATGTATCCCCCGACAAGCGCAAGGCTCAGGAAAGGCAGCGCGGGCATGCCGGGCATCAGGCCAAACACTCCCAGCATCGCCGCCGAGATTCCGATGGCACGGGGATACCGGACCAGTTGTCCTCCGATCTGTTGTCCAAGGTTTCCGGTGCCTGCCGCGCGCGTGACCAAAATGCCCGCGCCAACCGAAACGATGAGCGCCGGAATCTGGGAAACCAGGCCGTCACCAATCGACAGCAGCGTAAATTTCGTCGCGGCCTCTGAAAGCGTCATGTCCATCTGGAGCACGCCAATCGCGAAACCGCCGATGACGTTGACGAGCGTGATAAGAATGCCAGCAATCGCGTCGCCTCGAACAAACTTGGAGGCACCATCCATTGCACCATAGAAATCAGCTTCCTTTTGAACCTTCTGACGTCGGGCAGTGGCGGTGGCCTCGTCAATGATGCCGGCGTTAAGTTCGGCATCGATCGCCATCTGCTTGCCGGGCAGGGCGTCCAGCGTGAAACGCGCGCTCACCTCCGCGATGCGGCCCGCGCCCTTCGTGATGACCACAAAATTGATGACGACGAGAATGAGGAAAACCACAAAGCCGACGATGTAGTTGCCCTGGATGACAAAGTGACCGAACGACTCGATCACATGGCCGGCCTCGCCCTTGGTGAGAATCAGCCGCGTCGAGCAGATATTGAGCGCGAGGCGGAAGAGCGTGAGCGCAAGCAGCAGCGTGGGAAATCCGGCAAATTCGGGTGGATCCTTCACGTAGATCACGATCAGCAGCATCAGCAGCGAAACCCCCATCTGCAGCGCGAGCATGACGTCCAGCGCCAGTGCCGGTAGTGGCACCAGGAGCATGAGCACCGTCATGAAAAGCGCCCCCGTAAAGATCAGGTCGGCGCGCTTGAGCAGATCGACACCCGCCCCCTTTGCGGGCAGTGACTGAGGAACGACAGCGGGACCGGTTGCAGCAGCGGAAGCCATGGGAAATTTGACGAGTGAGAAATTCAGCGATCAGGGTCAGGCGACGCCTCGCAACGCCTGACTTTCAGCGGCGGTTCGGCGCATCTTCAGTTCATGGAAGTACAGGCGGTGGGTCTTGTACACGAACGCAAGGATGCCTGCGACCGCCTGATAGAGCTCGTTGGGAATCGGCTGCCCCACAATCCCCATACTGAAGAGCATGCGCGCCACAGGTCGGTTTTCGACCATGGGCACCCCGTGTTCAGCCGCGAGAGCCTTGATGCGCATCGCAAACCGGTTGTCGCCCTTCGCGAGCACAACAGGGGCGTTGTCCTTGCCGCGCTCGTACTTCAGCGCGACCGCATAGTGCGTTGGATTCGTGACAACGACGTCTGCCGTCGCGACGGCGCTGAGCATCTGTTTCTGCATCAGGCGGCGTCCCATGCGACGCATGGCACTCTTGGTATTCGCGTCGCCTTCCGACTGCTTGTGCTCGTCCTTCACCTCCTGGCGCGTCATGCGCATCTCCTTGAATGTCTTGAACCGCTCGTAGGAATAGCTGATCGCAGCGATGATACCAAGGGCCACGAGAAGTTTCCCGAAGAATTCAACAGTGGCCCTATGAAGAAAGCCGCCGAGGTAGGCGCTTTCGACGGGAGCACTGAACAACGGATCAGCGAGAAGATTCTTCGCCGCCATCCAGAGGACAAAGCCGATGCCCAGCATCTTCAGAAAATCAATCAAGCCATGCACGGCTGTGGTTTTTGAAAACAGGCGCTGAAGCCCCTGCACCACATCGAGACGCTCGATCTTGAAACCAAGGGCTTTGGGCGAAATCCGAAACCCGGTCTGGAATCCGCCGGCGAGCAAGGTGGCCGTTGTGGTTGCCAGCAGCACGGGCAGGAGCACGCGCGCGATGACGAGCCCGACTTCATCAAGCTGCCCGGGGAGCGTTGCGATTTCCAAACGCGCTGCACCCAGGTCCCGCCAGAACAGCGTCGCCAGTGCGGCGACCTCATGCATGCCTCCAGAAAGGCTCATGGAAAAAATGCCCAGTGCCGCGGCCAGCATCGCAACAACCTGAAGCTCGGGCGTCTTGGCAAACTGGCCGCGATCCATCGCGTCCGTTTTCCGCTTGTCGGTCGGCAGCTCGGTTTTTGAGTCGTCGTCGTGTTCAGCCATGGCCTCCCGTCAGGGAATGCAAGGACAGTGCCACAACGCACGGGTGTTATGTGTCTATGCTGTTACCAAGATCTTACGAGATTCTCATCAGGCAACACAGTGCACCCGGCAAAATCTGCAGCATCCGCTGTCAGGCAATCCGGAAATGGAGCGGGTAGTTCCAGCTCCGAACCTTGTTCCGAACAGATCGCTGCACAGCCAATTGACATTGTTCCCAACCTGGAGGGGCACGACGACGCGTGCCCCTCCAGGTTGTCAGGAAAATCAATCTACACCCCGGCACCTTCGCCAATTCCGCGCTTTACTGGATCATATCCAAAACCAGCCGAAAACGGCGCGAACCATGGCGCCGGTAAGTCCGGAAGCCAAGCTCATCCAGCGTCACAATTTTATCCAGGCCGGTTTCCTCAGCAAGCAACACCAATGTGGCATCGGCAAAGTCCATCGGCGTGTCCGTATACCTGCCCATCAGTCGGGCGGCAGCGCGAAGCTGCTCCGGGGCAAAGCAGTCCCGAATGCCAATCTGGGCATCATCCAGAAACTCCGCCAATACCTCTGCGCCTTTCGCCTGCCCGCCGACGAAATGCATGGCTTCGGTCACCACGGCTTCCGTGGTCAGCAAGATTCCGGAAAATGCGGACAGCACTCAGGCACAACGTTCATGTTGAGGGTCGCCCCGGTTAAGGGCCGCCACCAAGGGGCCGGTATCGAGCAACCAAGAACTCACAACCGGGTATTCATCCGCAGCAGGTGCGCCCGCCATGGATCCTTGTCTTGGGGCACCGGTGCAAAATCAAGGCGGCCCAAGTGGCGTCCGGCCTGCTCGCCCACTGTATCCGGCCGCAGGAGCTGTCCGGCAATCAACTCCCGCACCAGTTCGGATTCGGTCCGTCCCGAGGTGGCTGCACGCGCACGCAACGCCTTCCGATGGGCTGCCGGCAAACAAATGGTGAGTGTTTCGGACATGTCTGAAACGCTATCCATCGTAAGACACTCCGCAAGACACACAGGTTCTCGCAACAGCTCCCGGGGCATCTGCCCAAGACAAGCCCTGCCAAGAGAAGTCCGATCGATCTGCATGGGGGCATGTACGCATGTCAGGATCATTCCAGGTCAATGTGGCAGGATTTCCAGGATTCTGAATGGCATGGCATCGAACTCGGTCCAGAGGTATCGCGCTATCAATCCTCCTGCTCCGGCCAGCAGGCTGAATCCTGCGAGCGTGCGGAGCGGGTAGCTGAGGACGAAGACACCCATCTTCGGCACCGCGCGTCCTAGAACGGAGAACGCGAGGTTGACGAGGAAGTTCAATGCGATGAAGGGCGCTGCGATGCGAAAACCGAGGCTGATGACATGGCCCGTCTGCACGATGAGCGAGAGCGTAGTGCCGTCGCTGAACCCCGGCGCCCCTGCAGGCGCGAGATCGAAACTGCGCATGAACGCGGTGAGTACCGTCAGGTGCGCGCCGAAGAGGAAGAACAGCACGCCCGCGAACATCGAAAGAAATGCCGGCAACGGCTCCTGCGCCGGCTGGGGCACATCAAATCCGGGGGCCGCCATGAGTCCGATTTCATTCGCAATCAGCCGACCTGCCAGTTCCACCGCGGCGAACGCAAGTCGCCCTATGAAACCAAACACGAGCCCGAGAATCACCTCTCCCCCGGCGGCGAAAATCAGTCCACCGACGCCGGACGGGAACGGACTTCCGCGAACAATCCCATAGAGGATCGATGCCAGGCACGCCGCCATTGCCACCCGCAGCATGACGGGAAGCGGACGGCCCGCCAGGGTTGGAAACAGCAGGACCACTCCGAGGCTTCGGAGGAAAACCATCAACCAGGCAAATACCAGGTCGATCGGCATGGACGAATCTCTCCGCTCTTCCTCAGCTTCCGAGCGTGGCAATCCGCGTGATCATCGTCGTCGCGAATTCCGAGACGGACCGAAGCAACCAGGGCGCAAGCAGGATCAGCAGACCGGCCAGCGCCAGGAGCTTCGGCGCAAAGGTCAGCGTCTGCTCCTGAATGCTTGTCACCGACTGAAACAGGCTCATCGCAAATCCGATGATCAGCATCACTCCGAGAAACGGGGCGATGGTATAAATCGAGAACGTGATCACGTTCTTGAAGATATCGATGGCAAGTTCCGGATTCACGACAGGAAGGGAAAAGGTTGGGAGATCGGAAGCGTCAGGTATGGAAGCTGTCCACGAGGCTCTTCACCACGAGGTGCCATCCATCCACGAGGACAAACAGCAACAGCTTGAAAGGCAGCGATACGATTGCAGGCGGCATCATCATCATGCCGAGCGCCATCAGCACCGAGGACACGAGGAAGTCCACGACAAGGAAGGGCAGAAAAAGCATGAAGCCCATCTGGAAGGCGGTCTGGAGTTCGCTGATGACAAAAGCAGGAATCACCACACGCATCGGCAACTGATCCACGCGCGTCGGCGGAAAGCGTCCGAGCTGGAGGAAGAATTCGAGGTCACGTGTGCGCGTCTGCTTGAGCATGAAGTCGCGCAGCGGAACCGTCGCCTTCTCAAACGCAGCCCCCGACGCCGCCTGCCCGGCGAGATACGGCTGCAAGGCCTCGTTGTTGATGCGCTCGAAGACGGGTCCCATGAGGAAAAACGTCAGGAAGAGCGACAACCCAACCACGATCTGATTCGAAGGGGCGGAGGCCACGCCGAGCGCCGTGCGCACAAAACCCAGCACAATCACAATGCGCGTAAAACTGGTCATCAGGATGACCATCGACGGCGCAAGCGTGAGCAGGGTCATCACGACCACGAGCTGGATTGCGACACCGACATCGCCCGGTTTGCCCGTGCCCTCGAGTCCGATGTTCAACCGGAGCGGACTCGACCCTGTGCCCGAATTTGGTGGCGGCAGCGCGATCGACGCTCCCGGCGGCGCCTGTACGGAAGGCGTGGCGATGGCCGGAGGCGTGCCCGCGGCAATGGGTGCCGGTTCAACAACCGGTGTCTGAGCGGACAGCGGCGAAATCGCCAGCAGCAGCGCGAGCAGGCCCGCGACGAGTGTGAACTTGAAACCTCCAGACATGAGGCAAACGGGGGGCGCGTTCTTCACGAGGGTTTCTGGGAGGACTTCAGAGGGGCAAGCATCTGAATCTGTCCTGGAGTGACGCCGATCAGGAACTTGCTGCCTTCGTAATCGGCCACGACAAGGTACTGTCGGTTTCCAAGCGAACGCGTTTCCTCAATCTGAATCTTTCGATCACCCTTTGCGCTCCCAAGCGGACCAGCGGCTCGACGTTTGACCAGAAACCATGCGCCCGCGCTTCCGAGCAGCAGAGCTGCAATCAGCACGCCCCAGGAGCGACCGCTTCGATGGTCAGCGGGAAGCGGCGAAACCGGATCCTCCGACGAACCTTGCGGAAAGATCACTGTCTCCGGTGCACGGGCAGGGACCGGAGCTTCCGGCGCCTCCGCCCTCATCAGCTGCGCCGTCTCCAAAACGGCGCAGCCGACTACCACTATCAGCCAGCGGGTGACGCTGGTAAAGGGATGGGAGGAAAACCTCATGCGCTCCTTCCGCTAAGCGAAATGCATGCCAGCGCTATCAATATAGTCATAATAACATGATCTACAGCATATTAAACGATTCCTCCACTCATGGATAACCCGCTCTCCCCTACCCTAGGACAGCGCCCCCAGGTGCTCGCGGCAGGATTTGCCGAGAAGGGGTGGCCTACAACGCGGCGGCTGCCCACGCGGGCAATGCCAAGGGACGTCCCTCAACCAGATTCTTCAGGAGCGCCTGGGCCCATGCGCGGCTGCAGGTGCATTCCACGACGCGCAGGATCCGCTTTGATCCATCGACCTCGATCACATAACTCCCCACGGCGATCGCGATGGGCGAACTCTCGCCATGGAGAAGACAGACGCCCTCGATGGACCTTGCCTTGGAGTTGATTCGCAGTTCGGTCAGCTTGCCGTATGGGGCGAGGAGCGAATTCAGGTACATCTGCACCCCGCGGCTCGCCATGGTATCTTTCGCTTCTGAAAACATGTTCGAACGTCGATCGACATCCACAGAAGCCGCGGCATCTTCGCGACGCAAGCGCGCGGACGCACTGTTCCAGGTTCACCAACCATCCCGGATATCCGCCCGCCACAAAGCCAGCCAAACAGCGACGTTTCTCCTCTGAACGCTTCGGGAAGCGACGATGAGAATCTGCGACTTATCTTCCGCCTACCAGCTCCGTGATCTTGATGCCAAAGCTGTCCTCCACCACAACGACCTCACCATACGCCACGAGCTTGTCGTTGACGAAGAGTCCCACCGGATCGCTGGCCTGCTGGTTCAACTGGATGACGGTGCCAGGGGCGAGTTCGAGCACCTCGCGCATGGGGAGGTGGCAGGAGCCGAGTTGGACGGTGACCTTTACTTTGACGTCGAGCACGACGTCGAGTGTTTTATCTTCCATGGTGCTTGGAATCGGGAGCATGCTCCGGCGAAATTTTCTGGGTGAGCTTCACGACAACCGTTTCACCGTCGAGTCCAACGGTGCCGGCAAATTTGGATGAGCCATTGAGTTTGACGGTCGTGCGATCGACGATGTCCGGCGGCAGTTCGATGATGTCGCCCACCCGCAGCTCGGTGACCTCCCGGAGGGAAAGCTCAAAGGCATCCCACTCGGCTCGGACCGGAAGCGAAATGTGCTCATAAACGGGCTTCCATTCGGCCTTCTGCGCCTTGACGGCAGGCGCTCCCTCTTTCTGTCGACTGGCCTGCAAACTCCTCACCAAAGGTTCAATCGTGAAATAGGGAATGCCGATCTGAATCTGCTCGGAGCAGTCTCCGAAGGTGGCCTCCAGCGTGAGCGCCAGCACAACCGCGTCCTTTGTTGACGTCTGAAGATAGCGGCCGTTGCTCTCGTGTCCGATGACCGTGGGATGGAGCTCCTTCGCGTCCTTCCACTGGGAGCACCACTCCTCGAGGATCATGATGACGATGTCCTCCAGCAATGTGACCTCAATCTCCGTGAGAAAACGCTCGATCGATGCGGACTTGCCGGTACCACCCAGCATCCGATCCACGAGCGCAAGCGCCAGGCGAGGATTGACATCGAGAATGCCGACTCCCGGCAAGGGGTCAGTCTTGAAAAGACAGATATGCGTCGGGCTCGGCAGGTTCTCCGTGAACTTTCCGTACGAAACGGTCGTGAGCTTTGCCATCTTCAGGCCAAACTCCATCCGAAGAAAAAGGGACAGCCGGGCTGAAATATAGCGAATGAAATCCTCGTGCAGCAGACGAAGACGCCGCATATCCGCCTCTGCAAGGACTACAGGATATCGAAAATCAGAGGTTTCAATCTTCGGAATGTCCGCAGACACAATGACCGCCGACAGAAGGCGACATCAGGCTGCGCGAAACACGACCGGCTTCGGAGCCTCGGTCGAGGCCGCCAGCAAGCGGTCAATGTCACCCTGATCCAGGACCTCGG
>CAUJJL010000093.1 GCA_963205455.1 Verrucomicrobiota bacterium
GCATGCGCCTGTGCAATGCATGCGAGGAGGGAGCCCTCCGCCTCGGCAGTCAACTCGTTCAGGACGTGACTGACGACGAGCAGATCGCAGAACGTTTCCGACTTTGGGGATTCCTGGATCGCAAGACCGGAGAATGCTTCCTGCGCCTTGTCTGCGGCGAAGCGGCGGGCGATCGGCGAATGGTCCCAAACCGACAGGGACGCCACACGCTCCACACCCAGCCATTTGACAACCCTCCTGCCGGCCACACCTGAGCCGCATCCCCAGTCCAGCACACGCAAGTTCCCAGTTTCAGAGGGAAGCCAGCGACGGAGGCGGAGTTCGGCGAGAACGGCATCCCACTTCCAGCCGATGCGTTCCCCGTAGGTGAAGTCGTAGGTCGCAAGATCGGCGGACGACTGCCAGTAGGGCGCAGACGGGGTTACGCCGCCCAGAAACTGCGCGCGCAGCCGATCCAAGGCAGCCCAGTCGAGTGAACTCCAGTTCACGTCGTCACTCCGCTTGCCAGGTCCACGCCGAGGTGGCGCGCCAGGGCCTGGGTGGGGACGCCATAAAATTGAGCAAAGCCACGCAGGCGTTCCAATCTGCCCTGTTGACGTGACGGATGCTCCTTGATCGCGGCGATCATGACATTTCTTGCCGTGTGCTCGGTCGAAACAAACTCGAACACCTTGGTGCGATAGCCTGCCCACTCAAGCAACTGGGCTCGCAGGGCGTCGGTGACAAATTCGGCCTGCCTCTCCAGGAAGATGCCGTGTCGCAGGGCGTCCGAAAGGATGGCGGGTGGTCGCATCAGCGGGCGAAGTTCTTTCTGGCAGCAGGGAGAGACCACGAGCAGTTGGGCGTCGGCTGCGATTCCTCTCGCGAGCGCGTCATCGGTCGCGGTGTTGCACGCATGGAGTGCAATCAGGACATCGCACCTGCTGTCTTCGGCCCAGGTGGCAGTGGCAATGTTACCCTGAATGAAATTCAGCGATTCGAGTTTCTCCTCGCGGGTGACCTCGTTGCAGAGTGTGACGAGTTCCTGCCTGTCCTCGACACCGACGACGCGAGCCCGGTCACGGAGCATGCTGGCTGCCGCAAACGTGAGGTAGCCCTTGCCGCAACCCATATCCACGACGGTGAAGGGTTGTGAAATGCCGCTCCCCGGCTCGGCGTTCGTGTCGTGCAGCAGCCCGGCGTCTGTGAGGAGTGAGCCGAGAATTTCTGCGAATTTCTGGATCTGACGGAGCTTTGCCGCCATTCCCTCCCGCGGTCGACCTTCCGAATTGGTCACCCCGAGGCGATGCAGCCATCCGGCGGTCAACGGAACCGGGCGACGCTTTTCCCGATCGTGCCTTTCGCGGCGAGGTGTCGGAGCCTGGGAGGCGACCCTTTGACGCAGGCGGGCCTTGCCTTCCGCGTCTATCTCCACCTGGGCGGACTGCAGCGGGGTAAACAGGTGGGCGTCGCAGAAAGCGGTTCCGAGCAAGGAGCGCGCGGTTTCCAGCGCAGTCGCAGGAGGGAAGTTCTTTGTCACATCCCGGGTTGCGTACCGGTAGACAAACGTGAAGTGAGGTCCCGACTTCAGGTTCACCGGTCGGACATAGACGTTCTTGAGATCGGGCTCCTGCGCTTGGGGTGTGGGCTTGCCGAACGTCAATTTGACAAGCGTTCCGTCCATGAATGCGGAGGACAGCAGCGAATGGAAACGAAGGATTGCAGATTCCTGGGCCACGGCTGGAGGCAAGGGTTCAGCGCAGGAAGTGGCGAGCTTGAAGCGGGTGAAGCAATCGAAACGTCATGGCTTCACTTTCCATAGCTGGCGAGTCGTTGCGGGGAGATGTGGCAATCATGCCTCGACGGGTGATCAGGAATCTTCGTCCCTTTGATTGAGAAAGAGGAGGATGATGCCCTGACAGGCGAACAATCGGGACGCAGCGTCGAGGCCGTTCCAGGATTTCGATTGCCACATGAGGAACCATTCGCCTCCGATGCTGATGAAGGCGAAGAACCAGAGAAGCAGGGAGGCGCTCAGGCCCACGGTTCCGAGAGTTTTTGCGGCATTAAAATCCTTCGCGGGTGCATTGCGCATGTGCCAGAGTCGGACTGCTCCCAGAGCGATGAGGCTGCACGCAATGCCCTCCCAGACGATGATTCCCAGATAGGCTGCGTGTATCGGCCAGCTTGAAGAGCCTGCGACGCCTGGAGGACGAAGGGCCCTCCAGGTTTGGGCCTCGCCGGAGAACAGCGTGTCCATCCCCAGAACGTGCTGCACGAAACGATAATTTGAGGGGTAGTCGACGACGTTGTTGAAAACCACCAAAAGCAGGTGAAAAGCGGACGCGGCGAGCAGTGCGATTTTGCAGAGGCGCATGACAAGCGATGACTGGAAGTTGAAGATACGGGTTTCGCGAATGAAGGATGCACCTGCTCCAGGCTTTGGTGGTTACGGCAGCCGAAGGAGGCGGCGGGCGTTTCCGCCGAGCACGTGATGCAACTCGGACTCCGAGAGCCCCGATGCACGCGCATCCTTCAGGTCGAGAATGAAACCCGGCTCCTTCGAGAGCCGAGGGTGGGTGAGAAGCGGATAGTCGGTCCCGAACAGGATACGATCGGAACCGATGATGTCGCCTACGCGCCGAAAAATCCGCGGATCGTAGGCAAGCGGTGAAGCGGCAGTGTCGTAGTACACATTCCGGAAGAGCACGTCGGAACCTCGGCTGAGTTCATGGAACGGAAGGCCACCGCCCCAATGCGCGAGAATAAAAACATTTTCAGGGAAGTCGGCAAAGAGTTGCGCGAAGTCCTCAAGGGGTGTCGGCACCTGAAACCTGCTGCGAACTGCGGCGACGGGATCAGTTACGTGAAGGTTGGTCGGTACCCGATATTCGCGCGCGAGTGCCATGAGCGCGGCGAAAGCCTCGTCCTTGAAGGTGAATCCCTGAATTTGCGGAAGAAGTTCGCCGATGCCCCGAAAACCGTTGTCCAGTGCGCGCCGAGTTCTTTCGAGCCCGTTTCCATCCCGTGAAGGGACGATCGGAGCGAATGCACTCAAACGGTCAGGATGGGCTCTGATCCAGTGAGTGAACCAGTCAATTTGCAGGTCCGCCGTTGCCTGATTCTCCCAATACCAGCCAAGCAATACGGCATGATCAATCCCGGCGGCGTCCATGTCCCGCAGGAGACGGTCAATGCCCGCCCAACCCTGGATGGAACGTCGATCCTCTGGTGCGACGCACTTCATCCACCAGGACTCCCCGTGCGCCCTTGCCCAAGCGCGTGGGTCCGCTGGAACTTCGGGGGCGTAGAGATGAACGTGCGCGTCGATGACCACGGTGCCTTGCTACTGGAATCGGGCGGGTAGGAAAGCCAAACTGGAACTTGTGTCCGACATGATGAGGGCTTGTCCTGAGAACGTGATTCCAGGACAGACAAGGCATCCCGTTTGATGATCTCCGATTCGGTAGCCGCGCAGTTTTCCAGCGGATCGCTCTGGTTGGCACTGGTGGGGCTGGCTCTGGCGACATTTCTGAGCGAAGACCTTACCTGCATTGGTGCCGGACTGCTGATTGCCAGTGGCAAGGCCCCCTTTTGGCCGGTGCTGGCTGCCTGCATGGTGGGGATATTCATGGGCGATATCATCCTGGTCGCCATCGGGCGCACACTTGGCAGACCGATGCTGGAGATGCGGCTGGTCCGAACCCGGGTATCACCGGAGAGAATCGAGCGGGCGGAAAGGTGGTTCAAGACAAAGGGCGGGCGTTTGGTGCTCGCGACGCGCTTCATGCCGGGAATACGTGTGCCCGCTTACCTCGCGGCGGGCATCCTTCGGGTGCCATGGCCGCCGTTCATTGGCTGGTTCGCGCTGGGATGCATCCTTTGGACACCGCTACTTGTCGGTGGAACCGTATGGGCGGGGGAAAGGCTCCTCGTGATGTTCCATGCCTGGGAGCGCACGGTTCCGCTGCTGATCGCTGGGGGAATCGTTATCTGGGTCATACTCAAACTCGGGATCCGGCTATCTTCCTGGCAGGGACGCAGGATCCTTCGCTCTCGGTGCCTCCGGCTGACCCGATGGGCTTTCTGGCCTCGTTTTGCGAAGTACCCCCCGATAGCCCTGTTTGTCCTTGGTCTGGGCATCAGATATCGGGGCCTTACGCTTTTCACGGCGGCCAACCGCACGACGGGAAAGGGTGAGGCGTTCATTTCGGCGTCGGATTCAATCGTATCGGCTTCCTCATCCGTCCTGTCAGATGTTTCAAAAACCTTTGGAAATAAGAATGATAGCGAAGAGTTGCCTTGCCACTTTGATGTCTTTTACCTGAGGCATCCGGCTGATGTGCAGGGGCGCGTGGTGGCGATTGTTGACAGGCGCTCGCTTCGGGTAACCGGTGACGGTACTCATTCGCTTGAAGAGCTCATTCTGGCAGACCGCCAGATGCTCCCGAACGTCGAGGCCATCCTTGATGAGTTCAATTCGCGTCTGGATGATGTTCCGTCTCGCGGTGAGAGCGTGGTCCTTCGGGGCACCGGCAAGGGTATTCGGCGTGCGGCTCAACTTGATGGAAATGCGCTTCTTACTCCGGCATTGACGGCCTCAATCGACACCTTGGGGCGTTCCCTGCCGGGGTTTCATTTTGGGAGATTCCGCGTAAAGGCGGTTGAGGTCGCCGCCTTTCAGCGTGGGGAATTTATTGTCGTGGGATTCGATCAGGGTATCGGCTCAACCAGGAATCTATGCGATGCCTGCCAGTCGGTGTGGGGCGGGTGGCGCGTGCACTGCAGTCTCTGGAGGTGGGCCTTCCGCATCGGGGCCGAGAATGCCCGGCGTGGAGCTCCTGTTCTCAGCCTGAAGCAGGCATGGCTGTCTCTTCGATGACACGGCCCGAGGCTTCGAGGCGCGGAGATACGATCAGCAAGGCGAGAGCTGCCAATTGCCATGGGCAATCCGAGACCATGGCTCGAAGACATGCACAAAAAGTGATCAGACGGCGCATTTCGTTCGGGACATTGTTAAGGAAACTTGTCTAGTTTTGAAGCGATTGGAGGCGGTTTGGCCAACACGCGGTGGCTTATTATGGCTGCCGCATTGGTCGGATTTGGCGTTTAGATAGGGGATAACCCCCAAAATAAAACCGACACTTCGCCTTGAAACGCAATCATTTGTAAAATTGTCGGCGCTTTGGCTCGAACCCGGAGCCAAAAATGGCGTCAATACACGTCCGCAAGAAGCGGATCGATGAATTCAGTTGTCAGGAAATCCACTCACGAGATCCGCGTGGCGAGCGGACGATGTCTCCCGCAGACGGGTTTGCCCCGTTGGGTGGGTACTCTGGCGGTGTGCCTTGGGCTCGTTCTTGCGGCAAATCTGCATGCGTCCGATCGATGGGAGACGCTGGAGGCAATCCACTGGGTGGAAAATCCTGAGAACAGCCCGGCTCCGGGTCCTTTTGGAGAACTGGGAGCCTATCAGTTTCGCCGTTCGACTTGGTACACCTATACCTCGGTACCTTTTGAGTATGCCCGGGAACGGACGCATTCGGATGCCGTTGCCATCAAGCACTACGAATGGCTGAAACGCGGTTTTGAGCGGGCGGGGCTTGCCGTCACGCCTTACCGCATTGCCCTGGCCTGGAATGCCGGCCTTTCCGCGACCTTGAGCGGACGGATCCCGGCCGCAACCCATCAGTACGCGCGGCGCGTCGCCAATATCGTCGAATCGCTCAAGCAGCGAACCGCGCGGAACGAGGGTCAGTAGCCACAAGCGGGCTGACCGTTTGGGCCGGAGGACTGAGGCTATTCCAGAAAGGATTGCTGTTTGGGTGCCTTCGCCTGCTTGCGGGCAGCCTCCTCTTCGGGAGAATGATTCAGATGCCGGGGTGGGCGTGACACTCGGGTCGCGACGGCGGCTTCGCGGTCGGCAACGATTCGATCGCAGATCGAGTGGATATGGAGCCGCAGCCATTGGCTGGTGCTGCTGCCCTCGGAATAGTCGGCCGGCCCGTAATGGTCTATGCGGCCGACCTGGCGCAGGCGATCGTTCTGGGCGAACTCGTCGGGCCGGTCCGGATTGTAGACGGCGTAGGCCTTGCCCCCGCCTTTCTTCACGACTGAAAAGCTGGGTATGTCGCTTGGGCCGTCTGCAATGTAGATCATGTTCTGGAACGGTATGCGCCGATCCTCCGGCGCTATGTTCGCGTTCACATCAATGGCCGGGTTCTTGTTGGTGCCCTTGTTGATTTCGAACAACGCGCGCGTCTTGGTCGTGTTGTCGATGACCATGCCAATCTGCGCGATCACGGCATCGGCATCGATTGCGAATTCCTTTTGGCGAAGAAAGCCGGGCTGCAGCGGATTTTCTATAAATTCGCAGCCCCAGATGCCATCGACGAATCGGGCGATGGCACTGCCGCGGATCATCTCGGCAAGTCCGGTGCTGACGATATAGTGCTCAAGCTGGATCTCATGCTTCGCGTGGGATTCCCGTTCGCGGACAAAGGCCTTGGAGGACTCAAAAAACTGCGGCAATCCCGGATAGAACCGTATCTCCGCACCGCATTCTCGAAGCAGCCGATTGCCGAGCTTGGGCATCTTGCCCGCGAGCACATAGGTGAGCAGGTGATTGAGGTACGCGATTTCACCCGAGAGCTGGTAGCCGCGTCGGTGGTAGTGTTCGACCAGGCTGTTGGTCTCGCTCCAGAAGTTCGCCTCGTCGATGCCGAAGCGGCGGAATAGAGGCGACTGCATGTATTCCGGGATTAAGGTCTTGTCGAAATCCCAGATGCAGGCGATGGTGTTCTGAGTGAAAAGCGTCGTGGCCATCGTAGATCAACACCGTTAGGCGGATGGATTGCCTTCCGGAGCCGGTTCGCGAACAAATCCGCGGACGGCCTTCCACGCAATTCGCAAATAAGCGGGCACTGATGGCCCTTTTCACACAAACGCATGGACCAGCTTCCTTCGATCATACCGTTTCAGCGCCGACTTGAGGAACTCGACGCGCAGATGGCCGCGCCCTCGTTTTACGCCAACGCCCGGCGCGCCACGGAGGTCTCCCGCGAACATCAGAAGCTGGGCCAGTTGGTGGCTGACCATCGGGTCTATGAAAGGACCGTGCAGGAGGTCTCGGAAGCCGAGGCACTGCTCCGGGACCCCGTGGGTGATGCCGAGCTGAAGGAACTCGCGGGCGCCGAATTGCCGGATCTGCAATCGCGCCTCGCGCAGCTCCGCCAGCAGGTCCTGATGGCGATGATACCTCCGGAACCGACGGATTCGCGCAACACCGTGATGGAGATCCGCGCCGGCACGGGTGGCGAGGAGGCTGCTCTGTTTGCGGCGGAACTTTGCCGGATGTATCAGAAGTTCGCGGACAACTCCGGATGGAAAATCGAGCCCATGAGCAGCAGCGTGAGCGAGCGCGGCGGATTTCGCGAAGTCAGTTTTCTCATCACCGGAAGCGACGTCTACAAGCAGCTCAAGTTCGAGAGTGGCGTGCATCGTGTGCAGCGCATCCCCGCGACGGAGGCGAACGGGCGGATTCACACATCGACCGTGACTGTTGCCGTGCTGCCCGAGGCGGAGGAGGTGGATCTGCAGATCGATCCGCAGGATCTCGAGATCACGGTGCAGCGGGCGAGTGGACCGGGCGGGCAGGGGGTGAACACCACGGACTCCGCGGTCAGGATCATCCACAAGCCCACGGGCATGATCGTCTTTTGTGCGGATGGCCGCTCCCAACAGAAGAACAAGGCGAGCGCGATGGCGGTGTTGAGATCGCGTCTGCTGAAGATGAAGGAGGAAGAGGAACGGGCGAAATATGCGGCGCAGCGAAAGAGTCAGATCGGCACCGGGGATCGCAGTGAACGCATTCGGACCTACAATTTCCCGCAGAACCGCGTAACGGATCACCGGATTGGACTCACCCTCTACAATCTGCCCCAGGTGATGGAAGGAGACATCTCGGAGATCATCAGCGCACTTCAGCGGGTTGATTTCGAGGAAAAGCTCGCGACCCTCACCGGCCAGGTCATCGCTCCGATGCGTGGCCCCGACCGCGATGACGATTGAGGCGGCAAGGTGATGCACCTGCCTGGCACATGACATCCCTTCTGGAAATCGTCAGGAAATCAACCGAGTACCTTGCCAGCAAGGGGGTGGAGAACGCGCGCTTCAACGCCGAGTGGCTGATTGGCCACGCACTCGGACTCCAGCGCATGCAGTTGTACATGCAGTTCGAGCGGATGCTTCTTGAACCCGAACTGGAAAAGGTCCGGCCGCTGTTGCGTCGGCGTGCCGCTCATGAACCGCTGCAGTATATCCTGGGGGAGACCGTATTCTCCGGATTGCGATTGAAATGCGACCGCCGGGCATTGATTCCGCGTCCCGAGACCGAGTACCTCGTCGAGCTGATCACCGACCGCTGCAAGGAATCGCCGCCGGCGGCGATTCTCGATCTGGGTACAGGTACCGGCGCGCTTGCTCTTGCGCTTGCCAGAGCGTTTCCGGATGCACGGGTCACTGCGGTGGATCGAAGCGAGGAGTCCCTGGACCTTGCGGGAGAAAACGCTGCGTCGAATGGATTGGCTGGTCGCGTTGAGCTTCTCAAATCGGACTGGCTGTCGGCCGTGCCCGCAGGCAGCAAATTTGCGCTGATTGTTTCCAACCCGCCCTATCTCGCGGAAAAGGAGCTCATGGAGACGCTGGCTGAGGTCCGCGACTTTGAGCCCCACGCAGCATTGGTGTCGGGAGCAGACGGGCTCGACGATCTTCGACGAATCCTGCGTTTCACTCCGGAATTCTTGTCCGCCGGTGGTCTTCTCGCCCTGGAGACCGGCATCAGCCAGCACGCGGAGTTGAAGAGGCTCGCAGCGGACGTCGGCTTTTCGGCGTGCGAGTCGGTCCAGGACCTGACCGGACGAGACCGCTATGTCTTCCTGCGGACCGAAAACTAGCGCGATTGTCTGGGAGTCAGCGGCCGTTC
>CAUJJL010000094.1 GCA_963205455.1 Verrucomicrobiota bacterium
CGATGCCAAGTCGGGCAAGACCTACGCCGTGGACGCGATGGACGAAGCAAGCCGTTCCCTTGCGCCTTCCGACTATCGAAAGAAGCCCGAGAAATCCCGGTACGACGGATGGTCCGCAGTGTGCACGCCTGGACTTGCAGCGGGGCTGCATGCGGCCCATGAGCGCTGGGGAAAACTTCCCTGGAAGCAAGTCGTTCAACCCGCGATCAGACTGGCAGATTCCGGTTTCACCGTTCTTCCGAAGACGCGACTGCTCTTTGAGGAGCGCCTCGACAAACTGCGCGGAGGCGACGGCACCCTCGCAACGATCTTCCTGCCGAAGGGAGAGCTTCCCGACATCGGCTCGCGGTTGCCCAATCACGAGCTTGCACGGACCATGGAGCTGCTGGCGCGGAACGGCACCAGCGGTTTCTACCGCGGACCTGTCGCCGATGCATTGGTGGAGGCATCGCGCAAGGGTGGGGGACAGCTCACCCACGACGATCTGGAGCATTATCAGGCGCGCATGAATTCACCCATCGCGATTGATTTCGAGGGTTATCACATCCTTGGAGGACCACCCCCCTCGACGGGGGCCTCCCTCTTCATGACCATACTGAAGGGGCTCGAATCTGAATCCTTGAAACCACCGCTTCGCACCGCAGCCAATATCGATCTGGTCGGCCGATTCTGGAGGGAGGCGCATGCGATGGTACAGCAGGAGATTGGAGATTCACCGAAGTCGCGTGCTGCGTTCGATCGCATGGTCAGCCCCGGCGAAGTCGAAGCCCTTCGCAAACGGGCCCACGGCAAGCAGCGAAAGGTCGCCCGGGTGCGGGAAATCGATTCCCTGCTCGCCTGCACAACCCATTTTGTCGTGGTGGATGCCGCGGGAAATGTCGTTTGCGCCACGCAGTCGCAGAGCCTGCACTTCGGCGCGGGAGTAGCAACCGCGGGCGTGGTGATGAACGACTCGATGAGCAATTTCGCCTACAACGACTCCAAGAGCCCCAATGCCCTCGCTCCGGCCCGCCGTCCACGCAGCACGATTTCCCCGACGATCGTCCTGCGCCAGGGAACTCCGGTGCTCGCCCTCGGCATTCCGGGCTCTTCCCGTATCCCGACAGCGGTGCTCCAGGTGCTGATTGATCACCTTGTGTTCAAGCGCCCGCTCGAAGACGCCATAGGGGACACTCGCATCCACTGGTACAGTCCGTTGGAAAAATCCAAACCGGATGCCGTTGAAGCCGAGAAGTCACTGAGCCCTGAAGCGGTCCGAGGCCTCCAGGCGAGAGGCTGGCAGGTCAACCTGCCCGAGGATCCCGGAACCGGTCGCCATTTTGGCGGAATCAATGCCATCGCAATCCAGCCCGATGGTACCCGAACAGGGTATGCCGATCCGCGGCGGACGAACGCCGCGATAGGGGGCGATTAAAAAACGGGGCAGCGCGCGACGCTTGCCCCGTCCTTTGGAAAGGCGACCGCAACAATCGGTCGCCCTGGCTCGATCAGAATCGCTTGGTGATCTGAACCGAATAAGTGCGCCCGCGCGCCATCAGGTTGTAGACGCCGGTTTCGTAGCCGCGTGAATCCGAAACCAGCGGAGGTGTTTCGTCGGTCAGATTCACGATTCCAAGCCGCACGGTCGTGTCATTCAGCCAGGAGTCGTTTCGCATGAAGCGATAGGAGACATTCGCATTGTAGCTGATCGAGTCCTCAACGATGAATCGGTAGCTGTTGGCCCCATTATTGAACACGGGCCTGATGTACCCTGGTGAACCCAGCGATTCATAGGTGGTCTGCGAGGTCGTGGCACCGACATCGGAATAGTTGCCGATGTAGTACGCCGAAAGCCCGGCGCTCCAATTGTTGCGCTTCCATGTGATCGTCGCGCTGCCGCGCCATTTCGGAGTCGCCCCACCAACATTGGTCGAGTTGGTCCAGCGCAGTTCGGTGCGTGGGGCACCGTTGGACACGTACGTGTGGAAATCATTGAGATAGGTCCAGTTCGTGTTCAGGACAAAACGTCCGATATCCATCTTTGGCAGGCGGTAGGTCGCATCAAAATCGAACCCGTTCACGAACTCCTGAGAGCGGTTGAAATAGGTCGTGCGGATGTAGTCGATGGCTCCGACAACCGCACGCTGATTGCCCGGAGGACGCGTGGCGTTGTAGGCGGCAAACGCATCGCGGTCGGCCTGCGTCACGGGCAGCCGCACAATCGCGCTGTCGCCCTTGTAGGCGGCCGTCCCGGAGCCGAGGTCGATCTGCCCGATGCTCTGCCCGGCAGCCAGCGCCGCCTGGGTGGCAGCCTGGAGGGCTGCGTTGTCATCCGCGATCGAGCCGGAGGAGGCGATGACGTTGCGCTGGCGGATCTCCCAATAGTCGATGCCAAAGGAAAGCCCGCGAACCTTCGGCACGTCGATCACGATGCCGGCGGACTTGCCGCGCGACTCCTCAGGGTCGAGGTCCGGATTGCCCGAGGCTATGCTTCGGCGATTCGAGGCGCCGTCCGTAGGCTGGCCCGTGACGGTGCTGCGATAGGTGTCGGTTGAATTGGTGACGGTTCGGATGAGCGTGCCGGTGAAAAGCTGGGCGAGATTCGGTGCATGGAATCCCTCATTGTAGGAACCGCGGATCAGTACGGACGGGAGCAACCTCCAACTGAATCCGTACTTGGGCTTTGTTGTGTCGCCGAAGTCCGTATAGTTTTCGTAACGCGCTGACGCTGAAATCTCGAAGGACTCCACCAGCGGCAGGCGATTTCCCTTGCCGACGAGCGGCAGCAGCGCCTCGACGTAGGCCGCTGTCACATGACGTTGGCCATAGGTGTCGGAATTCGGAGAGAAGCCGAGGAAGTCGTTTGAGCTGGGGTCGAGCCCTGAGCCCGGCGGATTCAGCCCGGCGAATGGCGGGCGCGTGTCGACATAGGCCTCGTAGCGATACTCGGATCCAAACGCGGCGCCGAGGGTATTTCCACCCCATAACTCAATGACGTCACCCGCGGCGCGGAAATCCAGGCTCCGCAATTGCGTGGTGCCTTCGCGGATGAACTTCGAGCGGAACGTGCGCTGCACGGATTCGGGATTGGTGTAGGGACCCGTGACGACGAGCGCGTTGTTCTGCACCGCAAAGGTGCGCGTGAACGGATTGAAGGCGAGAGCCGGGTCGGATTGGTTTATCGCCGCAATCAGCAGGCTCTTGCGGCTCGGCCCATTCTCTTCGTCCTCAACATGCGCCGAACTCCACAAGCCGGCGGCCTCCCAGGTCCACGAATCAAAGAACCGCCCGCGTATACCAGCGACGCCCCGATAAACCGATGTCGTCACCTCCGCAGTACGGTCGGCAAGATCCGTCAGACGTTTGTTGGTGATGCGTACAGAGGCGGGTGTGCCCGTAAGTCGTGGTGTGCCGTCGGCATTCGGGGCTCCGGTCGGGCTCCAGAAGCGTGTGCCGAACGGATTGTAGGGATTGGTGGGCGGAACGATGATGTCGCCATCGGTCGACTGGGTGATCCCATCGGGTTCACGAACTGTGATTGAGCGCGCCTCATACTGGGACCATTCCACGAATGCGGTGAGCTGGGAGCCAAGATCGTATTCCCCGTTGATGTACAAATTGCCTCGGGTAGTCTGCGGCTGGATGACGCGGTAGGTATTGTTGTTCCAATAGTAGGTCGACGTGAGGCCGGCACGCGAAGGACTCGACGTCTGGAATCCGACGCCGCTGGCCGTCGGCACGAGGTAGAACTGCCCGCTCGTTGCGGCTAGGGATGACGGGATGCCGCTGGTGCGTCCTGTCTTGAAAACTCCATCGGTCACCGTGCCCATGATGTAGTTGCCGAATTCGCTCGTTGCCGAGCGTGCATTGAAGGTGGTGTCCAACGAATTGTTCCACGGCGCAGGTGCACGAGCCGAATGATCCGCTTCGCGCGAAAAGGCACGATCGCGGGCAAAAATCGGATCGCGGTCGTAGAGATCCAGCACCACCATGGCACGTCCGCGTCCATCGTGGAATTTCAGGCCATGGGTAAGCGTCGCCCTGGCCTCGCGGCCGTCTCCATCTTCCGTTTCACCATAGCGAAGCACGAGTTCCGTGCCGACGAAATTCCTGCGTGTGATAGTATTGATGACCCCGGCAACGGCATCCGTGCCATATATCGACGATGCTCCATCCCTAAGAACTTCGACGCGATCGAGTCCGCGGTTGGGCAGCACATTGACATTGGTGGAGAGGGTAGGAACACCGGCCTCGCCCTGGCTGATGGGGTGCGGGGGAAGCCGCCTGCCATTAAGCAGGATGAGCGTGTTGCTGGACGGGATGCCGCGAAGCGAGATTGTGGCATTGTCGCCGCGGGCGGTGGCGCCCAGTGTCGCGGTCTCGTTTCCGGGAAGGCCCGTGACCTGCGGAAGCGCGGCGAGCAGGTCCGAGGTTTGTGATGCATCGCGCAGGTCGATTTCCTCGAGCGAGAACTCCGTGACGGGCAACGCCTTTTCGGACTCCAGGCGCTTGACGTTAGAACCGGTTACGGTGAAGGCCTCCAGTTGAACGGTCTCATCGCCCGTGGGCTGCGGAGCCCGCTGGGCGGTGGCAATTGCGGCGCACGCCGCGAAGGCGCTGAACTGGCTGATCAGTCTGAGCGCTCGAACAGGTGTGGTGTTAAGATGAGAACTCCAGGACATGCCCTAGGGAGACCAAAAAGTAGCCCCTTCGTCGACGCTCAAAATTTTGTCACCGAGGCCTGCCCCCACCGCACGCGGCGACAATCCGATCCTCGATGATTCGGCCCAACGCTTCCTGCGCTTGCCTGCTCCGATGTGCAGCCCTCATAACGTGAACCACCCGATGTCCACCATGAAGCGATCCCCATTTGTCCGCATTTCTCTTTTTCCGCCCATCTCCAGCAGGATCAGTGCCCTGCTGCTCCTGACGGTGACATTCATGCTGTCCCTCGCGCGGGCGGAAATCATCGCTGTCGCGCCGGGGACGACCATCGGGCAGATCGATCGGTTCAGCCCGGCTGCGGGGAATCTGCTCGAGGACGGGGCGGTCATCGAAGTACTCGCATCCGGATTCACCTGGAGCGAAGGCCCGGTCTGGGTGCCATGGGACAATCAACTTGTCTTCAGCGATGTTCCTGAAAACAAGGCCTACCGCTGGAGGGAAGGTCATGGCGTGGACCTTTTCCTCGATCCCAGCGGAGCGAGCCACCGCGGACCTGACATCTCCACGCAGGGCTCAAACGGCTTCGTAGTCCACAAGGGCAAAATCCTCCTCTGCCAGGTGGGCGACAGGCGTATTGCATCGCTGGATACAGAGGGAAAGACCTTCTCCACGATCGTCGATCGCTACGACGGCAAGCGGTTCAGCGCGCCGAATGACCTGTGCATCGACCGACGCGGGAACATTTACTTTACGGATCCACCGTACGGCCTGGTTTCGGAAAAACAGCGCGAAATCCCGTTCAATGGCGTCTACCGCCTCGCACCGGACGGGCGAGTCACGCTGATCACGAGCGAACTCGAGCGCCCCAACGGCATCGCCCTCTCCCCGGATGACAAAACCCTCTACGTCACGAATTCCCACGCCCCCAACCCGATCGTAATGGCGTTTGCACTGACAAAGGAAGGAGCTGCCGAGGGGCCTGGCCGCGTCGTGCGTTCCGTAGCCGATCTCATCAAGAAGTACCCCAAGAAGGGTGCACTGGATGGCATGAAGGTCGACCAAGAGGGAAATCTCTGGATGGGTGGCGTTGCCGGAGTGGTCGTGGTCAGCAAGGAAGGTGTGCTGCTCGCCCACCTGGTGACCGGACACTCAACCGGCAACTGCTGCTTTGGCGGCCCGGATGGACGCACGCTTTTCATCACGTCGGACAACATGCTCTGCCGCGTCCGGACAAAAACACGCGACGGACATTTTGCCGCGAAATGACCCGTTACACAGGCGGCAAGACAGCAATGGTTGCCCGCCTCTGAAATCGAGCACAGCGCTGCTGAATCGACATCCGCATCCTGCCTCCTTTGGCAACGGCTAGACGGAAATGTGCAGGCACCACATGCCCAAACGGTTACAGAATGCATACGGTCGCTCGCCTGTTCCGCTCGGCACTGCGAATCCTCCTCAAGGTTTCAAATGGTCGGGGCGGCGAGATTCGAACTCGCGACCTCCTGGTCCCAAACCAGGCGCTCTACCAGGCTAAGCTACACCCCGTAATCTCCGGCGACCTGAAGCCGACCGGCGCGCCATGTCAACGCGCATTCTCCTCGTGGCTCAGCCCTGTGAATAACCCGTTAGCAATATCAAGTCACTCTCTGCTTGCGTCAGCAGTGGGTTCAACCTAGATGGCTCACGCTCAATTTCTTTTCATGGATACCATTTCTCGGGAAAATACCAGCTACCTTCCCCTTGCGGGCGTAGTTGTGGGAGTATTGGCGCTCGTGCTCGCGGCGATTGCCTTGGCCAAGGCCTCTTCGGCCAGCAAAACCGCGAACGAGCACGCTGCTCAGGTCGCGAAGATCGAGACCATCGAGAATGAACTCCGCACCGCCACCGCGGGTTCCGAAAAAGCGGGGCGCGACATCACAGCTTTGCGCAACTCGATGCAAGGTGCATTCGACCAGGTTGCCCTCGAGCTCGGCAATGTGAAGGGCGAGCTGGCAAAGATTCAGGAGGCCGCAAAGGCCCCCCGCGCCGCAGCAGCCGCCGCTGCTTCGAAATCCGCCGGCCCTGTCGTGGCTGGCCCCGATGAATACATCGTCAAGAGCAACGACAGCGGTGCAAAAATCGCCCGCTCTCACGGCGTCTCCCTGGCCGACCTCATGGCCGTCAATCCGGGCGTCAACTGGAACCGCATCAAGCCGGGCGACAAGCTCAAGCTCCCCAAGAAATAATTCCGGGAGCCATTCCTTTTTTCCAGAGCCTCTTCGGCCTCGCGTCGAAGGGGCTTTTTTGTGCTCATCGACGCCGTGAACAAACCCGATTCCGGACCGCTTCCCGCCTGGACCCGCGGCGCAACACGGGTGCTCGCCAAGACTCGCATTCTCGAACTGTGGGGAGTGATGTTCTCCCATCCGACTCGCAGTGAGGAGGGTGAATTCACGGTCATCCATACCCGCGACTGGGTCAACGTCGTCGCAACCACACCGGATCATCGCATGGTGCTCGTGCGCCAATTTCGGTACGGCATCAACGCGCCATCACTGGAAATCCCGGGGGGCATCATCGAAGACGGCGAGGACCCCGTGCAGGCCGGCCTCCGAGAACTGAAGGAGGAAACCGGATTTGTGGGAACCCGCGCGCGCTTGCTGGGAAGCATAAACCCAAACCCCGCGATCCAGGACAACCGTTGCCACTTGATCTGGGTGGAGAATGCAACGCTACAGGAACAGACAGCCTGGGATGAACATGAGGAACTCGAAATCCTCACACTGCCGATCGACGAAACCTACAGGCGCGCCCGGGAGGGAGGACTCACCCATTCGCTGGTGCTGAATGGTTTGTTCCTGTTTGAACCCCATTGGGCAATGATGCGGGCTGAATCGCGGTAAGATTCACCCGTTTGACAGTTGGTGTGCCGATGATAGCCTGGTCTGACGCATGTCCCACGCCGCCTCCGTATTCGCCAACACCCCTTCCGCTCTCGGAGTGGCATCGAATGGCAACCTTCCCTCGGAACTGGAAAAGGAAATCAGGGCGATTTACCAGCGGAGCCCATTGTATGAGAACAGGTTCCCTCTTCATTCAGATCCATTGCAATGGTCCTGCTATCGAGAAATCCCTGCTCTTTCCAAGAAGGAGATCGTGACCCGCGGGCATCGTGCGTTTTTTGCGGATTATCACGAAATTGAGCGAGGGCTGGCAGAGAAACGCTTCGAATACGAATCCACCGGCGGCACAACCCAGTCGCCCATGACCGTGATCATGGAGGAGGGCTGGTGGAACGCCCAGACGGAGCGCGCCTACCAAGCATCTCCAATCCTCCGACAGTTTGCAGGTCGTCCCTATCGGAAGTGCGTCCTCGCTCCCGTCGGATGCTCCAGCAACCTCTGCCCATACGAGGATCACCCGTTTCCCAACCGCTATTTTGACGGCGTGGTCTACTTGAACCTGAGCAGCGATCCGTTCGTTTTCCTGGAGAGCGAATGGGACCGCATCGTTCTTGAACTCCAGGCGGTCAAGCCGGAGGTCCTCGAAGGGGAACCGGTCTATCTTTCCCTGCTCGCCCGGGCAGTGAAGAAGCGCGGCGTGAACGTGCCGAGCCTGCGCGCAGTGATACTCACGTATGGCAAGGCAAGCCGCCAGCACGGCCAGCGGATCGCCGAGCAGTTTCCGGTTCCGCAGGTTGACCTGTATGGCTCCACCGAAGCCGGCTACCTCTTTGTCGGCGAAGCCTTCAAGGACAATTCACAGGTCATCGATTCCAACGCCTTCATCGAGCTTGCCCCCTATCGGGGACTCACGGACATCTTTCAGATCTACGTCACGACGCGCGATCGCAAGGCCATGCCGCTGTTGCGCTATCACACAGGGGATATCGTTCAGCGCTTCCCAACCGGATACCGGCTGCTGGGACGTGAGGGCAACCTCCACTTTAGGGCGGATGGATCGCTGCTGTCGCCGACCGACATCGATGCCGCGCTTCCGCCGGGGTTTACCTGCTGGCATTACTCGCTCGTGCAGGCCACCGACACCCGCTGGGACTTTTACTACGTCGCGGACGAGACGGCGGACCACGCGGTCCTGGAATCCGCGCTCGCCCGCTTGATCGGCGCCGACGCAAGGGTGGTTGCTTTCCGCAAGCGTTTCATCGCTCCGGCAGCCAGCGGGAAATTCGCGCTTCTCAAGCCGCTCGTGAAATAACCCGACCAGCGGAAACAGGGCCGGTCGTTCACCCGGCACCGCCAGCAAGCGGTCCTCACCGCCCAACCAAGCGGCGCATCCGAAGCCGTATAAGCCCGCCTTTCGCTTCTCCAGGCATTTAGGCAACCTAATATGGTTCGCCTGCGTCGAGGTGCCCAAGCCCGAGGCCTTTACATTTTCAGCACCGAAATTGTAGTATTGGCCATCTCACCAGGAGCGCATTTCCCTCGATGTCTCCCGCCTGGATAGCTGGACTACTCTCACGATGAGCCTAATCGGCAACCTCTTCTGCTCGACTGTTGGCCGCAAATTCCTGATGGCCGTCACCGGCCTCATTCTCGTCGGCTTCGTGATCGGCCATCTGGTCGGTAACCTCCAGATATTTGGTCACCCCGACTCGATCAACGGCTACGCACAATTCCTCCACTCGCTCGGACCGCTCCTTTGGATCACGCGCATCGGACTGCTCATCGCAGCCGTCATTCACATCTGGGCCGCGATAGCGCTCACGCGGACCAACGCACAGGCGAGGGGTGCGCAGCACTACGGCGTAAACCGCTGGATACGCGCGCCCTTCGCTTCACGCTATATGCGGCTCACCGGCTTCGTGGTGCTCGCATTCCTCGCCTACCACCTTGCCCAATTCACGCTGGGCTATGCGTCGTCGGCGACTTTCAAAGGCCACCTTCCGGAATACACGATGGCATCGGATTTCCACATCTTCGGATTTCCGGCTGTCGAAAAGGGCCATGCGGTCGACGATGTCTACAGTATGGTTTTCTACGGATTCCAGAACCCGATCATCTCAATTTTCTACATTCTTGCCGTCGGCCTGCTGACCGTCCACCTGCTTCACGGCTTCCAATCGGTGTTCCATTCCTTCGGCTGGTACAGCGCGTCCTGGGCACCCGCCCTGCGTGCAGTCACGATCATTTTCTGCATCGGGTTCTTTTTCGGCAATGCCGCCATGCCCGCCGCCATCCTCTCCGGATGGCTGAAACCCGCGCAGGGGACAAACGTCGCGGCCCAGCCCCGCACCGCCCTCAACCAGTCACCCTGAAACGGATTCACTCACCCGCTCGCCGACCGGCCGCCGCTACCAACCACCGACTTTCCGCGCCACACTGAGCATCCCACCCATGGCCAAACTCGATTCCAGGATCCCGCCGGGCCCACTCGCTGAAAAGTGGCGCAGGCACAAGGCCGAGATCAAGCTCGTCAATCCCGCCAACAAACGAAAATACGAGGTGATTGTTGTCGGCGCCGGACTCGCGGGATCTTCGGCCGCCGCGACACTCGGTGAACTCGGCTACAAGGTTCGCTGCTTCGTGTTTCACGACAGCCCACGTCGCGCCCACTCCATCGCCGCCCAGGGCGGCATCAACGCCGCAAAGAATTACCAAAACGACGGCGACAGCGTTTACCGGCTTTTCTATGACACGGTAAAGGGAGGCGACTACCGCTCGCGTGAGGCCAACGTCCACCGCCTCGCCGAAGTCTCCGTCAACATCATCGACCAGTGCGCCGCGCAGGGAGTCCCCTTCGCGCGGGAATACGGCGGACTTCTCGCCAACCGTTCCTTTGGCGGCGCCCAGGTATCGCGGACCTTCTACGCCCGCGGGCAGACCGGCCAGCAGCTCCTTCTTGGCGCCTATTCCGCGCTCTCCCGCACCGTCGGCCAGGGGCTCGTGCAACTTCACGCCCAGGAGGAGATGTGCGATCTCGTGGTGATCGGCGGGCAGGCCAAGGGCATCATCACACGCAACCTCGTCACGGGAAAAGTCAGCCGCTGGGCCGCCGACGCCGTCATTCTTGCCACGGGAGGATACGGCAATGTCTTCAATCTCTCGACCTATGCGCGGGGCTCGAACGCGACAGCCATTTGGCGCGCCTACAAACGTGGTGCCTGTTTCGCCAATCCATGCTACACGCAGATTCACCCCACCTGTATCCCGGTTTCTGGCGACTACCAATCCAAGCTTACGCTGATGTCCGAGTCGCTCCGCAACGACGGCCGCATCTGGGTGCCCAAGCGCAAGGAGGACTGCAAAAAGGATCCCGCAACCATCGCGGAGGAGGATCGCGACTACTACCTCGAGAGGATCTATCCGAGCTTCGGAAACCTCGCGCCGCGCGACATCTCTTCCCGGGCAGCCAAGCGGGTGTGCGACGAAGGACGCGGTGTCGGTGATTCCGGGCTGGGGGTCTACCTCGATTTCTCTGACGCCATCAAGCGCCTCGGCGAGGACACCGTGCGCGAGCGCTACGGCAACCTCTTCGACATCTATCACGAGATCACCAACGAAAACGCCTACCGCACCCCGATGCGGATCTATCCCGCGGTGCACTACACGATGGGCGGGCTCTGGGTGGACTACAACCTGATGTCCAACCTTCCCGGGCTGTTTGTCCTCGGCGAGGCAAACTTCTCCGATCATGGGGCCAACCGCCTCGGCGCCTCTGCTCTCATGCAAGGTCTAGCCGACGGCTATTTTGTCGTCCCGTACACAGTAGGCGACTACCTTGCTTCGCAGAAACCGGGATCACGCCCGTCCACCGACGCCCCAGAGTTCAAGCAGGCCGAAGACAACGTGACATCAATCATCACCCGCCTGCTGGGAGCAAAGGGCACGCATCCGGTCAGCCATTTCCACAAGCGGCTTGGTCACATCATGTGGCAATACTGCGGCATGGCGCGCACAAGGGAAGGCCTTGAAACCGCGCTGAAGGAGATCCCCAAGCTGCGCGAGGAATTCTGGGCGACGGTGAAGGTTCCCGGCTCCGCCGACACGCTCAATCAATCGCTCGAGGTGGCCGGTCGCGTCGCGGATTTTCTTGAACTCGGCGAATTGATGTGCCGCGACGCCCTCACACGCGAGGAGAGCTGCGGCTGCCATTTCCGTGAGGAGTACCAGCACCCGGATGGTGAATGCAAACGGGACGACGCGAATTTCGCCCATGTCGCCGCCTGGGAGTACCAAGGTGCGGGCACCGATCCCCTCCGCAATGTCGAGCCGCTTGTCTACGAAGCCATCAAGATGAGCATGCGCAACTACAAGTAATTCCGCTGCGTTTCCCTTACCAAAAACATCATGGTAGCCGGCGTTTCCAAAAACAACATTTCCGTCACCCTTCGCGTCTGGCGTCAGGCTGGCCCCGGCAAGCCCGGTGGTTTTGTCGACTATCCCGCGAAGAATGTGAACAGCAACATGTCGATTCTTGAGCTGCTCGACGTCGTCAACGACGAGCTGACGCTCAAAGGCGAGGAGCCCATTGCCTTCGCCCACGACTGCCGCGAGGGCATCTGCGGCACGTGCTCGCTCATGATCGACGGCAAGCCGCATGGCCCAAACCAGGGTGTTGCGAGCTGTCAGACCTACATGCGGAGTTTCGAGGATGGCGCGGTCATCGTGATTGAACCGTTTCGCGCCGCGCCGTTTCCCATCGTCAAGGACCTGGTCTCCGATCGCAGCGCGTTCGACAGGATCCAGCAGGCGGGAGGATTCATCACGGTGCGCACCGGTGCCGCTCCCGACGCCAATTCAATCCCGGTTCCAAAGGCCGATGCCGAACTGGCCATGGACGCCGCAGCCTGCATCGGTTGTGGCGCGTGTGTTGCCGCCTGCAAGAACCGCTCCGCCGTCCTGTTCGTCGCAGCCAAGGTCTCTCACCTCGGGCTCATGCCCCAGGGTCAGCCCGAGCGCGACAGTCGTGTGCTCGCCATGGTCAACACGGCGGACGAACTCGGCTTCGGCAGCTGCACCAATCAGGGCGAATGCAGCGCGGCCTGCCCGAAGCTGATCAGTCACGATTTCATCGTGCGACTGAACCGCGACTATCTTTCCGCCAGTTTCCGGTCGGCCTTCTGCGCGCACGCAGCCGGCAGTCATGCCGACTGAGATAACTTTCGCGGTCAGGGAGCGCGGAACGCGGAGAGGTCGACGGAGCCCTGATGCTGCGTCTTGATCTCCATCGTATCCTCGCCCGCTTCGACATAGAGGACGCTTTCGATGCGGTAGCTCGCCTGGGGTTGCTGGGCAAGGGCTCTCAAGTTCGAAAGCGCCTCCGGCTTTTCAAAGGGTAGCGCGATCTCCTGGGTGGTCGTCTTCAGCGGCGGAATGCCGACAGCCTGCTCGTTCCGGATGTCGCCCACCAGGGTACCGTTGAGATAGAGCTTGTGGCGTACCCGGGAAATTCCGATCGGGACCACATTCTCGTTGGTAAACTGCAGGGTCATCATTGCCTTTGAGCCCACGGAAGATGCGGACGACGGGCGGATGCTCAGCACCGATACCGTGACGCCACCCAGCTTGCCGACTGAACCGCATCCCGAAAACGCAATCAGCGAAACAAGCCCAAGCAGACAAACCATCGGATATAGGAAACGGCGCGACATGCCTCCAAGATGGACGATCCGGACTTTCCCCGGCAAGCCAATCAAGCGATGTTTGAAGCGGAAGCACTCATGACCAGTCTTCCACCCTGAGGCCGCTCACCCGGACAAACTCCCTCACATTATTTGTCACCAACGTGGCGCCAACCGCCAACGCATGCCCTGCCAGCAAGGCATCATAGGGGCCGATTGACTGGGCATTCGGTTTCAAGGTCGCCAATTGCACACGTACCATGGCGGCCATCTGGGCGGCCAAGGGATCAAAGGAGAATATGTCGGGAAAGATGCCCTTCAACCGGGCGACGCGCTCACGAAACGCGGGGATGTCGGGACGCTTGGCGGCGCCGTATTCAAGCTCATGGAGCACGATCACTGACAGCCCGCAGCGGGGAAGGTGATGTTCAAGCCGGTCGCAGAGCCGGGCGTCCTCCGGTCTATCCCGAAGATAGCGCGAAAACACATTCGTGTCGGGAAGATAGATCACCGGGTGTGATCAGGAAAGTCCGGAGCGGACCCACGCAAACTCCGCAGTGCCTTCAGCCGCCTGGCCTCGGCTGCAGGATCAATGGCAATGAACCCGGTGGCCGTTGGCGTGACCTCATAGGCCTTGCTGTTCACCTTGAGCGCACGTGGAAGGCGAAGCGCCTTGGAATTGCCCGCGCGAAACACCTTGGCCGTGATCGTTCCCATGTAATAACGCTGTATCTACGGGTCCACCTGTCAAGCGCGCCCGCTTCCCGAAAAGCGGAGAATCTGAAGATTGGGCGCAGCGGAACATTACCCTGGTGCGGGTTGCATGGTTAGGCCCGAAACGTCAGGGCTGATCGCACCACTCATGCGCAGGACCAACGCTAGCCGAGCGTACAGTGTAGAAAGGGCGGCGATCGGGCCATCCGAACGCCCTCGGTTCAAATCGTCAGCTTGCTACTTTCTGTCTTGTCGGTAGCTGTGCTTATCAGGAGACCCCAATGAATACCCATCTCGCTTATCTCTGCCGATTCCTTCTCGCCGTTTTATGGCCCTCGGCTCTTGCACACAGCGCACCGGAAGCAGCCACTATCCCGATTGTTGAAGGCCTGGGCACACATTCTTTTCGAGTGACGACTCGCTCCCAGAAGGCCCAGCAGTACTTTGACCAGGGACTTCGTTTTCTGTTCGGGTTCAACCACGGCGCAGCCATACGCTCGTTTCAGGAGGCCGCGAGACTGGATCCCACGTGCGCGATGGCGCATTGGGGAATCGCGTATGCCAATGGTCCCCACATCAACTTTCCGGTCGTACCGCCGCCCGCTGCCGAACAGGCTTGGAACGCGCTCCAGCTCGCTCGCAGCCATGCGGCCAAAGCAACTCCCTTCGAGCAGGCGCTGATCGAGGCGCTGGGTACACGCTACGTTCAGCCACCTCAGCCGGACGACCGACGGTCGCTCGACGAAGCCTACGCGAAGGCCATGCGGGATGTCTGGAAGCGGTTTCCTCAAAACGCGGATGCCGGAGTGCTTTTCGTAGAGTCCATGATGGACCTCCGACCCTGGGATCAATGGACTCCCGCCGGCGAACCGCAGCCAGGCACCGAGGAAATACTCTCCACCCTTGACGCGGTGCTGAAGCTCAACCTGGAGCATCCCTTCGCAAACCATCTCTACATCCATGCGGTGGAAGCCTCGCATCAACCCGGGCGTGCCCTTGCTGCGGCCGACCGCCTGCTCAGCCTTCAACCCGGCCTCGCGCACAACGTGCACATGCCGTCGCACATCTACATCCGCGTCGGACAATGGCAACAGGCCATCGACTCCAATCTCGCCGCCGTAAAGGCTGATCGCGCCTACCGGAGGATCGTGGGACCGGCGACCGGACTCCTGCCGATGTATGTCGCCCACAATCAGCACATGCTGGCCTATGCGGCCATGATGTCTGGGCAGCGGAAACTCGCCCTTTCACACATTCGCGGAATGGTTCATGACCTCCCTGCTGACTTCCTTCGGGACTTCGAAAGTGTAGCAGAAGCCTGGCTGGCCATGCCGCTCGAGGTGATGGTGCGGTTCGGACAATGGGACGAAGTGCTCGCGGAGCCCGACCATCCTGCCTCACAGAAATTCACCCATGCCTTTCAGCACGCCGCGCGAGGTATCGCGTTTGCCGCCAAGGGCGACCTCGGATCCGCGCGCAAGGAGCAGGCTCTTTACCTTGATGCCGCAAAAGCGGTACCTGCCGATCAGATTGCCGCTGGCAACAATACCTGTCACGCGGTCCTGGCAATTGTCACTCCGATGCTGGAAGGCGAGATCCTCGTTCACGAGAAAAGGATCGACGAAGGATTTGCACAACTGCGCGCCGCAATCGCCGAGGAGGACAAACTCAAGTACGATGAACCACCGGCCTGGCTTATTCCCGTCCGCCACTCCCTCGGCGCAGCCTTGATGGCACACGGCCGTCATGCGGAAGCCGTCGAGGTCTACCGTGAGGATCTCGCCCGGCTGCCCAACAACGGCTGGTCCCTGTTCGGCCTGAGCGAGGCCCTTGTCCAACAGCGGAAGTTCGACGAGGCCCGATCCGTGAGGGAACAGTATCAGCTCGCCTGGTCAAAGGCGGACACGACCATTACGTCATCGTGTTTCTGCCAGCCCGGTGCCACCGGGCAATAGGGGCTGACTCCTTCGACGCCCAACACTTTCTCAGAACATCGAAAGTGCCTTGGCACTCTCGATGCCGATCCAGATCAGGGCGCCAAGGGCGGCACAGGCCATGCCTGCGCGAAAGATCCGTTGTCTGCGGAGGCGGGCATCGTGGGCGTCGGGGTTGCCGGGGCGCCCAAGGCCTTGCTGGGACATGAAGCTGACAAACTGGGCATTGCGCAGCGTGGTGCGCCGTATCCGCGAATTGTCCACCTTGCCAAAACGGTAGGTGGGACGGTGAAAGAGGGCGTTAAACAGGCTGCGGAACACTTCGAGAACAGTCGCTAAATTTTGATTGGTTTTTTCTACGGGAACGAAGCAGCGTCGAGCTCTTTCACGCACATTTCGGATTTTTTCGCGGTCATAGCCCCATGCATCATTTTCGCTACATTGGCCAAAATCTTTACTGCGAATCCGTGGATCTCACCGATGTGGCACGGCTCTACGGGACGCCGACCTACGTATACAGCACCGCGACGATTTCAGACAACTTCGCCCGCCTGACAAAGGCGCTTGCCGGCATCGATCTGCAAATCTGCTACGCGATGAAGGCAAACTCCTCACTGTCGGTGCTTCGCCACTTCTCAAACCTCGGGGCAGCCTTCGATCTCGTCAGCGGTGGCGAACTCCGCCGGGTGCTGGCAGTCGGAGGAAACGTCGAGAAAAGCGTTTTTGCAGGCGTCGGAAAGTCCGAGGAGGAAATCTCCCTGGCCCTTGAGCATCGCATCCGCGCCTTCCACGTGGAAAGCGACCCCGAGATGGCCCGCATCAACCACGTCGCAGGAAAGCTCGGCGCGAAGGCTCCCATCGCCATCCGCATCAATCCCGACGTTGATGCGAAAACCCATGCCAAGGTCACCACCGGCAAGGCCGCAAACAAGTTCGGTATCCCACTCAGCCAGGCGACTGCGGCCTACCAGGCCGCGGCAACCTATCCTCATCTCGGCATACGCGGCGTGCAGATGCACATCGGGTCGCAGTTGACCGACACATTGCCCTTTGTGGAGGCCGTAGGAAAAATCACGCCGCTCGTGAACGACCTGAGGGAAAGGTACCCTCTCGAATACCTCTCGATCGGAGGCGGCATGGGCATCGTCTACCAGGATGCGCTTGCAAGCGGCCAGGAGGACTGGTGGCAGACCCAACCCACGGGCAAACGTCCCATCACGCCTGAATCCTACGGCGCCGCACTCGTGCCGCTCCTTCAGCCGATGGGATTGAAAATCCTTGTCGAACCCGGCCGCTTTCTCGTGGGCAACGCCGGAGTCCTCCTCTCCCGTGTCGAGTATCTCAAGCGCGGTCAGGACAGGAATTTCCTCATCCTCGATGCAGCCATGAACGACCTGATGCGCCCGGCAATGTACGATGCGTTTCACGAAATCGTGCCGTTGCAGCGCGACACGTCCCGGCCCTCAATGGTAACGGACATCGTCGGCCCGATCTGCGAAAGCAGCGATTGCTTCGCGCGCGACCGACGCATTCAACAGGTCGGTGAGGGCGAACATGTCGCCCTCATGAGTGCCGGAGCCTACGGCTTCTCGATGGCAAGCCGCTACAACACCCGTTCTCTGCCGGCGGAAGTGCTCGTCAAGGGAAGCACATTCGAGCTCATTCACAGTCGCGAGACCTTCGAATCGATGATCGCCGGTGAACGCATTCCCGCGTTCCTCACATGAGCGACGACCAACGCCTGCTGCAGGTCAATCGGTCCTCATCTCTGTCCGCCCCACGGTTGAGATTTCGCTATCACCGGCGCGCGCCTTGGGTTCTAATGCAGGCATGAATTTCCTCGTGATAGGTGCCGGCGCTTGGGGAACCGCGTTTGCGGTGCACCTCGTGAAGCAGGGCCATTGCGTTGCTCTCGCCCCCCGCCGGTTTGAACAGGCCGTGGCCCTAGCGTCGACCCTCGAAAACAGCGACTACCTCCCAGGGATCAAGCTGCCACCAAGCCTCCAGGTCGGCCATGAGCTGACTCCCCTGCTGATGGAGGCGGAGGTCGTGCTTTTCGCCTGCCCCCTGCAGTCCTTGCGCGCCACCTGCGAGCGCGTTCGCGAAAACCTCTCCCTCTCAACGCGCCTCCGGTTTCTGATCAGCCTCTCGAAAGGACTCGAATTGGAGACGCACTTGCGCCCATCGGAGATCATTGAGTCAGTCCTGCCCGGCTACACGGTCGGTTCCCTCACGGGCCCGACTAACGCCGGAGAGGTCTCACGCGGCCTTCCCGCGGCCATGGTTCTGGGCACACGCGACACCGATACGTCGATCCCCGCGCTGCAGGCGGAATTGAGCGGACCTTCCCTGCGGGTCTATACGAGCGCCGATCTTCCCGGAGTCGAATTCGGAGGATGCCTCAAGAATATCTATGCCATCGCAGCAGGATGCTCCGATGGCCTGGGTCTGGGCGACAATGCCAAGGCCGCATTGATGACGAGGGCACTTGCGGAAATGGTCCGGCTGGGCGTGGCCCTCGGCGCACAGCGGGAAACATTTTATGGACTGAGTGGGTTTGGCGACCTCGTTGCCACGTGTACCGGATCGTGGAGTCGAAACCGTGGTTTTGGCGAGCAACTGGGACGCGGACACCGGGCCGCGGAACTTCTGAACCGGAGCAAGTTTGTCGTCGAAGGCTACCGAACGACCGAGTCGTTCCACGGTCTCTGCCGCGAGCGGAAAATCGACGCTCCGATCCTCACCGAGGTTTATCGCGTCCTCTGTGAGAACAAGGCGCCCGCCGCCGCACTGGCGGCCTTGATGTCGCGCGAGTTGAAGAGGGAATGAAACACCGGGACGCAAACACACCCGCGTGGGGTTAGGGGACCCGATCCCAAAAGGGATCAGATGCGCACTGCTCCGGCAGCCGCGGGATCGAAATCGAACCCCTCGCCAAAAGGCGCGTGGGAAACGGACTCAACGCTGATCTCGCCGTCACGAACAAGCATCGTCGGCCAGCCGCGACCCGAGCGCACATAGAGGTCGCCGTGATGCTGCAGCACCAGATCCTGGACGGTCGATGGCCAGGCTGAGAGGCCGGCAAAGTAGTGATGACCGTTGCGTTCCACGCTCGTGATTCCCAGCGCAGCCTGCACGGCCAGATCCTGGAGTTGTGAGATGGGGCCCACATTGGAGAGGTCCTCTCCGCTCATCCGCCACGTCTGCTGGGGCTTCGCCTTTCGCAGATACGCAATGTGGCAGGCATTGAGAAGGCCCTTGAACACACCCTTGCAGTTCTTGTGACTCGTCCCGCAGTAACCCAGCTCAAGAGCACGCGGCAGGCTCTCGAGCGTGGCATCCGATTCGTCGATGATGATCGGCGGCCGCCCGGGCCAGCGGCTGGCCAGCGCGCCGATTTCATCACTCAACGCGAGATCGCGATGAAACGGCTGCTCGACAAAGAGCAGCCCGCGACGCAGGGGCTCCAGCCTGGATTCGCCCACGACTCCCTCCCAGAACGTGCGAAACGCGTCCACTGACTTGAACCCCTCGTTTCCATCGAGCGTGCAAACCCAGCCAGGCGCGGTGCACTTTTCCAGCACCTCAACGATGCGCAGGAGCCGTTCCCGATCGGCGCCACCTCCCACCTTAAGTTTGAAATGCCGAAGCCCATAGGCCGCGATTCCGGCCTCGAGCGACTGCGGCAGGCCGTCGTCAACGCGGTCGGCGGCCAAGACATCCCTTTCCCACAACGGGTCCACCATGCCAACGGTATGACGCGCAAAAACATGGCGGGGTGGTGAGGCAGGCAGCCAGTCGCGCGGCGCGGATCCCTTCAAGTCCGAGCGCAGGATACCAAGGTCGATGCCGAAGAGGTTGTCGTGGATTGCCGCGGAAAAGGATTTCCGATGTGCACGGCAAAAGGCGTCGATCAAGGCGCGTTCCAACAGGGATGTGCCGAAGTGCGCGAGCAGCGAGGGAACGCGCCCGGCCTCCGCCCATGCGGACTGGACGCGGTACAGTTCACGCCACCAGTCAAACACCGTCGTGGCACGAATCTCCCCCGCGGCCGTCATGGCATGCCGGATCACCACAAGCATCTCATCGATCTCCACGCGCGGATCCTTCTGGGGATCCTTCGTGAACCACTTGGGCGGCAGGTGGTCCGCTGCAACGCCGACTCCGGAAACTCCTCCGGAGAACTCCACACGCACCTGGAGAAATACGTGCGGGAGTTCGGTCATGGTCACGATGCCATATTTGAACGGCATGCGCGCATGCAGGTGCGCGCGCCATAGGGAGGATTCAAGAACACGCATGAATGGAAAAGGCCGCCATCAGAAGATGAAAGGCGGCCAGTCTTTCCAAGGAAGGGGACTCGGCAAGCACGGTATTCCGTCGTGCCCGGAATTCCCGCTCAATCGAGCCCGCTGACCGTGATTTCCGAGGGATAGTCAATGCTGACCTTCATCGGGAATTCACGCTTCTCGCCGGCCCTCAGGTTCACCCGCCATACGAGCCGCCCCTCTTCGTCGCGCGTGATTTCCTTCAGGCTATCGGCAGCACCGATGTCGCGCTCCGCCGGGGTCAGCAGCTTCACGACGATCTTCTCATCGCGTGAAAGCGGCACCGCCTCCTTGAAGACCACCCGCTCTGAGGTTTTCTTGTTGTTGGCGAGCGTGACGAGAAATTCATAGGTCACGCGACGTCCCTTGCTGGTGAGGCCGGTTTCCTCGGCGAACCGATTGACGAGTCGGCGCTTGACGGAGATTCCGTCGTCCGCTCCGAACGCGAGGTCGAACTTCTCCCGCGGCATGATGGTTTTCATCGGACTCGTCGCGACAAAACTGTCATCGAGAAAGGTGTTCACGGGCCCTGCCAGGAACGGGAAGTCGGTCACATTGCTGACAGAGGCGCTGAGAAATGCCGCCTCGATCAGCTTGGGCGTTGATTCGTAGTGGAGTGACGCCGACAATTCGGTGCGCGTGATGGGCACCCGCTGGGCGGCATTGTCGCTCGGAAGCGTGACCGGGTTGCTTACGCGAAACGTCGCCCGCGTCGTTCCGCTTTCGATTGCGGCCATGGCAAACTGCGCGTCCTTCATTTCCTCCTCCGCCTTGTCCGCAAGCGCAGAAGCCTGCGCAACCGCCCCTGCGCGCGATTCGAACGCCACCTTTGCACTCGACCGGCCCAGACTCAGGGCGGGGTAGGGCATGGCCCTGTAAACGTCGACGATCCAAGGCGGAAGCGTCGGCGCACCGCCGCCCTGGCTGGGCCGCGCCGTGGAGAGCGTCAATGCGACGGCGCTCCAATCCTCACCCGTGCCGTTCCTCACCGATCCAAAATACCCCAGCTCAATGATGCGCTTTTCCGTATTCAACCGCGCATCATAGCTCGGGCTCCAGGAAGCACCGGGAACCGCGTAGGAAAGTGACATGTCAAGACTGCCCGCCGATGCAGCGGACACGCGCACCGTGACTGTCTTGAAGCTGCGGGCCGCGGATTGCCGGCTGCGCATGAGATCGAGCTGTGCCTCCAAAGCCGCAGTCTTTGCAGCGAGGTCCTCCCGCTGCCGCACCACGGTTTCCTGATCGCTGGCAATTCGGGAAAGGTTTTCGAACTGAAACGTGAGCAGTTTCTGCCACTCATCAAAACCAGGTTTCGCGCCCGAGCCTGCCGCATCGCGGGGCGGGGGAGTTGTCGCTGCGGCCTCGATCCGCGACATCAGTGCGCGCTGCTGGTCGAACAGGGCAAGTCTACCCTTGAGGTCCGCATCCTGCCGCTGCAACGCCTTCAGTTCCTCCTCGATCGACCGGACTCGCGGATCGATCGTGGCTTCCACATAGGTCTGACGGGCGGTAACGTCGATCAGCGTGACAGCGGCGGATCCCCGGGCGCTCACCTGGAGCGAGGCATCGAGCAGTCCCGCGGGCAGCCTTTCAAAGACAACATCGGTTTCGCCCGCGGACAGGGGAGTGTGTGCATGGCGTGTGACGACCGCGCGATCAAGGTAGACCGTCGCCGCCGAGATGCGCGATTCAACGGGCAACGCGGCTGCGAGTGCACTCGCCGAAGAGAGTAGGGTGACGACAATTGCCACCCTCATGAATTGGACGGAAGGTTTCATGGAAGGAAATATAACAGGTTCTCCCTACAAACGCACGATCCGGAGAAATCTTAGGGAATGGAACCGTGCGCTGATTCAACCTTATGAACATCAATCGCCTGAGAAGCAGGCCGGGGCTTATGCGATTTCCTGAAATTCCCGGTCTTGCACCCACGAAACACCGCAGTTGAAAACACTGATGCCTTGAAAAAACTTCCGGTTTGGCCGTCGCTCGTTCATCGCCCATTTATGAACTCCCACACCCCGTTCTCTCGTCGCACATTCCTCAAAACCGCCGGGGCTGTCGGCCTCGCCGCCCCGTTTCTCACCAGGAACCTGATCTCCGCGCCGCCAAGCAAGACCCTTCGTCACGCGAGTTTTGGAGCCTCGGGCATGGCTTGGGCGGACATCCGATCAATCTGCAGCAATCCTTTCGTAAAACTCGTTGCCGTGGCTGAGGTCGATGAGACGAAACTGACTGAGCTCAAGTCGTGGTTCCCGGAGACACGCGTCTATCAGGATTGGCGCGAACTTCTGAGGAAGGAGAAGGACAACATCGATTCGGTCAATGTCTCCACCCCGGATCACATGCACGCGCCAATCGCGCTTTCGGCGATGCAGCTCGGCAAGCACGTCTACTGCCAGAAGCCGCTCGCTCACGACATCTATGAAACCCGCGTGCTCACCGAATACGCCCGCAGGAAGCGGCTCGTAACGCAGATGGGCATCCAGATCCACTCCGAAAAGGTCTACCGTCAGGCGGTCGCAATCGTGCATAGCGGAGTGATCGGCAAGATCCGCGAGGTGCACACGTGGAGCAACAAGAAGTGGGGCGATGTCGGAGCGCCTCCTGTCCACGGGGACCCCGTCCCGTCGACGTTCAGGTGGGACCTTTGGCTGGGCGTATGCGAGGACCGGCCCTACGTCGGCAACGAGTACTATCATCCCAGCAACTGGCGGCGGCGGCTCGATTTCGGCACAGGAACGTTCGGCGACATGGGATGTCACATTTTCGACCCTGTCTTCGAGGCGCTCGATCTGACCGCCCCGCAATCGGTGCGCTCGGAAGGTCCGTCTCCCGACCGCTGGAACTGGTCGACGGATGCCCGCATCCATTACATTTTTCCCGGCACACGTTTCACCGAGGGGAAAACGGTTCCGATCACGTGGTACGATGGGGATCAGCGTCCCCCCGCGGAAATTCTGGCGCTCGTCGAGGGCACCCAGGAAGCGGTCGGTGACACCGCCGGAAATCGAAAGAGCATCTTCGGACAGGGTTCGATTCTCATTGGCACGAAGGGTGTGCTCCACGTTCCTCATATCAATACGCCCCGGCTGTTTCCCCGCGCACAGTTCAAGGATTACGTGCTGCCGAACGAAAAGGGCGCGCACCACTGGACGCAATGGGCCGAAGCCTGCCTCAACGGATCAGCGACGAGCGCAGGTTTCGATTACTCGGGCCCTCTGACCGAGGCCGTCCTCCTCGGCAGCGTGGCGGTGCGCTTTCATCAGACCACGCTGAACTGGAATGCAAAAAAGCTCCGCTTCGACAACGTGAAGGAAGCGAACCGTCACCTGCGCAAAACCTACCGCAAAGGCTGGGAAGTCGCAGGCCTGTAGTTGTACAGCGCATCGTCCGCCCACCTTGGAGAGGCACGCGTCGTCGTGCCCGGGTTCGCGCTCCGCACGACAACGCGTGCCCCTCCCGAGGTGCTTGCGGGAAATCCAGGCAGGAGGAAGCGCGCGCGCGTTGATCGGGCGGAAGAATCAACCCCCGCGTGCCTTGCGTTGCTCGGTGTAGAGCGAAACCAGCGCGGCGCCGATGGCCTGTGACAACTCGCCGAGTGTAGCCTCGACGATTTTGATGTTCTTTCGTTGTCCGGGGAAAAGGTAGGGGCGGGCTGCGGCACGAATGCCGTCGAGATACCGGGCGCGGAATTCAGGTGTCGTGGACTCGGGGTCGATCAGGCCTCCGCCGATCACAAAGAACTCCGGGTCAAGCGACACTGCGAGAGCGGCGACATGGAGACCCAGCGCTTTGGCCTGGAGGTCGAATATTTCCAAGGCGAGCGGATCTCCCTTTTGCGCGCGCGTGCGAAGGGAGAGCACCTTTTCCTTGGTTGAAGCTGTCGACGTGGCGAGTTCGTGCTGCGGATATTTCTTGAGAATATCCCCAAGCAGTTGAGGCAGACCGGAAATCGTGGAATAGGCTTCAATGCAACCCCAGTCGCGGCCGCAGCCGCAGCGGTACGGACGCAGCCCGAGCAAGTGAAGCGGCACTGGCATGTGACCCGCCTCCATTCCGGCGAAATTATCGCCATCCAGCGGAAATCCGTGAGGATCAACGTAGGCACAACCAAGGCCTGAGCCCGGGGCAAGCATCACGACGCCCGCCTTCTTGTTGCCGCGCACGCGCGCCGCCTCCGCAACTCCACCATAGTTGCCGTCGTTGCCGACAATCAACGGAATCGACCGGCCGGCCTTGGCCGCGAGTGCGGCGCTATAGTCGGCATGAAAATTCCAGCCTGCAAACGCATCCGGCAGGTTCGCGGACTTGTCGAGCACTCCATAACTTTGATACGGCCCGGGTATCGCCAGACCGACGCCGCGAACCTGGTCCCAGGAGAGATTGTTGTCCGCAAGGAAGCCGACCACACCTTCGACCCATCCTGCAATGACAGCTGCAGTGCCCGCCTGGGAATTGGTCGAGCTCTGCCGCAGCTTGTGCGAGATGATCGAACCGTCAGCGCGCACCCCGCCAGTCTTGGAAGTGGTCGCACCGCTGTCCGTGCCAATATGGATGCCGTCGGAATTGCTCATAGGTAGGGGCTTGAATCGTTTCCTGTCGCCGGGCTGCGGTCAATTCCGGAGGTCAAGGCCGGGACGAACGTGACGGCCGGGTTGCACAGGGCGTGAATGCGCATAGCTTGCAGGCGGGGTGGCGTCGATCCGCGCCACCCCGAAGGCGTCGGAGTCCTTCCCCCTTTGGCGTACTTCTACAACGCTCTCCAGTGTTCGATGTCGCGAGAGCTGAAATCGCATCCGGCGATTCGCAGGCGGAGGGGTTGCCGGGGGTTCCAAGGATAGTCCGGCGCGGCTGCCAGTTCGAGCACGCCTTCGACCGAGGTGAACTGGCCGCCGCGAAATGAAACAGCGACACGCCTACCCAGGGGCATGCCCCAGACGCGGGCAATTTCATCGCGCATCTCCGGTGGCGCTTCAGGCGCCACGCTGAAGGTGGTTTCCAGAGGCAGATGCGTTTGGTGTTCAGACATTGGGTGCTTCAACTGCCAGCGAAGGCTCCGATATGTGCGAGCAAAAGGGTAATGTCACATCCCAACTACCAGAAGCAAGATGACTCCGGCGGTCCCGGACACGACTCAATTCTCCTTTGCCACGGGATTGAGCGGAATGTAGTTGAACCACAGATACGGGTGATTGCGGACCAATGACTCCAGCAGCGCGAGGACAGACTGGAAATGTCCTCGTGCGGCCTCGAGAAGCTGTTCCCGCGGCTGATTCGGATCAGGGTGAAAGACTGAGGACGAAAAGACCTGGATGCGGCCGGGATCCGACTTGGGGATTGCGATACAGAAGACAACGGGGCGCTGGAACAGGATGGCGAGATGGTAAATCGTGAAGGGAAACAGACGGCGCCCGTTCAGGAAATTGAACGCCTCCGTGCGTGCACTGTGATCGACGCGATCGCATTTCAGCGCCACGGAGCGTCCCGCCTCTATCGCACCTTTCAGCGCGAACAGCAGCTCGCGCGGGTCGTTGACCCATAGATAGGAAACCTTGTCGCCGAAGCGTTCGCCCAGCAGGCGCGTGTCCTCTGAATTCTCCACCTGCAACCGCAGGATCGAAACCCGCTGATCGCGGTCGCTGAGCAGGTAACCGAGCAGGTCAGAACTTCCGAAATGAAACGTGCCGAACAGGGCGGGTTTTCCAGAACCCACAAGCGCGTTGAAGTCGTCCGCATGCGCAGGCTCAAGATCGCAGCGGATGGGCGCTCCGGTCCCCGTGCGGAGCTTGACCATCAGAAAATCCATGAAGGCCGAAAAGTGCGTGTACACCTCGATGACACGGGGGCGGCGATCGAAAACGACAGATAGATATTCCTGTGAGGCGCAGCGCTGCCTCGGCATGCGCGCAAGTGCGATCCACGTCCCAGCAGACATCACCAGTTGGAAAAGCCAGCGCGGCCACCAGCGATCCGCCCAAAGGAGGAATCCATAGCCCCAGCCTGGGCCGGGATTGCGGAGCTTGGCAGGCGGGGCAGTCACTCCCAGACAACCAACGTCACACCTTGCTGCCAGGCCGTGAACGAATGAAGGCCGCGATCGTTTGCACGCTGGCGAGCGCGTTGCGCGATTCCTCGCTGTTGCCGATCTTTATCCCAAACTCCTTTTCGAGAGCCAGAACGAGTTCAAGCGCGTCGATCGAATCGAGTCCAAAACGCGGCGAACCAATCAACGGCTCATCGTCAGGAATGTCCTCCGGCCTGACATCCTCCAGCTTGAGCGTGGCGACAATCAAGGTCTTGAGGCGGAGGAGAAGCGGATCGGACATGTTCAATCATGCAGTGGGGCAGATTATCCGCCTGGTGGCAACGGCGCGATGCATGCCCGTTTGTCGAGGAGGAGTGGGGGTCATCGCGCCACTCCATGAATTCCGTCGGCAGGGCTCGATGCACCCCAGGCCCCAATCGATCAGCCCGCCTTCCGCAGCAGATGACAGACATTGCTGCCACCAAACCCGCTGCTGTTGTTCAGAACAAGCGAGGGGGCTTCATTGAGCGACCTGAGCGGCAGGTCGAGCCCTTCACAGATGGGATCGATCTGTTCGAGGTGCGCGCACCCGGGAATGAAGCCCTCGTCGAGCGCGAGCACGCAGAATGCCGCCTCCATCGCTCCGGCCAGGGATAGTCCGTGACCCGTGAGCGCCTTTGTGCTCGAAACCTTCGGCCTGGCATTGTTCCGGGTGAACACGGCATTCAACGCAAGCGCCTCCGAGCGATCACCCGCCGGCGTCGAAGTGGCATGGGCATTGACGTAATCGACGTCGCCAGGCTCCACACCGCCATCAGCCAGGGTGCGCCGCATGGCTTCGCGCAGGCCAGCGCCTTCAGGATGCGAGGCGGCGACACTGTGTCCGTCTCCCGCCTGTCCCCAACCCACAAGTTCCGCCTGAATGCGGGCACCCCGCTCGCGTGCGAGTCCTGCCTCTTCCACAACAAGAGCCACCGCACCTCCCGTTCCGACAAAGCCGTCACGACGACGGTCAAACGGACGCGATGCCGAACCTGGATCAGAATTTATCGACAAGGCGCGCAGGCTGGCGAAGGAAAGGATACTCTCATCCGTCATGTCCTCCGCGCCGACGACAAGCATGCGTTTCTGCCGACCAAGGCGGATTTCATCCATCGCATAGCCGAGCGCATGGCTCGAGGAGGCACAGGCGGAAACAAATCCGCAGACCGCACCCGAGATCTTGTAGAATGCGGCGAGATTGAAATTCAGCGTGCCTGCGATCGACGAGATGATGCCCATCGGATTGCCCCGCTGGCCGCGCGTGGCATGCATGTCCTGCACAAAGTGAGAGAGAAGGTAGGGTGACCCGGCCGAGGCACAGAAAAGTCCGGTGTCGCCTCCCGCAAGATCCGCGGCCTTCAGTCCGGCTTCCTGCAACGCTTGCTGCATTGCACACATCGCATAGACACCATGAGGTGGAAGTCCGCGAAGCAGTTCCCGATCGACCGAAAATTGAGCTGGCCAGCTCCAATCGCGCCAACTGGGACTGGGGAAAGAAAAGCCTTTCAGCGTGCCAGCGACCTTTACGGGCAGGTCCGGATTGTTCAGGAACTGGTGAGGCTCAAACCCATGACGGAGCTCCCTCAGGCTGCTTACCACTGTGCTGCGATCGTGACCAATGCTGGTGACAAAGCCGAGGCCGGTGATGACTGGAAGACGCACCATGCGGGAGACAGGAGAAGTTGAGAACTGAGAAATTGCAGGAGCCGCATCAGGCCACCGGCGCCGGAGAAACCTTCTTCCGGATAAATCCTCGCAAGTCCTCGAGGGTGCGCACCTGCATGAGCTCTTCGTTCCCGATGCTGATGTTGAGAAGCTCCTCAGAAAAAAACACCACTTCCGTGATGGCCAGGGAATCAAACCCCAGATCCTCTATCAATCGGGTGGAACCAGGAAAGGTCGACAGCGGCACCTCGGTCTTTTTCGGGATGAAGTCGTCGAGTATGGCGAGAATGACAGGATCCAGCGCATCGGGATTTCGTGTCGCCTCAAACGTACGAAAGGCCTCCTGCACCTCCTGCGGGAAATGACGCATCTTGTCGCGGGAGGAGTTGGTCTTGGCCGGAGCTGGATCGTTTGAAGGTGAAGACGAGGATTCCATTGTCGTGGTTGAAAATTGTGCAACGTCGGGCGATCACGCGTGACGAGGAGAAGGATCACATCCCTTCGAAGGCGACGGCTTGGTTGCGGTGTATTCGCTGAAGAGTCCCAACTGGGTATACCGATTCACCTCCGACAATCCCACTGTTGCAAGGGCGGAAAGGACCGCCTCCGGGGGCACACAGGCATCCATTGTTTCCCAATAGTACCGCATCATGTCGCGCGCATCGGCGCTTCGAGTGAACAACTGCGTAAGGGTCGGGTAAATGCGGCCAAAGTAGGTCCTGAACATGAAGCGCGGGATTCTGCCACGCGGTTTGGTCACCTCGAGAATGAGCAAACGCCCCCCGGGCTTCAGGACGCGCTGGTACTCGCGAAAGGTCTCCTCGAGATCCGTGACGTGACGGAGGGCATATCCCATCGTCAGGAAGTCGAAGGAGTTGTCGGGAAATGGCAACGCCTCCGCGCGACCCACGACAAAGGTCGCATTCAACTTGGTCCTGGCAACCGCGAGCATGCCTTCGCTGGGATCGAGGCAGGTGATGTTCTCCGCCGTTCCAAGAATCCTGGAAGCGGCAAGCGCAACAAGCCCGGTGCCGCAGGCGACATCCAGCACGCGATCTCCTTTCTTCAGGCCATGCCGCTCCTGGACCCATTTGCGGTAGGCGCCTCCCGTGCGGAAAAATCCCCAGTCGACAATGCCATCATAGTGACACGCCCCCTTGTCGAAGAGCCGGTTAACATAGTCCGGTTTATCCGCCAGCGTTTCGTATCGGGCTTTGAGAGGCGGGTGGGGGCGCACCTCGTCTAGATGCACGAAAGGGGACGAAGGTGGCCAGCCGAAAGGTTTCTGCAAATTGCCCGTGGGAAGCCTTCCCTTGACCTGAATGCGGGTTCGCGGTTGCTTACCGCAAATGAAACGGCCGGGCTCCCTCATGGCATGCGTGATTGCCGCGGCATCACTCGCCACGGCTGAGACGGCCGCAAAGCGTTCTCCTTTTCTGCCGCCCGAAACCCCGGCTGGTGCGCCTGCTGCGGCAGAACCCACTGCTCTCGAGTTTCGCGGCGTGCTCGTCATGGAGGGTCGCGAGCAATTCAACTTTTTTGAACCTGCGAAGCGATTGAGCACCTGGGTAAGGATCAACGAGCCCGGCGCAGCGGTGATCGTGAAAAGCTACGATGCCCGGGCGGACACCGTGGTCGTGGAGTTTGGCGGCCAGTCGCTCACGCTCGCATTGCAGAAGGTCAAGATTTCAGCCGCCCCAGTGCCCGTCGCGGTTGCGCCGGCTCCAAACGCGCCGATCGCACCGCCGCCCGTGGTCCTCAATCCCACACCGGCCGATGAAGCCAAACGCCTCGACGCGATCGCAGCAGAGGTGCGCCGGCGGCGTCTCCTTCGCCAGCAGGCTGGCACCGAGCAGGGCGCGAAGCAGAATTAGGAAGTGCGTACCTGCGCGGCCATCGACGTCCGCGAGTCGATGAAAATTCACCGGCGCGCAAAAATTGTCCTGCAAGGTCACGATTTGCCGCTAGACGCTGCACCCGCGCGGGGCGTTTACTTTCGCCTGGCCTGCCTTCGTGAGATGATGAACGACGCTGTTTCCGCTTTCCAATCCCGCCGCATGGCCTGGTCTCGCGCAGGCATCGTAACCCTCATGGGCGTCGTTCTCCAGTCAGCCCCTCTGCAGGCAGCGGAGTCGATCGATTACTCCCGGGATATCCGTCCGATTCTCTCGGAGAACTGTTTTCAATGCCACGGACAGGATCCAGCCAAGCGCGAGGCGAAACTTCGCCTGGACACCTTTGAGGGCCAGCGGAAGGGCGACACCATCGTGCCCGGAAAGCCGGACGACAGCGAACTGGTCTACCGGGTATTTTCCGACGAGGAGGATGTGCAGATGCCGCCGCGGACGTCCCATCGTTCCCTCAGCTCTGAACAACGAACCCTCCTGCGCCGCTGGATCGAGGAAGGCGCACCCTTTTCCCCACACTGGGCGTTCACCCGGATAGAGCGTCCCAAGCCCCCCGCGGTGCACGCGCGTGGCTGGGTCATCAACCCCATCGACCAGTTTGTGCTAGCGAAGCTCGAGCATGAAAAACTCGCGCCCTCACCCGAGGCATCGAGGGAAACGCTCATCCGGCGCGTCACCCTTGATCTCATCGGGCTTCCACCGACGCTGGCGGAGATCGACGCATTTCTCCGGGACCGAAAGCCGGGCGCCTACGAACGCGTGGTGGATCGTCTCCTGGCATCGCCTCGCTACGGCGAGCGCATGGCATTGCCCTGGCTCGATGCGGCGCGCTATGCGGATTCCAATGGCTTCCAGCAGGACGGAGACACCTTCCAATGGATCTGGCGCGATTGGGTCGTGAATGCCCTGAACGCGAACGAGCCTTTCGATCAGTTCACCATCGAACAACTCGCCGGCGATCTTCTGCCGAATCCCACGGTCGAACAGCGCATTGCCACCGCATTCAACCGCAATCACCTCCTCAACGGGGAAGGCGGCGCCATACCGGAGGAGCAGCGTTTTGTCGCCCTTTTCGACCGCGTCGACACGACGTCAACCAACTGGCTCGGCCTCACAATGGCCTGCGCACAGTGCCACGATCACAAGTTCGATCCGATTTCCCAGAAGGACTACTACGCGATGATGGCGGCCTTCAATCAGGTGCCGGAGACCGGAATCGTATCCGGTGGCGCCTACAAGGTCCGTGTTGCGAAGCCCATCCTCGACCTTGCAACTCCCCAGCAGCTCGCGCGCATCGAAGAACTCGAGACACGCCTGAATTCTCCCGAGGTGGAATCAAAAATCAAGGTCTGGATGGCCGAATGGGAGCGGCAGGTGATCGCTGATCCCAACTTCGAAAACGCTGTCGTCAAAAAAACCATTCCGACACCTCCGGCTGAGCGCACGCAGACGCAGATCGCTCTGTTGCGACGCAGCTTCATACAGACGAGTCTCAAGAAAATCGATCCGGCACTCGCTGCAGAATTTGAGGAACTGGATGGGCTGAAAAACGATGATCGTCCGCGGGTGATGGTCATGGAGGATGGCCCTCATCGGGACACTTTTATTCTCGACCGCGGCAACTATGAATCCCCTCGCGCTAAGGTGGAATTCGCCACGCCGGAATTTCTCCCGCCCCTGCCACCCGACGCACCGCGCAATCGCCTCGGCCTTGCGCGGTGGCTCGTCAGTCCGGAACAGCCACTCACCGCGCGTGTCATCGTCAATCGCCACTGGCAGACCTTCTTCGGACTCGGTCTGATCAAGACAAGCGAGGACTTCGGCGTTCAGGGCGAACCGCCCGTGCATCGCGCCTTGCTGGACTGGCTGGCCGCGGAATATCGCGATGGGGGCTGGAATACGAAGGCGCTGCACCGCCTGATCGTGACCAGCGCCACGTACCGCCAGAGTTCGAAATCGAGCGCTTCCCTGAATGAACGCGATCCGGAAAACCGCCTCTTCGCCCGGGGCGCGCGTTTCCGACTGCCTGCGATGCTGATCCGCGATCAGGCGCTGGCGGTCAGCGGACTTCTGGTCAACAAGCTCGGGGGAAAGCCCGTGTATCCCTATCAGCCCGCGGACATCTGGGGCGCTCTCGCCATCACCAAGGAGCGCGACTTCACCTATCCGCAATCGCACGGCGCTGATCTCTATCGTCGCAGCCTCTACACCTTCTGGCGCCGCACGGTTGCCCCCGCCAATATCTTCAACGCTTCGTCGCGCAATACCTGCACGGTGCGCACGACTCTCACCAGCACGCCGCTGCACGCGCTTACGACGCTCAACGACCCCACCTTCGTCGAGGCAGCGCGCGTGCTGGCTGCCCACGCCATCAAAACTGGCGGACGCAGCGCGACCGGCCGCATCCGGCTGGCCTTCCGCACCGTGCTCGGGCGGTATCCCGATTCGACGGAAATCAAGCTGCTTCGTGCCTCTCTGGAGAAACAGCAGAAGCGTTTCCGTGCCAATGCGTCCGCAGCCCAGGCATTCCTTTCCGCAGGGGAAAGCCCGGTGGACGCGTCGATTGATCCCGCTGAACACGCGGCCTACGCGGCCCTCTGCCTCGCGATCCTCAACCTCGACGAAGCCCTGACCAAATCATGAACCCTCTTTCGGAAAATCACCTTTATCTCACCCGCCGCCAGTTTTTCGGCCGCACCGCAACCGGCATCGGTACCGCGGCACTCGCTTCGCTGCTGACTCGACCCGGATTCGGGGCAATCACGAATGGCACCGCCAGGGGCGCCGCGCTTCCAGGTCTTCCCCATTTCGCACCAAAAGCCAGACGCGTCATCCTGCTCTGGCAGGGTGGAGCGCCGTCCCAGGTGGACCTCTTCGACCACAAACCGCTCCTCGAAAAAATGCGCCTGCAGGAGCTCCCGGAGTCGGTCCGGAGTTCGGCACGGCTGTCCACCATGACATCCGGGCAGAAGAAGTTTCCCATTCTTCCGTCGATCAAACCGTTCAAACAATACGCGAAATGCGGACGCTGGCTCAGCGAACTTCTTCCGCATACCGGCGCCATTTCCGACGAACTCTGCTTCATCCACTCCATGCACACCGAATCCGTGAACCACGCTCCCGGTGTCACGTTCTGCCTGACCGGCTCCCCCATTCCCGGTCGGCCCTCCATGGGCGCCTGGCTCACCTACGGACTCGGATCCGACGCGGAGGACCTGCCTGCATTTGTCGTGCTGACCTCTGCGGACCAGCAGAAGACGTGCGGTCAGTTGTTCTACGAGCATTACTGGGGCAGCGGCTTTATTCCGTCGAAATTCCAGGGCGTTCGACTTCGCAGCGAAGGGGAACCCGTCCTGTACCTAAACGACGCGCCGGGCCTCGATCGCGCACAAAAACGGGCCCTGCTCGACGACATCGCCGCGATGAACGCGCACCAGTTTGAGAAACAGGCCGATCCGGAAATCGAGACGCGCATCGCTCAGTACGAAATGGCGTTCAAGATGCAGGCAAGTGTTCCGGGCCTGCTCGATCTGACCAAGGAATCCCCGCACGTGCTCGAGCGCTACGGTCCCGATGTTCACCGCGCGGGCAGCTACGCGCGCAACTGCCTACTCGCGCGGCGGCTCGCGGAACGCGGCGTCCGCTTCATCCAGCTCATGCACAGCGGCTGGGACCAGCACAACAACCTGCCGACCCAGCTCGCCATCCAGTGCCAGGACACCGATCAGCCGTCCGCCGCTCTCGTACGGGATTTGAAGGAGCGCGGTCTGCTGGAGGACACGCTTGTCATCTTTGCGGGTGAGTTCGGACGCACAGTCTTTGTACAGGGCGACGTGACACGACCCGCCTACGGCCGCGATCACCTGGGCACGGCCTACACCATCTGGATGGCCGGCGGTGGGGTGAAGCCTGGCATCGCCTACGGCTCAACCGACGATTTCAGCTACCGCGTTGTCAACGATCCGGTCCATGTGCACGACTGGCAGGCCACCGTACTGCACCTCCTCGGCATCGACCACGAGCGCCTGACCTATCGCTTCCAAGGCCGACAGTTTCGCCTCACCGACGTTCACGGCAAGGTCGTCAAGGGCGTCCTCGCCTGACACGGAGCCTCGGGCATTTCACCTCGTCGCGCAATCGGTCGGCGCGATCCGGGGATCGGTCACTTGACCAAGATGCCAGCGATCGACGCGCCGATGAAGCAGCAGAGGCTGCCGCCTATGAGTGCCTTCACGCCCAGCCGGGCCAGTGTCGATCTCTGGTTGGGCGCAAGCGTGCCGATGCCGCCGATCAGGATGCCGATCGAGGCGATGTTTGCGAATCCGCACAGCGCATAGGTCAGGATCACCTGTGCGCGCACATCGGGAAGGCTGCCTCCCTGGATGAGTTTGCCGAGCGTGCCGTAGGCATAGAATTCATTGAGGATCGTCTTCTCACCGATGACCTGGCCGGCAGTCGTCAGGGACCCCGGGTCGATTCCCATCAGCCAGGCGACGGGCGCAAATACCACGCCCATGATGTACTGCAGCGAAAGTTCCGCGTAGCGTCCCTCCGTGTGACCTGCGATCCATGCATTTAGGCCGGACCACCCGCCGACGCCTGATGCCAGAACCGCATTGAACAGCGCGATGAAGGCTGTGAACACCAGCAGCATGGCACCAACATTCACGGCGAGCTTCACGCCATCCGTCGTGCCGTTGGCCACCGCCTCAAGCGCGTTTGCCCCGATCTTCTCCTTGGGAATCACGAGCGCCTGATCCACCTCGGCTGTCTGCGGAATCATGATCTTTGCGATATAAAGTGAAGCGGGGGCCGACATGATCGACGCGGTGATCAGGTGCTTGGCGAACAGCAACCGCTGCACGGGATCCTCCCCGCCGAGCATGCCGATGTAGGCGACCAGCACCGCCCCCGCGATGTTGGCCATGCCTCCGACCATGACCGCGAGCATCTCCGACCGGCTCATCCCCTCAAGGTAGGGCTTGATCAGTAGCGGTGCCTCCGTCTGTCCCAAAAAGATGTTCGCCGAGGCGCTCAGGCTCTCCGCTCCCGACAGCTTCATGGTCCGCGACATCATCCACGCAAACGCGAGCACGATCCGCTGGAGGATCCCGAGATAGAAGAGCAGCGAGGTCAGTGCGGAGAAAAAGACGATCGTCGGAAGGACATTGAAGGCAAAAAGATAGCCGAAGGATTTTGTGTCGGTGACGAGCGAGCCGAAGAGGAATTGCGACCCGGCGCGATTGAAGTCGAGGATGGCGACAAACAGGTTGCCCACCGCATCCACGGCGGAGCGCACAAAATCGACCCGGAGCACGAGCACACCGCAGGCGACCTGGAAAAGAAAGCCCGCGCCCACAAGTCTCCAGGGGATTGCGCGACGGTTTTCACTGCACAGACAAGCGATGCCGATGAACGCAGCGATGCCGAGCAGGCCCCGCCACAAGTGGGAGAATGTCTCCATGGGGAAAATATGAGGCGAGCTTGGCGAACCCGGCAGTGCCGGCGAGCGAGAACGCACAAATCTCGATTCGCTGTTCGCGAAATCCAAGGTAGGGAATACCCTGAGTGTACCGCGCCAGGACTCAATTCGGGCAATGCCGCACATCCCATCCGTTAACGTTCGCCGACCATAAGATTTCCATGGCGTTCCATCATGTCATGCCCTGTTGGAATCAGGGCGCTGCCCGATTCTCAGGAATTTTGTGCGGCAACCCAACCCCATTGCCATTCGTCACTATTAAAATACTCCAACTTTAATCATGCCGCTCTCCCGCCGAAAACTGCTTCGCAACGCCAGCTTGGCCACCGCAGGTGGCCTTCTATTCCGCGCAACCGGCGAATCGCTGATTGCCGCCGAGCCCGCAAAACGGGCCGCGCCTGCAGCGGCGGCCGCTCCGAAGGCTCCGCTCCTCCCGTTCAACCGTTTTCCGCGTGCCGTCCAGGAATACTACGTGCAACTGATCCGCGCTGCGGAACGCGAGGCCGATGCCCGTCGTGCGGCGTTGCGCACACGAGCCGATGCGGAGCGCTACGTCGCCGAGGTGCGCGAAAAGATCCGACGCTGTTTCGGACCCTTTCCAGAAAAGACTCCACTCAATGCGCGTGTAACCGCCACACACCGGCGTGACGGCTATACGATCGAGAATGTCATCTTCGACAGCCGTCCGAATTTTCCGGTGACGGCAAATCTCTACGTGCCAACAGGTCGAAACGGTCCGCTTCCGGGAGTGGTCGGCACCTGCGGCCATTCCTCCAACGGAAAAGCCGCCGCTCCCTACCAGTCGTTTGCCCAGGGCCTGGCGCGCCAGGGCTATGTTGTCCTTATTTTCGACCCTATGGGACAGGGCGAGCGTATGCAGCACACGACAGCGGATCTCAAACCGCGTCATGGAACCGGTACATCTGAGCATATCTACCTCGGCAACCGCATGACCCTGGTCGATGAGAACCAGCCCGCGTGGTTTGCGTGGGACGGCATTCGCGCCCTGGACTACCTGCTGTCACGCCCTGAGGTCGATCCGCGACATCTCGGTGTCACGGGGAATTCGGGTGGCGGTACGCAGGCCACCTGGCTCTGCGGCATCGAGCCCCGGTTCACGATGGCGGCGCCGAGCTGCTTCGTCACCACACTGCGCAGAAACATCGAGAATGAGGAATCCCAGGACGCCGAGCAATACCCCTGGCACATGCTCGCACTGGGACTCGACCACTCCGACTTCATTGCGGCGATGGCTCCCAAGCCGGTCCGCATCCTCGGACAGGAACGCGACTACTTTGATGCCCGCGGTTTTGAAGAAGCCGCCAGCCGGTTGAAGCATCTCTACACGCTTCTGGGTGCGGAAGACAACTTCAGCTCCTTTCTCGGTCCGGATCCGCACGGCTTTCACCAGGCCAACCGTGAGGCGATGTACGGCTGGTTCAACCGACAGACGGGCGTTGCCTCCGGACAGAAAGAACCTGCGCTCAAGCTCGAAACGGATGCCAGCCTTCGCTGCACCGAGCGCGGCCAGATTGCGGAAAAGCCGTTTCACAGTGCGTATGATTTCGTCCGCGAAAAATCCCAGCGACTCGGAAACTCCCGCAGAACCCTGCGCGGTCAGGAACTCAAGGATGCGGTCGCGGACGCGCTGAAGCTCCCTCCGCGCAAGGGAATCGCCGATTATCGGATCATGCGCAGTCAAGGGAGCCGGGGATACATCACAGCGCATTCCGGAAACTACGTTCTGGAAACCGAACCTGGCATGGCGGTCCTGTGCATTCGCCTCAGCGAGCCGTCGCTGCTTTCACGCGTGCCGCGCGGTCCCGAACGCGCATTGCTTTACGTTGCTCACAAGTCCGCGGACGGTGAGCTTCGCAACGACGCCTGGTTGCGTGACTTCCTACAGGCAGTGCCAAGGGACACCGCTCTCTTTGCCTGCGAGCCACGCGGGATCGGGGACACCAAGCCTCAGCTCAGTACACCCGAGTTCGCGGGAAAGGGTGGCATCGACTATTTCCACTCAGGCCTCGGCCTGATGTTCGACCGTCCCATGGCTGGTCAACGAACTTTCGACGTCCTGCGCGTCCTCGACTGGCTGCAGGCCAACGGACACCGCGAGATTCACGTCGTCGCAAGAGGTGAGGGCACCATCCCCGGCAGCTTTGCGGCCCTGCTGCATGATGGCGTGAAGCAGGTCACTCTTCGCCACGCCCTGCGCAGCTACAGTGAGGTGGCTGAGGCGGAAACCTACCGCTGGCCTCTCTCGTCCTTTGTGCCCGCGGCCCTCACGCGATTCGATCTGCCCGACATCTATCGTGAACTCGAGTCCAAGGGACTTCGCCAGATCGATCCCGCCGCAGCCGATGCCACCGCTTCAACCCTTTGAACCCATGACCTTCCTCACAAACTGCTCCAAAATATTTCGCGCAGCAGCAACTTCACTGGCACTCCTCATCGGGGGTGCTGCCATCCATGCGGCACCTTCAGATCGCCCCAACATCGTCTTTATCCTGTGCGACGATCTCGGCATCAATGATCTGCACTGCTACGGCCGTCAGGATCATCAGACACCCCACCTCGATCGCCTGGCGCGCGAAGGCATGCGGTTCACAAGTGCCTATTGCGCACAGCCCATCTGCTCGCCCTCACGCGCGGGTCTGCTCACGGGCAAAACGCCGGCGCGACTACATCTCACAACCTACCTTCCGGGTCGGGCGGATTCTCCCGCCCAGAAACTGCTGCATCCCATCATCAAACAGGAGGTGGATCTGAGCGAAAAATCGATGGCCCGCTATTTCAAGGAAGCCGGGTATGTCACCGCGGCGATCGGCAAATGGCACATCGGGGGCAAGGGTTACGGACCCGCCGAGCACGGATTCGACGTCGTGCGGGGTGGCCCCAACAACACCAAGCCCTCCGCCACGGAAGGCAGCAAAGGCGAATTCGGACTGACCCATTCCGCCGCGCAATTCCTGGAGGAGCACCGCCACCAACCCTTCCTGCTCTATCTCGCGCACTACACTCCGCACATTCCGTACGCGGCAACTCCCGAACAGACGGACGCACACAGGGACGCCTTCGAGCCCGTCTATGCCGCGGTCATTTCGTCGATGGATCAAGCCGTCGGCCAGTTGCTCGCCAAACTCGATGCGCTGCACCTGACGGACAACACGATCGTGGTCTTCACTTCAGACAATGGCGGCCTGCATGTGCCGGAAGCGAATCATCACCGTGTGACACACAACACACCCTACCGTGCGGGCAAGGGATACCTCTACGAGGGCGGATTGCGCATTCCGCTCATCGTCCGCTGGCCGGGTCACCTCGCTGCCGGCGTCACGGTAGACACGCCGATCATCAATACGGGCTGGATTCCGACCCTTCTGGAACTCGCCGGTCAACCCGTGCCGACGGGGTTGGACGCGGGTTCCTTCGCCTCCGTTCTCAAGGGCTCCGGCACACCGCCAGATCAGACCTTCCTTTGGCACTTCCCACACTACAACAACCAGGGCGGACGTCCGGGTGGGGCGGTGCGCGAAGGCAACTGGAAATTCATCGAGTACTACGATGCCCTCGCCGCGCCCGAATTGTATCTCCTCTCGGATGACATCGGTGAGAAGAAGAACCTGGCGGCGAGTCATCCGGACCGGGTGGCGGCGATGCGCAAAACTCTCGCCGATTGGCGTACCGCGATCGGAGCGCAATCGAACAAACCCAATCCGGATTTTGACCCCGCGCGCTACCGGGAGCTCTATGTCGACTTCGATCCCAGCCGCTTCGACCCCCTTCATGCGACAAATGCCGAATGGGCCGCCGTGCAGGTTTGGAGGTCAAAGATGAACGCGGCAGTACAGGGCAAAGCCGGCGCCAAGTCCAAAACACCCAGGCGTTAGCTCACGGACAGCGGGTCAAACTTGCTTTTGGACCCAACCTCGGGTCACAAGTTTGCCCGAACTATCTCACATGTCCGCCAGCGATCGCCCACCCGAAGTTTCAGTGCCTGAATTCAGGCCACGCGAACGCCGTCCTCCGCCCGCCTGGGACCAGGGAGTGCGGTCGGTTGTGCTTCTCGTGGTGGGATCCGCGATTGCGGCCCTCAGCTTTAACGCGCTCCTTCGGCATACAGGCATTCCTCCGGGTGGCGTCGTGGGCGCATCCCTCGTGATACAGAAGGCCATCGGACTGGAGCCGGGATACTCCCAAATGATCATCAACGCGGGAATCCTGCTGGCCTGCGGGTTCATCATGGGCCGCAGCTTCGTCCTGAAGAGCCTTGCGGGCGCATTGCTCCTGCCACTCTTCGTTGTTCTCTCGCGCAATCTGCCTCCATTGACGTCCAACCTGGTGCTCGCCGGCCTGTGCGGTGGGGCAGGTATGGGTCTTGGGATCGGCCTGGTCCTGCGCGGGGGTTCATCGCTTGGCGGTTTCAGCGCCGCCGCAGCCGCGATCAACCGCACGACCGGCATGAATATCGCCCACGCGATGATCCTTCTTGATGCGACGGTGCTCATCGCTGCCGCCTCGATCTCTTCAGCGGAATTGGCGCTCGTAGGGCTCGTAGGAACGGTTGTCGTCGGTCAGACTGCGCGCTCCGTTCTCACCGGATTCAACCGATCCCGCGTGGCGCTGATCGTCTCCAGCCGGACGGACGAGATTCGGGAGGCGATCCTGAAAAAGATCCCCCTGGGCCTGACGATCCTTGATGGTCGCGGCGGCTACACCGACACGCAACGCGACGTGCTGATGGTCGTGATGAATCCCGCCGAATCCGTGCAGCTCAAGCGCCATATCCGTGCAATCGACCCCCAGGCATTTGTCATCCTGCTTGATGCTTCCGAGGTTCGTGGGCAGGGATTCCTGCCGCATGTGTAGGCAGGCGGATTCAAATTCGAAACGCCCATGAGTGCCCCTGCTCCGGCGAACATCGCCCGGCATTTGTCAACCATGGCGGCCATGCAGCCCGGTCGGCCAGCGTTGATGATCCCACGCGGACGCCTGGAGGACGAATCCATCGATTATCTCACGCTCTCGTTCGCTGATCTGGACAGGGAAGTGGACGCATGGGTCGCCCGACTACAAGCCCGTGGCGTCCGGCGCGGGGATCGCACGCTCGTGATGGTCAGGCAGGGTCTGCCGCTGATCGCATCCGTATTCGCACTCTTCAAGCTGGGCGCTGTGCCGGTCGTGATTGATCCGGGAATGGGATTGCGGGCCTTTCTGCGCTGCGTGAGGCACACGCGCCCACGGGTGCTCGTGGGCATCCCCCTCGCGATGATGATCAGTCGCGTGGCGCTGCGCGCATTCTCATCCGTCCGCGTGCGGATCAGCGCGGACCGTCGACTCACCGGCAGGCTCACGCGCGCGGTTGGAGGCAATCGAATGCGTAGTGGAGAATTGAATACGACGGCAGGAGACGATCCGCCCGTGGGCGGTGCCTCCGAGCTTGCAGCGATCCTGTTCACCTCGGGCTCGACCGGCGCGCCCAAGGGCGTGTGCTACACGCATGGCATGTTTGACGCACAGGTGGCGACGATCCGGCAAACCTATGCGATCGAGCCCGGTGAAATCGATCTCCCCCTGCTTCCGATTTTTGCACTCTTCAATCCCGCACTCGGGATGACCACTGTCGTCCCCGAGATCAACCCAAGCCGACCGGCGAGTCTGGATCCCGCGGCCATCGTGCGCGCAATCAGGCAGGAAAACGTCACCAATTCCTTCGGATCCCCCACGCTCTGGCGAATCATCGCGGAGCACGCTGCGGCTCGCTCCATCACCCTGCCATCGCTCCGGCGCGTGCTCTGCGCAGGCGCACCGGTCCCGCCCGCCCTCTGGGAACTCGCAAGGACACTTCTGCCGAATGGACAGCTTCACAGCCCGTACGGGGCGACGGAAGCACTGCCTGTGTCGACGATTTCAGGAGAGGAGGTCCTTGGGGGCACGGCATCCCTGACACGGGAAGGCGCGGGTACCTGCGTCGGTCGTCCGACGCGCGGCAGCAACCAAGAGCCCTTGAGGGTAAAGATTCTCAGGATTACCGACGGCCCCATTGCCTCAATGGAGACGGCCAGGGAATGCGGTGCTGGCGAGATCGGCGAGATCGTCGTCAACGGGCCTCCGGTGACCCAGACCTATGACGCTCTGCCCGTGTCCAATACGCTGGCAAAAATCCCGGAGACATCGGGAAATTCGGAAAAACGCCCCCGCTGGCACCGCATGGGAGATTGCGGCTACCTGGACGAGAACGGGCGTCTCTGGTTCTGCGGCCGCCGGGTCGAGAGGGTCGTGACCCCGCAAGGCACCCTTTTCACGGAACAGGTTGAGCCCATCTTCAATCAGCACCCGGCAATCCGACGCAGCGCACTGGTCGGAGTTGGACCTCGCGACCAGCAGCAACCGATCGTCGTCGTCGAACTGAAACCAGGCACAAAGCGCTCTGCCTCTTTTGAAGCGGACCTGCTGGCATGGGCATTGAAACAGGCCGCCCGCGTTGATCTCAGCCGCATCCGGGCGATCCTGATTCACCCTCGGTTTCCCGTGGATGTCCGCCATAACGCCAAGATCCACCGCCTCACGCTGGCGCGATGGGCGAGCAAACGGCTGAAGCTTTGAATTTGCGCCGCTCCCGACGCTCCCGGCAAACGGTCCGCAACGCAATTGCCCGGACGATTTGGCAGAAACTTCGCCTCGCCGCGGCGGGAAATCACGTTTTGGATGCCGAAGCATGTCTTCCGAGGATCCACTCGCGTCAGAACTGCTTCCCGCCCCCTTGCGGGATGCCCTGCGGTTTTCACCCAATAACGCACCCTTGCTGACTTTCGCAGCAGATACGTTGCTGAAGCATGGAGGGTACCTTCACGCGGAGGCCCTCTTCAAGCGTGCGCTGCAATTGCAGCCGGACAACCTCCAGGCCCGGCTGGGCCTCGCGTCGACTTTCTATCAGCAGGGAAAACACAGCGCCGCCATGGTGATCGTCGAGGCGCTCACCAACCCTGACTACGCGCCGCCCAAGGCTCTGATCCTCCACGCACGGCTGTCACTTCGCAGCGGCGAACGCCGATTGGCCGCGGAGCTCTACCGTCGTGCAATCAACGCGGACTCCGAAAGCACGGATGACGAACTCGCCCGCAATTTCGTCCAGGTGTTTCCCAATGAATCCCTGATGCCAAAGCAGCCAGAGGCATCAAGGTCCACGTCGGACTCTCTCGCGGAATCGCATCCCGAAGGCGAGGGCGAAGGAAGGGAGCGCCTGCCTGTCGGAGGCCTTTCGGAACCACCCGGATTCGACGTGGAAAAACCAAAGCTCACCTTTGCGAATGTCGGAGGCATGGAAGACATCAAGGAGGAGATCCGGATGAAGATCATTCTCCCGATGCAACAACCGGACCTCTACAAGGCCTATGGGAAAAAGATCGGCGGAGGAATTCTTCTCTACGGCCCACCAGGGTGCGGAAAAACATTCCTCGCGCGGGCGACAGCGGGCCACGTGAACATCAATTTTGTCTCCGTCGGCATCAACGATGTCCTTGAGATGTGGATCGGTCAGAGCGAAAAGAACCTCCATGCCATTTTTGAGCACGCCCGGGCGAACCGTCCCTGCGTTCTCTTTTTCGACGAAGTGGATGCCCTCGGCGCCAACCGCGCCGACCTCCTGAAAAGCGGCGGGCGCCAGTTGATCAACCAATTCCTCAGCGAACTCGACGGCGTGCAGAGCTCCAACGAGGGGGTCCTCATTCTCGCCGCCACGAACGCCCCCTGGCACATCGATGCCGCATTCCGGCGTCCGGGACGCTTTGACCGCATCATTTTTGTGCCGCCGCCCGACTTCAAGGCACGCGTCGAGATCGTGCGCCTTCAGCTCCAAGGCAAGCCCATGGACCTGATCGACTACGATGTGATTGCCCGCAAGACCGACGGTTTTTCCGGCGCGGACATCAAGGCGGCCATCGATCTCGCCATAGAGGCCCGGCTGCGTGATGCGCTCAAGACCGGCCAGGTCAAACCCATGCTGGAGGGAGACCTTCTGGCGGCCGTGAAGAAGCTTCGCCCAACCACCCGGGAATGGTTCGAGACCGCACGCAATCACGCACTCTACGCGAATCAGAGCGGTCTCTATGACGATGTCCTCACCTTTCTCGGGGTGAAAAAGTGATGAGCATCCATCTCGCCCGCGCCGAGGTGCTCCTCGCGCAGTCGCGCCACGCCGACGCCGAGCGCGAGACCCGCGTCGCGCTTGCCCAGGACCCCGGAAACGCAACGGCGCATGTCATTCTTGCGCTCTGCTGCGTGCACCAGAATCGCATGGAAGAGGCGTTGAGCGAAGCCCGCACGGCAGTCGGCCTCGCACCCGCGGATCCCACATCTCATCGCATCCTCAGTTTCGTGCTTCACCGGATGGGCCGTCAAACCGAGGCGCTCTCATCCGTCAGGGAATCCCTTCGCATGGATCCCCACGACGCGGAAGCGCATGTGCTGCAATCGGCCATTCATTTTTCCCTGCGCGACTGGAAACTCGCGCTGCAATCCGCCGAGGGGGCACTCGCCATCGACGCCGAACACGTGGAGGCGGCAAACTTCCGGGCCATGGCACTCACGCAGCTCGGCCGAAAACAGGAGGCGGCCGAAACCGTGGATTTTGCGCTCAGCCGCGAGCCCGACAATGCCCTGTCGCACGCCAATCAGGGATGGAACTGCCTGCATCAAAATGATCCTCGCAGGGCACAGGTGCATTTTCGCGAGGCGCTGCGACTCAACCCAGGACTCGACTACGCGCGCCAGGGGATGCTCGAGGCGCTCAAGGCCAGAAACCCCGTCTATCGCCTGATGCTGGCCTATTACCTGTGGATCGGACGCCAGAGCGGGTGGCTGCAGGCCGCATTCGTCATCGGCGTTTTCTTCGGCGGGCGCATCATCGGCAGTCTCTCCGAAACGTTCCCCAATCTGCAGTGGCTGTTTACCCCCCTGCTGGTGCTGTTCTTCCTCTTCATCTATCTTTCCTGGACCTCCCAGCCCCTGTTCAACCTCATGCTCCGGCTGGATCGATTCGGAAGGCACGTCCTGTCGCCCGACCAGCGCCTCGGCAGCACGCTGTTCGGAATCGTTCTTGTGGCGCTGGCCGCCACTTCAGTCGTCTGGCTGACTTCGGGTTCGAATGCCGCCGGCTTTGGCGCAGTGACACTGGCAGTGCTCTCGCTCTGCGTCTCCGCCACGTGGCTTCACCACGCCAAAGTGCGGTTGATTCTCGGCGCCGCAACGGTTGGCCTGGCCGTTCTCGGCGCCATCGCCACGTTGATGATTCACAACGACCAGCCGATGGCCGGATCCGCGCAGCAGGCGTTCTTCTTCGGGTTTATCATCTTTCAGGTGATTGCGATCGGCTCGCGCTCCCGCTGAAAAAGGACTCCGGCTATTTTGTCGCCAGCGCTTTTCTAAGGATCGGCTCCATCACATCCGCCTGGCGCATGAATCCGAGATCGCTCGCATGCGAGCCGTCCGTAGCTCCCTCGGTGTCGTCACCGTAAAGATGGTCGCCAGGGATGTAGAACAGGTTCTTCACGCCAGCCTTCAAGAGCCCGTCATAGGCTGCCCGAAGCGCGGCGTGATTCCTGTCATGAAGCTGTTTTTTCCCTGGGAGGATCCACTCGTTGGTGAATCGCCGGTCCTCGACCAGCACGATGGGCGTCGTCGGCTTCACGGCACGAATCTGCCGTACCAGAGGCTCCGTCCTTTCCGTAACCATCTCAGGCCCCATGTTGGGGAGACAGTCGATAACGTACACGGCGGCATCAATCCGGGTCAGGTAATCCCCGACCGCGGCATCCATGCGGCCATTGCCGGAGAAACCGAGATTGACCACTGGAAGGTCAAAGCGTCGCCCCAGGATGGCGGTGTGGTTCATGCCCGGGCGCGACGCACAGGCACCATGTGTGATCGAAGTGCCATAAAATACAATCGGCCTCTTGTTGCGAGGCGCGAGGGGTTCGAAACGTGAGCCTGACGGGACACCGATCTTGAGAAACTCGATGCCATTGTAGAGCGGCAGATACGCGGCATATTCGCGGAAACCCGGCATCAGGTCCTTGATGACCTCGACCTTGACCTCACGGGTGGCGGGCCGGGTTACATTGACCCATTTCCATTCTCCCTTGGCATTGCGCGCATAGAAATCCACTCCGCTCACGCCTGTGGCAGGCATGTGGGAGGTGGCCAGTCTATCCTTGGAAAGCAGGCAATGGACATGAAGCGACGACGCATCCGTCGCAAAATGCACCACCATGCCCGCGGAATCGCGACTCAGGTTCCACACGTTTTTCGTGACTTTTCCCTCAGCCGAGGCTGGAAGCCGGTCAAACCAGCGATGCCGCTTCTCATTGACGAATTCGCGGCCCTCAACTCCCCAGGTCGTGACATCATGCCACTCCACATTCGCGGCCGCCTCCTTGCCAGCACCCATGCTCGGGTCTGCCTTGGTGAGATCGCTGCTCTTCGGTGCCGAAGTCTGCGCGGTTGCAAGGACGGGAGAGATTAACGTGACGATAAGCAGGAGTTGAAGGAGCTTGTTCATAGGGAGTGAAAATAATGGAAGGCAAAGCTGCTGGGGAATGCCGACTGTGATCCGTAAGCCTGGTGGCCGCGAGTCCGCAATTTGAGTGTCAGGAGCGACTGCTACGGAGCCGCCGCGGTACCGTCGGGCTCCCGCCATGCGAGAAGCCGCAGGGCATTCAGCACGACAACGACGGTGCTGCCTTCATGGAAAACGACCGCGATGCTCAGGGGAATTGCACCCGCGGCGGATGCAAGGATCAGTATCACAATGACCCCAAGCGCAATCCCCAGATTCTGCTTGATGATGCGGTTGCTGGCCCGGCTTAGGCCGACGGCGTAGGGCAGCTTCGCCAGATCGTCACCCATCAGGGCGACATCCGCGGTCTCGATCGCGACAGCCGTGCCGGCGCCTCCCATCGCAACGCCAATCGTGGCAGCCGCCAAGGCAGGTGCATCATTGACTCCATCGCCGACCATGGCGATGGCTCCGTGATTCTTTTTCCATTCCTGGATCAGGGTGAGTTTGGCACCGGGAAGCAGTTCCGACTTCACGTCGCGGATTCCAAGGGTGCTCGCCACGCGCTGCGCGACGGATGAATTGTCGCCGGTCAGCATGATGAGCCGGCCGACTCCCAACGCCTCCAGGCGCCGCAGCGCCGCAGCGGCAGACGGGCGCGGCTGATCCGCCAGTCCGATCACACCGAGAAAAATACCCGCGCGCTGGACAATCACGGTCGTCATGCCCGCGCCTTCAAGGCGTGCGACGGTCTCTCTCAGACCGGATCCGGGCCCTGCTGCCACGTTGTCTGAGAACGCCCGCAGCGCCCCGAGCACGACAGGGTTTCCTTCGACATCCGCCTGAATTCCTCGACCGGCAAGGTTCTCCAGGCGGCTCGCATGGGGAAACGCAACCCCACGCGCCTTCGCATGACGAACGATGGCGAGGGCCAGGGGATGGCTCGACTGTTCCTCCACCGCGGCGGCAATGCGCAGCACCTCCTCCTCGCCGGAACCGGGAAACACAACGGTTTCCACGACCGAGAACTGTCCGGTTGTGAGCGTGCCGGTCTTGTCAAAGGCAACCGCTTGCAGCCGACCCAGATTCTCCAGATGAACGCCACCCTTGATCAGGATGCCACGCCTTGCCGCCTGGGCGACTCCCGCGAGCACCGCCGCCGGCGTGCCAAGCGCAAGTGCACAGGGCGATGCGGCAACCAGCAGCAGCATGCCTCGGTAGAAGCTGTCCGCCCATTCCCATTGAAACAGGAGCGGCGGCAGGACGATGACCAATAGGGTCCCGATCAGCACAAGGGGCACAAACCACTGGGTGAAGCGCTCGGTGAGTCGTTGGGCCGGGCTCTGCTGGTGCTGGGCCTCGGTGACCAGATGCATCACCCGCGCAAGGGTATTGTCCGCCGCAAGCCGCGTGGTCCGCACATCGAGCGCGTTGTCCTGATTGATGGTTCCCGCATAGACGCTGTCGCCAGGTTCGCGCGTCACCGGAACACTCTCCCCGGTGATCGCACTCTGGTCGAGACTGCTCGTGCCCGCGGCAACAACTCCATCCACCGGCACACGGTCACCGGGCCGGACGACCACGATCTCATCAATCGACACCTGTTCCACGGGCACCTCAACCAGTCTGGCGTCGCGACGGACATGGGCGGTCGTGGGCATGAGCTTGCCCAGTTCGCCCACGGCATTGCGCGCTCGATCGAGCGCATAGTGTTCGCCGGCATGGCCGAGTGAAAAAAGGAAAAGCAGAAACGCCCCTTCCGCCCACTTTCCGAGAACCGCCGCGCCGACCGCGGCGGCAAGCATGAGCACATCCGTGTCAAACTTCCCACGCAGCAACTGCATGAACGAACTGCGAGCGACGTCGATGCCCCCGGCGAGATAGGAGACAAGGTAGAACCCAAGCGCGATCGTTCCGGGCAGGCCGGCAAACCTCGCGCCGAAAAATGCGATGGCCAGCGTCAGGCCCGAAACCACAACCATGATCAGGGCCCAGCGTTCGCTCAGCGCCGAGGGCAGGAAATCGGGCAAGGTTTCGGATGACTCATGCCCGTGACATCCCCCATGGCAGTGTCCATGACCATGCCCACGGGACCCGCCTGTCGAAGGCGGTCGTGGAGCACGGGAAGCCGGGGAACTCATGTGTGGTGACTGTCTAGGACACCAGGAACTGCATCGCATGCAAGCGCGCGCGGCGATCCGCCACCAGGTTGGCCCCACGTCCACTACCACCCGGGAGGGCCTGACTATACTCTTGCAACCTCCCCTGGAGGGGCACGCATCGTCGTGCCCGGTTTGAAATTGGAGCGGGAGCATCCTGCTCCCGATTTTCGATCCAACGGGACCTGCGATTCCTTCAGCTTATTCCAGGCAATGCCCGACGCTGGCTCAGGCGGGGATCTGCGGACGCGTTGGCTCCGGCCAGTCGATGTGGAAGAACTTTCCACGCGGCTGATCGACCCTCTCGTACGTATGCGCGCCGAAGTAGTCACGCTGGGCCTGGAGCAGGTTTGCCGGGAGACGGGCCGAGCGGTAGCTGTCGTAGTAGGCGAGCGCCGACGAGAACGTCGGGGCGGCCACGCCGCACTCTGCCGCAAGCGACACGACCTTGCGCCAGTTTTCCTGCGCCTTGCGGACCGTCTTGTTGAAATAGGGATCGAGGAGCAGGTTCGCGAGGTTGGGATTGCGCGCGTAGGCCTCGGTGATCTTCTGGAGAAACGCAGCCCGGATGATGCAACCCCCGCGCCAGATCTGGGCAATCTCGCCGAAGTTGAGTTCCCACCCGTAGTCCTTCTGAGCCGTGCGCATCAACTGGAATCCCTGCGCATACGAGCAGATCTTCGAGCAATAGAGGGCGTCGCGGATCGCCTCCACGAGCGCCTTCTTCGACCCGCGATATTTCTTTGCGGGACCCTTGAGGATCTTCGATGCCGCCACGCGCTCCTCCTTGATGGCGGAAATGCATCGCGCGAAAACGGATTCCGCAATCGTCGGAGCGGGTACGCCCATGTCGAGCGCATTGACGGACGTCCATTTGCCCGTGCCCTTCTGACCGGCGGTGTCGAGAACGACATCCACGAACGCCTTCCGCTTGGTGACAGGATCCTTCTGCTTGAGAATGTCGGCCGTGATCTCGATCAGGAAGCTGTCGAGCGTGCCGCGGTTCCATTCAGAAAAGATTTCGCCCATCTCCGCGGGCTTTAGGCCAAGCAGGCCCTGCATCAACGCGTAGGCCTCACAGATCATCTGCATGTCGCCATACTCGATGCCGTTGTGGACCATCTTCACGTAGTGACCCGCGCCATTTTCGCCGATGTAGGTCGTGCAGGGCACGCCGCCCTTGACCGGTTGGCCGGGCTTCGCGCCGGGAATCGGCTTGCCCGTCTTGGCATCGACCTTGGCGGCGACCGCCTCCCAGATCGGCTTGATTTCCTTCCACGCGGCGGGATCGCAGCCCGGCATCAGGGAGGGGCCAAATCGGGCGCCTTCCTCACCGCCGGAAACGCCGGATCCAATGAAGCGCAGTCCCTTTTCCTTCAGCGCCTTCTCGCGACGGATCGTGTCGGTCCAAAGGGCGTTGCCACCGTCAATGATGATGTCATCCTTCTCGAACAGCGGTACCAGACCATCAATCACGGCATCCGTCGCCTTGCCGGCCTGCACGAGGATGATTGCCTTGCGGGGACGGGAGAGGGACTGGACAAATTCCTCAAGCGTGCGCGTCCCCACCACGCCACCCGGCGTGTTCGGGTTTTCCGCGACGAACTTGTCCGTCTTTTCCGTCGTCCGGTTGAAGACCGAAATCTGAAAGCCGTGGTCGGCAATGTTGAGCGCGAGGTTCTGACCCATGACCGCCAGGCCAATGAGTCCAATATCGGAGTGTGACTTGGGCATACGCGAGTCTGTCAGCATGGCACACCGCGATGGCCGGGCCAATCCCAATCTGACAGGCCCAGATGAGCGTTAAGTCACGATCGGTTCAGAGTTTCGTATCGCGCTTCTGGACCGCGTTGTAGTCGATCTTGCTCGGGAAAAAGGGAGCGATCTTGGAAATGACCGGCGTCAGAAACTTGGGCTCATTCCGGTTGTAAATCCACTGGAAGCCCACGATCGAAAACGTGACCGCACCGATGATGGTGAGCCATATTTTATTGGTCCCAACCAGTTTGCGAAGGATGATCACCAGCGCGACAAGGATGACGATCCCGATCGCGACGAATTTCCAGACATCCGGGGGGATGTCCTTGAGACGAGAAAGCGCTCCGGCGGCGAAGAAGTGCATGGTGCGTTTGCTGGAAGGGCTGCGAAGACCCATCTGCCAGGTCCCTTGGCAGGCCCCGACGGACAGGCACAGGCATCTTCCACCTCCGAATCGGCGCATTGGTCTGCCCCCATCGCCCGAAAGGCTGTTTTACGGATTATTTATCCCACCCAAGGGCCTGATGCTGACCGAAAGGTGGCATCGCGGCATGTGATTTTTCACTGTGCCTGTGGCCGGAAAGGGCAGGGGAGGAGGATCGGAGCCCGACGTATGTACTTGATCGTCCAACCGGGATTGATCTCAACCGTCACTTCCTCAAATTTCCGGATTTTCGGACAAGCGTCATACCATCTGCCATCCTTGTAAGGCGCAAATTGGAAGGTGCCGAAGTTCAGCACCAATCCGCTCGCGACAAGGACCATGCCCGGCAGGTAAGACCATGGGCGGGCACCCCGGGCGATGGCGCCGATCATGATCCAATACAGGACCACCATCGGGACAAAAAAGTAGCGATCCCCGTTCTGTATATCCGGAAAATCCCATGTATCAAACCGCTTCGTGATTGCTGATGCAAATACGATCGCGAGCATGTAATAAAGCAGCAGGAAATACGTGCGACGCGACTCCCTCATTGTCGAGATTACAGCCGCCAGATACGCAATCACGCCTGCGCCAAGTGCCGCCGAGGCGAGCGGGCCCATAGCATGTGACGCGGACCCGAGGAATGCGGTGCCAAAAAGCCGTTTCGATACAATGGCAAACAGCTTGAATGCGTCAAATGCAGCCTGGGATTCCGGCCTGATCAGGGTGAAATAGACAAACCAAAGCTGGACCATCGACACCGAAATCGCGAGTGCTAGAAGTATATAGGACGGAAGTGTCCTGCGCATATAGGCTCGATAGATGAAGATCGGCACCGCAAAGAGGGCAAAGGGTCCCGTCAGGCCGACGATCACGACAAAAAAGCTGTCGGAGACCCATTGCATGACCGAAGTCGGATCATCCTTTAGAGCCGTCACCAGCAACCCGAGCGCGGTGATCCACTGAAGATTCGTCAGGTTGAGCGGAACCTCTCCCGTATGCGGAATGATTGCGATGGCCACTGGCAGGAGATACTTGCAGGCCATCGTGTTGCGCTTCGAGAGGCACGTGTTGCCGACCAATGCGGTGAAGAACAGGCATGCGCCCAGATACCAACCGGGCTGGATCGCCGGATCGAGATAGACACCGGAAAGGGCGACGCATCGCAAAAGCAGATGCAGATAGCCCGCCATGGGCTGAAACAGGCTGGCAAAATACCCGCTTTCGGCAACGACCATGAAGTCGAGATCCTCGGCCCACAACTGCGGGTTTGTGAAGGCATCCGGGCGTCGCAGTGCCCAGACACCCGCAAAAAACAAGAACAGCAGGGGAAACAGCAGCACCCTGGTTGGAACGCGCAAAGTCACCCTTGCAGCGTCGGAAAAAATACGCGCGCCGCAAGGCGCATCTCAATCTGCAGGTCCCGCACCGCTTCTCTCCCGATCACGAGGAAACAGGCACGCAGCGCGCTCAGGGAAAGGACGGGTTCGCCGGATCGCCCGGCTCAGGGGATGGGCGCCGGGTGGCGCAATTGATCCACTGGGTCGCACCTCCGTCATAGTGTTCCTTTTTCCAGATCGGAACCCGCGCCTTCGTTTCGTCGATGATCCACCGGCAGGCCTTGAAGGCGGCGTCGCGATGGGGCGCCGTCACTCCGACCCACACCGCGAGATCACCGATCTGCAGCGAACCGACGCGGTGAACGCACCCCGCATTGATCAGCGCAAACCGGGACGCAGCCTCTTCCAGAATGCGCGTGCCTTCCTTTACCGCGAGCGGGGCATACGCCTCGTAATCGAGTGCACGCACGGCATGGCCATCGTTGTGATTGCGCACACGACCCTGGAATTCAACAAAGGCGCCCGCGCGCGGATCGTCGAGCACCCGCGCCAGTGCTCCGGGGTCGATGGGTTCCGTCGCCAGTTGAAAGTTCACGGCTGTCCTCCGCTGTTGCCCAAAACGAGTCGTTTCACCCGCCCGCGACCGGCGGGATGAACACCAGTTCACAACCTTCGCGCAAGGGAGTGCTCAGTGGCGAAAATTCGCCGTCGATGGCCACACGGATGCGATCCGCCGACAGCGTAAAAGGGTAGTGCGTGCTCAGCTCTGCATACAGTTCGCCAGCCGACACCGCAGAAGTCTCACGCACCTCGTGAGCGAGGCCGCGCTGCTCTCGAAGCAACGCAAAATAACTCAGTCGTACGGTGGCCATGTCCTACTTCGCGATGTAGTCCGATTTTCCGCCAGTCTTTTCGAGCAGCCTCACCTCTTTGATCACGATGCCGTGGGTTGCCGCCTTTCCCATGTCGTAGAGTGTCAACGCAGCGATTGTCGCACCCGTCAGCGCCTCCATCTCCACACCGGTGCGACCATGGGTTTCAACGCGGCACTCGATTTGCGCTTCGACGGAACCGTCGGGAAATGCCGGTGAACACTCGATGACAACCTTGCAGTCATCGAGGGGAAGCGGATGGCAAAGCGGAATCAGGTCGCTGGTCCTCTTTGCCCCCATGATGCCCGCGAGCACGGCCGCCTGGAAGATCGGTCCCTTCCTGGATTGGATGTCCCCATCCTTCAACTGCCCGGCCAACGCCGCAGGCATCACCACCACCGCGCACGCGCGGGCGAAGCGACGCGTGATCTCCTTGTCGCCTACACCCACCATGGTCAGCCGTCCTTTCGCATCGAGATGAGAGAGCATGGGAGAAAGAGGTTCAGTCTGGCTCCATTCTCACCAAAAGCGAATGCGTTTGTTCAAACCCGTGGTCCCGGCGCAGGATCTACGGGACCCAGCGGGAAAAGGGGACCACGTGTCCGGCCGGATAGGGGGATGCCTGCGGCGCAAGTTCAACGTAGCCATCCGTTCCCAGAAGGCTCGTATAGTCGCCCGAGGTGTTGAACGGCACCGGCTCCGCGACGCGCACTCCGCTCGCGTCAATCTCAGTTCGAACCGGCACGAATCGAGTGAGCCTTTCCATGCCTGCGACCGTCGAAGCCAGGCGAACCGGAACAGGGTCGGAAGGCGGCGCTCCACTCGCCTTGCCCAAAGCCGGCAGCACATAGTGATGAAGGCAAAGGTAGCAGGAAACCGGATTTCCCGGCAGCGCAAACACCGGCTTGCGGCGGGTGCTCAGGCCGAACCAAAGCGGTTTTCCCGGGCGCTGGCTCACCCCGTGAAACAGAGCCGTCACACCCAAGGCAGCGAGCGTCGCGGGGATGTGATCGCGCCGCCCCTTCGATACCCCGCCGGCGATGATGACGCAGTCGCACTCCGTCAGCATGCGATGCAACCCTCGTTCAATTTCAGCGGGCACATCGCGCAGGTGATGATTCTCGACGCGCGAATACCCCGCCTCAATGAGCGTTGCACGCAGCGCGGCATCGTTGCTGCGGCGTATCTGGTGAGGCGCTACAGGCAGCGCAACGTCGACAAGTTCGTCCCCCGTGGCAACCAAGGCGATGCGCGGCAGCGCCGCGACAGGGACGCTCGTGCAACCGCACGCGGCGGCGGCGGCAATCTCCCGTCCGGAAAGCCGGGCACCGGGACTTACGAGCACCGCTCCTGCCGTGTGATCACTCGCCCGGTGATGAACGTTCGTGCCCGGGAGCAGCTTCTTCAACGCATCCGCGCCAATCGTCACCGCATTTCCCGTTCGCGCGGTTTCCTCGTAAGGAATCACGCAGTCGGCACCCTCCGGAAGTACCGCGCCGGTCATGATCTCCATGCACGTGTCGTCCGCCTTGCCGGAGAGGGACCGCGCCAGCATGCCCGCCATCTGCGGATCGCCGTCGACCTTCAGGGTAAGCGAGCCCTCCATCGCAGCCCGTTTCGCCACCGCCGAACTCAATGCATAGCCGTCCATGGTCACCCGATCGAAGGGAGGCATCGCGCGATCCGCCCGGATGTGCGCCCGAAGGATCCGGCCATGGGCCGATCCGAGGGAGCAATCCTCCGTCGGCAAGGGCGAAACTGCATCCAGCACACGGCGCAGGGCTTCAGTCGGGGAAACGGGCATGCACCGATTTGAACAGGTGCCACGCTGCATTCCAATCGCCTAGTTGACGCATGAGATCGTTGGCCGTCGGCTTGCGTTTTGACGGCAAGCCTACTTCGTGAGGCTTTCGTGAGTTCCGGCCCGCGCGACACCTTTCAACGTCCTCTCCGCGATCTGCGCATTTCAGTGACAGATCGCTGCAACTTCCGCTGCCCGTACTGCATGCCGCGCGAGGTGTTTGGTCCCGGTTATGCCTTTCTCAGGGATCCCCAATTGATGACGCTCAAAGAACTCGTTCGCATCACACACACATTCCTGAGGCTGGGAGTGGAAAAAATCCGGCTGACCGGAGGTGAACCGTTGTTGCGTGCAGACCTTGTCGAACTCGTCCGGATCCTGAAACAAGAGCTCAACGTGCGCGACGTCGCACTCACCACCAATGGCTGGCTGCTTGAGCAGCGGGCAGCCGCCCTGCGCGACGCAGGCCTCGATCGGGTGAATGTGTCGGTCGACTCGCTCAACCCCGAAACGGCAGGCCGCATGAACGGGCTGGGTTTCAAGATTGAGCGCGTCCTCCGCGGCATTGAAGCCGCGACGAGCCTGGGATTGCGGGTGAAGGTAAACACCGTCGTGCAGCGCGGCATGAACGACGGCGAAATCGAGGGTCTCGCCGCCTATTTCAGGGAACGCGGCCTCACGCTTCGGTTCATCGAATTCATGGATGTCGGCAACACCAACCACTGGCAGCATGACCAGGTGGTGCCCGCGGCAGAAATCGTTCGGCGGATTGCAGCCCGCTGGCCGTTGGAACCCGTCGGCCCCGCCTACCGGGGAGAAGTGGCGTCGCGCTACCGCTACCGCGATGGCAGGGGCGAGATCGGTCTGATCTCCTCCGTGACCGAACCCTTCTGCTCCGAGTGTCACCGCGCGCGCCTCTCGGCGGATGGGCGTCTGTTTACCTGTCTCTTTGCCGCACTCGGATGGGATGTTCTGGGAGCAGTGCGCGCAGGTGCGAGCGACCTAGAACTCGACCGGTTTGTTACGCGCATCTGGACCGGGCGGGTCGATCGCTACAGCGATGAACGTGCCGTGTTGCTGGCCGCGGGTGAAGTCCGTCCCAAGGCAGAGATGAGCTACCTCGGCGGCTGAGCGCCCATCCCCGCGGAAAACCAGCGTAACTGAGGGCGGGCCCACGTACTTGCAGATGAAAGCCGGGGGTAATAGTACCCATGGGCAGTCGGGGAGAATTGACTGGCGAGCCAAGCCGCGGAGGCGTTTTCTAATCTGTCCGTGAGACCTTGTCCGGTCATTTTTTTTCTCATTTTCATGGCCCTCGCTTTTTCTGACCCGGGCGGCGCCTTCGCGCAGTCCGAGGAAACGGCAGCCAGCTCTCCGGCCTCACCCATCACGTCACCGGCATTGGTGGATTTTCCACAGGGAGGGCTCACCCAGCCCTATCTGCCCGCCAGCGGCGCAAGGCTCAATGCGGGCGACGCCACGCTTGCCATGGCGCAGTGGAGCAGGGCGGTCGACGCCATGGCTCAATCCAGCGGCTCCACACGGGGCACGTACAGCGCGTCAACCGCGTCGATTGCATCGACCAACACCTGGAAAGGGTCCGATCCTTCCTGGAAGGAATTTCCAACCGAGGCAGTGATAGAGATACCCGTGCCTGAACCGTCCACCTACGGGGCCATCCTGCTCGGCGCCGCCTGCGCCTGGGTGACGTTTCGAGGAAGGCGCGCGCAAAAACAGCAACGCTCATAGCGGCGACCGAGATGCGGTGATCGCGCCGCTTGACCCGCTTGCGAGGCTGACGAAGTCTGTCACCTTGCTCCATGTCCTCCTCGTCTGATTCCCTGCCCGTCACCGTGCTCACCGGTTTTCTCGGTGCCGGAAAAACCACGCTGCTCAACCGCATCCTGACCGAACAGCACGGCAAGAAGCTGGCGGTGATCGAAAACGAATTCGGTGAAGTGGGTGTCGACAACCAGCTCGTCATCCAAAGCGACGAGGAGATTTTCGAGATGAACAACGGGTGCATCTGCTGCACCGTCAGGGGCGATCTCATCCGCATCCTGGGGCGTCTGATGAAACGCAAGGACCGGCTCGACGGCATCCTCATCGAAACCACGGGGCTGGCCGATCCGGGTCCGGTCGCGCAGACTTTCTTCACCGACGACGAAATGCGCGCGCGCTTCCGGCTCGATGCGATCGTCACCGTGGTCGACGCCAAACACGTGGTGCAGCACATCGACACGTCACCCGAGGTGAAAAAGCAGATCGCGTTCGCGGATGTGCTGATCCTGAACAAGACGGACCTCGTATCGCCTGCCGAACTCGATGCCCTTGAAGCCCGCATCAGGAAGATGAATGCCGCGGCCCGCGTGCACCGCGCGCAAAACGCAAATGTACCGTTGTCAGCCGTGCTCGACGTCGGCGGCTTCAACCTTTCGCGGGCAACTGAAATCGATCCTGGCTTCCTTGAGACCGAGTATCCGTTCGAATGGGCGGGCGTGTACGCGCTGCCCCAGGGAATGCATACTCTGGAAATCGGACGCTGTGACCATCATCACGAGGGACACGATCACGACCACGGCCACGAGGAGGGACATCATCACCACCATCATGGCAATGAGAACGAATTGGATGTCGTCATCCTCCCGGTGAAGACGATGGAGGAGGCAGACATCGCACCCGCGCGGGAGGCAGCGGCCGTGCTCTTTTCCGATTGGGAAAACAAGGTTGCCGACGGGGAAACATTGAAGCCCGGGGGCACCCTGCATCGTCTGCAATTGAAGGATGGCAGCGGAAATTTCCGCCTGAGGATTGATCAACCCGGTTTCTATGCCGTGTTTGAACAGAACGGACACGCTCCCCTGCACATCGCTGTTATGGGACAGCACGCCCGGCCGGGCTGGCAGCAGGATTTTCAGGCCCACCACTCCCACGATGACGATGTTTCCAGCGTCGGTATCAGCCTGCCGGGTGACCTCGATGGCAACCGGCTGAATACCTGGATCAGCGATCTGCTTCGGACAAAGGGCGTCGACCTCTACCGCATGAAAGGCGTGCTCAGCGTCAGAGGAAGCAACAAGCGCCTCGTCTTCCAGGGTGTTCACATGCTCTTTGACGCGAAGTTTGACCGCGAATGGGGAACCGCGCCGCGCAGCAATACCCTCGTGTTCATCGGCAGGAAACTCGACCGGGAAGCCCTGACCACAGCGTTCAAGGCCTGCCTCGCGTGAAGGCCTCCGAGTCGGGGCGCATCCCGACCTCGTGATTGTTTCACCCGGCGGCTACGCCTCGCAGCCAATGCCGCTGGCGACCTTCGCCGCAATGGTCACACGGCTCGACCGGCAGGTGGACACACCGTTCCTGCGTGGGACATCCTGCCCAACTTCGCCGAATTGGCCGGGGTACCTGCTCCGACCGGCCAGCGCGGCGACGAACGCAAGCAGCCCGATACCCAAGCAAACAGGCCGCGGGATCAATTTTTCTCCTTGGCCGCACTGAGAAGCAGCCCGTTGAAGAGCAGCCCAAACGTGCCATCAGCCTGGCCTCGGAAAGTGACGTTCGACCCGAAGGCATAAAGTCGGCCTCTTCCCACCGAGGCTTCGAAGGCGGAGGTCTTGCCCTTGAGGCGCTCCTCACCCCAAGCCCACCCGCTGCGCAGGGATTTTTCGGTATCGAAGCAAGCGATGGAGCGCACGCCCTTCGCGGCGGCTGTGTCCGTCAATTCGAAGACCGGGCTGTTGTCGAAGTTTATCACCACCTCTTTCGACATCCCGGCCGTGATCGGTAGGTTGGACTGCAAAGCCGCGGAGAGCAGGCTGCCGGGAATGTGAAATTTCTCGCGAGGAAGCGGCTGCTCTTCTCCGTTTGCGCCCTTTGCAACGAGCGCGCGGCGTACAGGCAGATCAAGGAATGAGGCCAGTACCGTGCTGGACTCGAGTGCAATAACAGTGCCTCCAGCCTCCATGAATTCCTTCAGCGGCTGGACCGATGTCTCACGCGACAACCGGCCGAGCCAGCCCCGATATTGCTCCGGCGTATCGTCCGCCGATGGCTGCGGAGGTTCCCGCTTGCTGCTCCCCGGTTCTGCAAAGGCTGCATCGACCAAAATGAGCACGTCGTACTTCTCGCGCAACCGGCCGACATTGATCTCACTCGGAAAGGTCACGTTGAATGAGCCGAATTCATACTGTTCCAGGAGCCAGCGGGTCCAGCCCGAGGGCATGGAACCACCATAGATATCCCACAGCGCGATGCGCGGTGCCACGAGTTGCAATCGCTTCCCGGCGGGTTTCTTCGCAGCAGGTTTGGCAGCGATACCGAGTTCCCTCGCTGCATGACTCAGGATTTCCGCCGCTCGACCAGCAGCCGGAATGTAGAAGGCATCCTTCCCCGCCTCGGTATCTGCGTCACGCAACCATTCGACCTCGCAACCCGCTTGAAGCAGGCGGTTGACGGCAACGAAGCTGTTATTCACCGCATGACTCAGCAGAAAACCAGCAGCGCCTTCCTCGGCAACAGCCGGTGCTACCGGTTGGATTTCACCATATGGGATCCGCTCGAAGGGACCGTTGAACCCGTTCAGGATGCGATCGAATTTCACGCCCATCTGAAATGCGAGGGTCCAGCCGCTGCCATCTCCGCGATAGGGCGGAATGGGTGGTCCGCCGCCCGGCGGATACTCCACCGGATGATCCTGAGGCTCGAAGGTGTCGAGAACGTGCGGTCGGTTCGACTGATCGGTCTTCACGACCCAGGAACCAGCAGGATAGTTCCGGCCCTCGACGGTGAAGCTGGCGGTTGCCTTGTGCACCACCACACCGGATTTGATCAGGGCGTTGATCAACCGTGTCGCCCGCGGGAAGTCCGGCTGGTCGGCGGTGAGAATGAAGCCGCGCGGGTCGCGGTTTGCCGGATCCTGAAAGACCGCGTTGAACTGCTTCACACCCAGCCCAGAACCGGGCCGAAACTCCTCCACGCGACTGCCCGGAGTGGCAGCAATCTGGCGGACCAGCCTCGGATAAAGCGTCCATGAATCCCGCTGGCCGCGCTCAATCGAATTCCTGCCCATGCGATAGATGTTATAGAGCAGTTCGTCGCCGTGGCGCACGGCGTAGTTCAGCACCGCATAGTTGAGCGTGATCGAATAGTCGATCGATTGCCGGAAATGCCAGGGCTGCGGCGGAATCGGATTCGGGAAAACCGCACTGGGCACCAGCCGCTCCGGCGTCAATGGAATGGTCCCGGGGGTGGGATGCCCGGTCATCTCTGTGAGGATGCCGATCTGATTGTGATAGTACGCGCTGTTGCGCAGACCGCCATTCCGCCAGGCGTTATATGGCGCGCCGGTCCCACGCGTGTAACCGGGTTTGTCTTCGAGATTCAGGCGCGTGACCATGGCAGCGCCCAAGGCATCGAGGCTCGTGACCAGTATCGGGTCGTAGAGCATGTTGAACGGGTCACGGTAGGGCGGACCTGCCACCACCGATCCAGCCGGGCTCGACTGGTGATGGTTGTAGATGATCTGGGGGATCCAATCGATGTAGAACACACGGGCCAGGTTGCTGGACTCCCTCATGTTCATCATGAAGAAGTCCCGATTGTTGTCGTGTCCGACGTATTTCTGATAAAGCCGTGGGATGTCGAAATCCTTACGGCGCATGGGGTCAGCGTGCCGCATGTACCAGGAGCTGACGAGTTCCTGTCCGTCCGGGTTGTCGTTTGCGAACAGGATGACGACGTTGTCGAGGATGCGCAGCGTTTCCGGGTCGGTGCGAGATGCAAACAGCCAGAGGGTTTCAATCAACTGCTGCGCGCCGACGGTCTCGGTCGCGTGCAAGCCTCCGTCGATCCACACGATGGGCTTGCTGGCCTTCGACATGGTGCGGGCCTCTTCATCCGTCAAGTCCTCGGCCCGGGCGAGCCGCTGGGCATTTTCCCGGTAGAGCTCAACGTTCTTCAGGTTCTCCGGGGAGGAGCAAATCAGCATGTAATGCGTCCGCCCTTCTTCGGTCAGGCCGATTTTCACCAGCCTCAGCCGGTCAGACTCCGCAGCGAGCCTCTTGAAATAGGCTTCAGTTTGTGAATAGGTGGCCAGTTGATAGTCATCCCCGATATTGAAGCCGAAATGTTCCTTGGGAGACGTGACCGCCGAGGTGGCCGTAGCAATCAGGGCCGCGAGGAAGAAACCAGCGGCGTGGCGGGGAATGTTCATTTTCTGAAGGGTCAGAATTTCCGGCTCAATTCAAGCGTCCAGGTACGGCCGGCGAAAAGGGTGCCGTGCACCGAAGAGTTGAAACCGAACGCTCCCGACGCGAGCGGCGGTTCCCGGTCGGTCAGGTTGATAACGCCAATTTTTACTTTGGTATTCCTCAACCAGACACTGCGCTCCTGACCAAAGGCATAACCCACCGATGCGTTGAAAGTGACCACATCCCTAACCCGATACCGATAGACATATGCGCTGTTATCCACCTGCTTGACGATGTAGTCCGGCTTGCCCAGCGAATCATAGAGGGTGGCGGTCGTCGTAGCGCCGGTGTCGCCAAAGCTGCCGATGTAATACGCACCGAATGAGGCGGACCAATGATTCTTTTCCCACAACAGAGACGCCGATCCGCGCCAACGCGTTGTGCCATTCGTGCCGAGGCGATCGGAGACAGTTGTACTGCCACCAGCCGGGCTCCGGGTAACATCCGACTTGATGAGGTAAGTCCACTCCGTTGAAGCGAGAATCGTTCCCCACCGGTTGCTTCGCCGGGTGTAGGAAACGCCCATGTCGATCCCGGAAACGAAGCTCTTGGCAAAGTTTTCAAACGGCGCATAGCGCGAAATGACGCGTCCAACCGCCGGCAGCCGCTGGGCCGCCGGTTTGGATGCATTGGAAGCGTTGAAAGCTGCTGTGTCCGCTGCGGAAACCGTCTGGCGAACAACTGACGGATCGCCCTTGTAGGCAGATGTTCCGCTGCCCAGGTCGATCTGGTCAATTGTTCTTCCCGCGGCCAGCTGTTGCGCCACATAAGCCTTCAGGAGGGCGGTATCGCTGTTCAGAATCTGGGCATTGCTGCGCGAGCCGATCTCGTCCTGCTGCTCGATCTGGAAGTAATCGCCGGTCAGCGTGAGGCCGCGAATCCAGGGAATTTCGATCACGACACCCACGCTGCTACCATCCGACTTGATGGGTTTCAGGTCCGGGTTGGCCGAAATTACACGCCGTTGACTGTATGCACCTTCACCGATGCCCTCGTTTCGATAGGGATCCACGATGCCTGGCGTGCTGTCCACGGTGAACTGCGTGGGCGTATACTTGGCCGTCAAGGTCGGCGCAGCGAAACCGCGGTTAAGGGAGGCACGCACCATCACATTGTTGAACGGTTTCCAATTCAGGCCGAACTTGGGCCGGATCGTGGTACCAAAGTCGCTATAATCCTCGTAGCGCGCCGCGCCCGAAATCTCCAGCGAACGCACCAGCGGAAAATTGCGCTCCGAACCAGCCAGGGGAATGACAACTTCGCCATACAGAGAATACACGGTGCGATCGCCCGAAGCGTCAGGTTTCGGCGAAGCCACAAGGAAGTCATTGTCGTTCACATCCAATCCGGAACCGGGAGGATTCACGCCGGCGTAGGGAGGCCGGGTATCCGTATAATCCTCGCGGCGACCCTCCCCGCCCACCGCCAGGGAAATCGTATTGCCCCACAGTGTCATCAAGGGACCCGTGGCGCGAAAATCGCCGCTCAAGAGCGAGGTGGTGCCATCGTGCCGCCATGGCTGGACCCATGAGCTTAGAGCCGCTTCGGGGTTAGTGTAGGGCTTGTCCGCGACAACCGCGCCATTCGAGACCTTGAAGGTGTAGCCAAAGGGGTTGTAGGCCGTGGCATCGGTCTTCATCAACGCCTGCTGAAAAAGCGACTCCCGCCCCGCGTTGTAGGAGATGTCAGTTGCGGCTGCACGGGAATACAGTCCTGCCGTTTCCCAAGTCCATCCTTGGAAGATCGTGCCCCGAAGACCGGCAACCGCGCGGAAGGTATTGCCAGTGACTTTGATATTCTCACCGCCAACATCGAGATGGTTCAGGGCAACGAGCACCAGTTGCTGCGGTGTGCCTGTGAGGCGGGGCGTACCATCCGCGTTTGGCGCACCGGTGGGACTATAGAACCGCGAACCGTAGGGATTGTACGGATTGTTCACCGAGATTGGCGCGAACTGGCTGCTGGAAGGTGCTGCGCTGCGGATCGGTTGCCGCGAGATCCGGCTCTTGGCGTGATAAAATGACAGATCCGTGAAGACCGTGATATTCTTGGTCAGGTCATAGGAAGCGCTGGCCATCCAATTGTGACGCTCCGCTTCGTTGTAGGCCACGTTCTGGAACGGGTTCGCATCGAGGTAATATTCCGGGTTTGCGTTGCGGTTTGGCGCCGCCGTCGTGAGGGTCGGCACGCCATTCACAGGCCTGAAATAATTCGTCGTAGTGCTCGTGCCGATGCGGAAGCTGGGATACCGGCCATCCGAACCGCGGGCATCAAAGGCATTGCCAGCAACGTTGAATGGGGCCGGCGCCCGCGGGGAATAAAAAGCTGAAGCCGTGAAATCGCGATCGGTCATGAAGATCGGGTCGCGTCGGAAGGCATCAAGCACCAGAAGCAACTGGCCGCGACCATTGGCAAGATCCCTGCCGTGCGTAAGACTAACCTGAAAGGTCTGGCCCGCGCCATGTTCCGGCGCACCGAAACGCGTCCGTACCTCTGTTCCGCGAAACGAGGTGTCAGTGATGAAATTCACGACGCCCGCGATGGCATCTGAACCATAAATTGAGGACGCGCCGTCGCGCAGCACCTCGATGCGGGCAAGGCCGCGCACCGGCAGCTGGTTGACGTTCACGGACATGGCCGGGATGCCGGCTTCATTCGACACGAGCGGCGCGGGTGTCAGACGACGCCCGTTCAGGAGGATGAGCGTATAACCTGAACCGATGCCGCGCAGGCTGATGTTGGCATTGTCACCTCGCGTGTTGGCACCGCCGTTGCTCGTCTCATTCCGGGGAACATCGGTGAGCTGCGGGAGCTGCATCAGGAGTTCGACCGGAGTTAGCGAGTTGCTTGCCTGGATGGCCTCGCGGTCCAGTACGGTGACCGGGAGGACCTTCTCCGCCTCCATACGCTTGATGTTGGAGCCGGTGACGTTGAAGGCTTCGAGCTTCAAGACCTCCTCCTTTTCCTCCCTTACCGCGGGTGCGGAGGCGGTCTGGGCCAGTCCAGCGATGGCTGTAGCAAGGGACAGGGCAAAGGCAGCTGTGGGGTAGGTCGCCCTCAGTGCGAGATGCAGACAGGGATTCAGTCTATTCATGGGATGGAAGCGGGGTTGGCTTACTGGGGCCGGCTATTGAAGCTAAGGCGTAACTTATTTGGTGCGGTGCGACTACAATGACCGCTTATCACCAACGCCAATTCCATGATCACTGTCTTTTCTGTAAACAGGTTGGTTGGCGTCCTGCCTGAATAACAGACAGCAAGGGAAGGCTCGCCGCTGTCAGCCGGGCCGGGCCACATGGTTCCTATCAAGCCCTGCGGCGGCACCATTCCGTCCGCATTGAACCCTTTCCCTTATGATCCGAGGCATCCAAAAGGTAGTCCACCACAACGGCCGCGTCCAGCGCGGGGAGCGCGCCGTCGTCATCACCGATCCCGAAATGAAGGCCATCGCGGACCTCCTGGCTGGGGAGCTCAACAACAGCGGAGCGAATGTCCGCCTGTTTGTCGTTCCGAAGCGCCTGCACGACGGGCAGGAGCCTCCCGCTGACGCCGCGGAGGCCATGCTGGAGGCGAATGTAGTCTTTTCCCCGGTGAGCATCTCGATCACACACACCCGCGCCATGCGAGCGGCGCTCGCGCGTGGGGCGAGGGCCATCCTCATGACGGCGCATAACCAGCGGGTGCTGACCTGTCCCGCGCTCCTCGAAACGGATTTCGAAAAGCAGGCTCACGTGGGACGCGCCATCGGGGCAGCTTTCCAGGCCGGCAAGGAGGTCCACCTCACGTCTGACAAGGGTACCGACTTGCTGATTCCGATCGAGGGCCGGCCGGTCAATATACTCACGGGTGTACCCAGCCGCGGCGAGCTTGCCCCCGTGCCTACGATCGAAACCAACGTGGTTCCAGTCCACGGCGGCACCGAAGGCATCCTCGTCGCCGACGGCAGTATCCCCTATCTCGGAATCGGCGTGCTGACCGAACCGGTCGTGTGCAAGATTGAGCGTGGATATATCGTGAAAATTGAAGGTGGAGTCCAGGCCCGCCAGCTGGAAGCCGCGCTGCGCTCCCGCAATCACCGCGAGTGCTACAACGTCGCGGAACTTGGGGTTGGACTCAATCCCCATGCAACCTTATCCGGGTTCATGCTCGAAGACGAAGGCGTCATGGGGTCAATCCACATAGGGATCGGCACCAGCTTTACTTTGGGCGGCGAAATCGTGGCACCCACCCACTACGATCTCGTGATGCTCAAGGCCCGTCTGACCGTGGACGGCCGCGTTGTGATGGAGAACTGCCAGGTAAAAATCTGATCGCACGCCGGTCGCGCTTATGCGCCTGACACGCGAATCTCTAGGTCAATCTGCCGCCACCGCGATCGCCGCTGAAATCGCGCGTGGCCGCTGGCCGCGCGTGTTGCCGGGTGAACTCCAGCTCAGCACGGAACTGCAGGTCAGCCGCTCGACCCTGCGCCAGGCCCTGGCGCTGCTCCGCGCCGACGGCATGATCAACACCGTGAACGGCTATGGATCGGTGGTCGTGCGCAAGGACCGCACGACCACCACTCCCCCGAGTCGGACACTGGGCCTTCTCCAACCCACTGAACTCGATCAGCTGAAGCCCTATCAACTCCTGTGGATCGACCACCTGCGTTCACATTGTACGACCGCAGGCTACGAACTGATCGTACACGAGCTTCACAGCGATAATCCTTCCAAGCGGGCCAAGCTCTATTCGCGTCTCCTGGAACAGTATCAACACCGTTGCTGGATCCTTAACCTTTCCCCACCGGGATTGCAGAGCCGTTTCCAAATGCTGGGTGTCCGGTGCGTGGTCGCCGGCACCTGCGACCAGGGTGTAACGCTGCCTTATGTCGCCCTGGACAATCGCGCTCTCGGCGTCCACGCCGCCGGACTCCTGCTCGCCAAAGGGCACCGCCAGATCGCGGTGCTTGCAGAGAAAAACTCGACCGCCGCATGGGAGAACTGCATCCGGGGATTTGTCGATGTCGCCCGGCAGAAGGGAGTGGAACACGAGGCGATCCGCCACGAGCCAAGCGCCGAAAGCGTCGGGTACCTGCTGGGCCGCGTCCTAGGCTCCCCGCGCCGTCCAAGCGCGATCCTGATCCTCAATCCCTTCTATTACCTCACGGTCGTCAGCGTGCTTGGCAACCTCGGCCTGCGCATACCAACGGACATATCGCTTCTGACTACCTACGGCGATCCCTTCCTTGGCTACCTGCTGCCCAGCCCCAGCCATTACGACTACCGTCCTGCTGCCTATGCGCGCCGACTCTTTGCCATGGCAGAAGCGCTCGCCGAGGGTCGGCCCGCCAAGACGGGTGTCTTGCTGGAACCGACCTACATCGCCGGAAAATCACTCACCACGCCGCCCGCTGTTTCCTGACATGACCTCTTCCCAAGCAAACAAGTCACTCCTGATCCGGCTGCTGGAGCTCTGGCAGGGCTGGTCTTTCGGCACCAAGACACTCGGTGCGATGTTTGTCGGTGCTGCCTTCGGATTCTGGATCGGTCCACCCATCGCAGCAGTCCAGCCCATCGGCGAGATGTTCATACGCGCGCTGATCATGAGCGCCATTCCGCTCGTCTTCTTCAACCTCCTGGCCGGACTCACCTCGGCCGGCGACATCAAGTTGCTCGGCCGCGTCGGGCTTCGAATCATCCTTTGCTATCTTTTCTCCACCATTGTGGCGCTGAGCCTCGGCCTGACAATCATCCACTGGCTGAAGCCTGGACTCGGCATTCCGCTGCGCGCTGAGGTCTCGCAGGAGATCGGCAGCGTCCCGTCGATTGCAAACACGCTGATGGACCTGGTCCCTCGCAATGTATTTCAGGCCCTTACCTCCGGAAACGTGGCGCAGATCGCGGTGTTTGCCGCGTTGCTGGGCGTCGCCACCGTCATGCTGCCAACCGACAAGCGGGAGCCGCTCGCACGCGCCTACACACTGGTTGCCGATGCCCTGCGCCAGCTGACCACCCTCATCATGGGGATCGCTCCTCTCGGAGTCGCCGCGCTCGCAGCCGTCACCGCCGGAGAATACGGAACGACAATTCTCGGTTCGTTGTCACTCTTCATCGGCGGTGTCTGGCTTGCGCAACTCCTGGTGGCCATCTTCTACCTGGTTGTCCTCCGACTGGTCACCGGCACGCGTCCGCTGGATTTTCTCCAGCGGACCTCTTCGCTGTACGCGACCACCATCGCCACGTGCAGCAGTCTGGCCAGTCTGGCGGTGACCATGGATGTCGCGGACAAACGTCTCGGCATTCCCCGGCGCATTTATGCGATCACCCTGCCGCTCGGCTCACAGTTCAACAAGGACGGCACCTCGGTCACACTGGCAGCGATTCTCCTGTTCACCGCCCAAGCCGCCGGTGTTCATTTCGACCTCGGCACCATTATCTCCATCCTGTTTGTCGGCCTCATCCTTTCCGAAGGGATTGGAGGTGTGCCTGGCGGCGGCCTCGTGATCGCCATGATCTTCGTCAAAGCCTTCAATCTCCCCCTCGAGGTTGCGGCAATCGTAGGCGGTGTTTACCGATTCTTCGACATGAGCAACACCACGATCAACTGCATGGGGGATCTGGTGTGGACGAAAGTAGTGGCACGTTTCGAGTCACCCCAAGCCACCGCGGCCGAAGTCGACGCCCAGCCCGACCAGCCAATGGCTTGACGAACGTGAATCGCTGTTTCAAGCCGGCGCGATGTAACGTTTCGCCAGTTTGAAAAACAGGGATTCCAGGAGTTTCCTGCAGTCCGTTTTGTGTGCGTCCAAGCGGGTATTGATGGCGGGTGGTTCCAGGATCGTACCACGGCTACCGGTGGCGTCCGTGACGGAAGATGTCCCACACGACGTAGAGGCCGAGCACGGCTGAAAGCAGGTAGCCGATCATGCCAAGCGCAGGGTAGCCGAACAGGGTGGGGGTCGCCCGCGTGGTGATGATCAGGGATGAACCGACGATCAAGGATCCGATGATGACACCGAGCGTGATGCGATTGGCGGCTGTCTTCAGGGCATCGTCCACTTCCTCGAGTCCCTGGTGTTGAAATTTGATGGTCAGGTCGTCGCGCTCCAGCCGCCTGACAATCCGCCGGAGTTCGCCGGGAAGCTCCTTGATTCCCATGAACGAGGAGCGGACCAGGTTGCGGGCATCGCGCCAGAGTGTTCGCGGCCGCAGGCGGTTGATCTGAAGCTCGCGAAGGATGGGGCGGGCATGGCTGCGCAGATCGAAGGAGGGATCGAGTCGCCTGCCCACCTCCTC
>CAUJJL010000095.1 GCA_963205455.1 Verrucomicrobiota bacterium
GCGTCCTTCACCACCACGGCGCTCGCTTTCGGTGAATACCGCACTTGGGGAAAGAGATTTTTCGGCTCATCAAAGCGGCGCGTCATCGGATCAAACGCCAGCAGCCAGCCTTCGACCATCATCCAGATCTTCCCATCCGGACCCACGATCACCGTAGAGATGACCTTTCTGTTTCCTACCGCATCCGGTATGGAAACCACGTCAGCAGCACCGCTCTCCAGGTTGTAGCAGAGCAGCTTTGCCTCCGACTTGGCCGGTTCGGCTCCGAGTCCTCCTGAAACCGATGTGCCTGCGTAGGCCACGCCCTTGCGGCAGACCAGACTGACAATGCTAAGATCCTCGATGCCCAGTTCGCGATGCGACAGCGTCCGCCGCTCGCCCGTGGTCGTGTCGTAGATCGTCAACGCGCCACCAAGGACTCCATACTCCGGCACGGTGCCGATGACGATCCGGTGCGCGCCATCGTCTGCCATCGCATAGGGACGATCCTGCTGTGCCTCCTTCAGGCTGAACAGCGTGCGTGGATTGCCGCCCTCCGCCCAAGGTCTTTCTGGATCATACTCGGAGATGATCGCCCCGGGATACGCTCCAAAATAGATCCTGCCATTCAAATGGGTCATGCCCTCACATTGCGCGACTCCACGCAGCGTCGGGGATCGAACCTCCGGCTTCTCCGGATCAAAGATTGCCGTACCTCCTGTCAGGTATCCGCTCGCGTAGATTTTTCCATCAGGTCCGGCGAGAATGCTCGACAGCGTCTGCGCTACCTGCGCGGCTTGCGAAATCGAAGGCAAACACCCGGCGATCCGCCGTGTAGCATGTAGAACGGTCGTCCGCGCGGAACGAAAGACCGCTCATCCGGGCTTCAAGTACCCGGGCGGTGACGACTCTCCTCATGCATGGAAGCAACGGGGGCTGCCTCACATCAAATCCCCGATGCCCATAGGACTGGGCCTTGGAGAAGTTTCGAGTGAAGCACCAATCAGCGGGCGAGCCGCCGCGCGACCGACACAATTGCCTGAATCAGCTTCGTGACGTATCCATCGCTGAAAGCCTCGTTCATGTAGAGGAGGATGCTGTCAGCCAGGATCGCTTCGGCGACCGGACATTTCACCTGGCGGTAGTCCATGGTCGTCAGGCCGAAATCACGTACCGGCCAGGCACCGCCAAAGAAATTGTGATTCTGGAAAACACGGTAGCCATACAACGGCTTTGGCAGGTATCCGGCGGAGAGATTCACCCCTTCCGCTCGAAGGGCATCGGCAAAGCCAGCCTGACCTCCACGGAATCGCTCGGTCTCGAGCCGGAGGAGATAGAACCAGAAGCTGTGTTTGTCACCCGCGCGTGTCACGGGCGGCCGGATACCGGGGACCTCCCCAAGGGCGGCGGTGAGTCGTGATGCGATCTCGATGCGCCGTGCAACGATCGCACCAAGTTTGCCCATTTGCGCGGCTGCAATTGCAGCCTGCGGTTCCGAGATGCGGTAGTTCGGCGCAAGGTCCGAGGGATCCCTCAGGAGGGAAATGTCCCTTTCGCCCGCAACCCGGTCGTACGCCTTGTCGCCCCATTTTCCCAAACTCTCGCCAAACTGATCCGACTGCGTGCCCACCATGCCGCCATCGCCGCAGCTCAGGTGCTTGAAGTCATTGAACGAATAGCAGCCGAAGTCGCCGAACATTCCGACCGGACGCCCCTGCTGCTCCGCACCCCATGCCTGCGCGCAGTCCTCAATGACCACAAGCCGGTGCTTGCGCGCGATCGTGAGGATGGCAGCCATGTCGCAGGGATTCCCCGCAAGGTGCACGGCCATGATCGCCCGGGTCTTTGCCGTAACCGCGTTTTCAATCGCCGCAGGATCCAGATTGTAGGTGTCGGGATCGAGGTCGACAAACACCGGCACCGCCTGCTGGTAAAGGATCCCGATGACGGATCCCATGTCGGTGATCGGAGGCACGATGACCTCCTCTCCCGGTCGCAAACGAAGCGCCGCGAGCGCAATGTGCAGCGAAGCGGTGCCTGAAGAACACGCAGCGAGGTGCTTGAACGGATAGAGTTTCCGAAACTCCTCGTGCAACGCGGCCGTTTGCGGCCCTTTCCAATAGAAAAGAGAGGACTGCCCCAGCATCCGGGTCAGCCGGGCAAGTTCAGGCCCGCCCCAGCGCGCGGGACGGGGAAACGGCTCATCGACGATCGGCATGAGGTCCAGAAAAGAAACGTACGGCGTTTGTGGAGGCGATCCGCCGACGCTCGGCGGCGGAAAAATCCGGAGCGCAAAGTTTGCCCGACTGCGCGGCCGCCGACACGAGCGGCGTCAGGGTGCCGAACATCAGGCGCGAACTCGACAGCTTGCCGCGAAGCATCGCAGCGAGCTCGATATTCTCCTGGTACGAAATGTCCGCTAAAAAGTTCTCGGTGCCGGATGCGAGCTGGATCGCTTCGGTGACCGACAATCCCGTGACAAGCGGAACGGTCCTGGGGTTCGCCTTGAGAAACGCGGTGAGATCCGCCACGGGCACACCCTTGATGCGCAGGGCGAAGTACCGGTGGCGTTCGTCCTCGATCCTTGCCGTGATCACGAGTCTCAGGCGATGGTGCTCGAGCGCATCCACGAACGGGAGCAGCGTGCGACGGGTTAGCCGGTAGTCGTGATAGTTGGGATACAGGCGCACCGCCCGGACGCCAGGTGCCGCTGCGCACTCCTCGAGTTGTTCCTTCCAGTTGGCCAGTGCCGGATTTACCACGGGAAGCGGTATAAACCGGCGTTTGCCACGCAGGGCGGCGAAGAGCGCACGATTGGCGGGCATGGGCTCGGGCTGGAACACAGCGCCCAAGGGAGAAACGGCAGCGCAATCCACGCCTGCGCGATCAAGGTGCCGTGCGAGCTGTTCCGCATTCATTTCGGGAACGAGCGAAAACGGCCACGCTCCCAGGTAACAATTGACGTCGAAAAGCATGATGAGGATCAACCGAGATTGAGCAGGCGGGCGGCGTTGGAAAAGAGAATGCGCTCCTTTTCCGAGACGGATAGTCTGGAGCCCAGGACACGTTGAATGGAAACGCCGATCGACCGGCCGGGCAGGTCGGATCCATGGATGATTCGGTTGGCCCCCAGGTGCTCCACCGCATATTCGAGCAAGCCTTCATCCGCCAACCCGCCCGACGTGTCCACTGTGACATTGTCGAGTTCCTTCACCTCAAGCACTCCACGCACACCACAACCCGTGAGATGTGCCATGATGATGGGTACGTCGGGATGCCTCCGGGCAAGCGTCGCCGTATCCGCCGGATCCGTATGGAAACTGCGCTGCCGGATGTTGGTCTGGCTCCACGAGTGCTGCAGCACGACGAGTTTCCAGCGGCGCGCAGCCTCCATCACGGGCTTCATGCAGGCATCCCGCGCATTGTTGCAGATTTCGAGCTTGATGCCGATGAAGCCGTATTTGTCCACACAGCGCTCCACTTCGCCCATCACCGCTTTTTCACCGAGCCGGGGATTCAGGAAACAGAAGAATCGAAAATAATCCGGGTACATCGCCTGCACCTTGGCCGAGTCATCGTTCACCTCGACAATCTGCTCGGCCGTGAAGTTACGGCCATAGAGGAGCACATCTCCCAACCCGACCATCCATCTCACTCCAAGTGTGCGACCGTGCTTCACCAATCGGTCGACCTCCGGCCGCGTCAGGCCGCGCTTGAACATGACGGGATGCGTGTGGGCGTCTATGATGCTCATGGAATCAATTCAGCACTACATGGGAGCATCTGGCAAACATGCGTCGCTATTTTGCGAGGAGTCCGTGAAAGGCGAGGTCGATGACCTGAGTGACGCGCATCTCCCGGCCTCGCTGACTTTTCATGTCAAGGCCAAGGCTGATCTCCAGCGAATAGTAGTTCGAGTAGTAGATGAAACAGAGCCCCATGAAATTCACCAGAAGGTGCTTGATGTCGGCAGGTGGCCGGAAAATCCCCTGCCGGACTCCCTCCTCGATGATGACACGGAATCGTTCCATGAAGGGGTTCTTCGAAAGCTTTGTCGCGCTGCGTGCCATGTGCCTGCCATGCTCCAGATTCTCCCAGAGCACAAGGCGGTAGAATTCCGGGTTGGCATCCAGGAACCTAAAATAAGCCAGCAGCAGGTCCCTCAATTGCTGGTCAGCCCGCCCTTTCGCAACCACCGCCTGAAACTCGGTTGATTCCAGCCGCCCCAGCACCTCCATCAACGCGGCAAGGTAGATGTCATTCTTTGAACCATAGTAGTGATAGACCATCCGCTTGTTGGACTTCGCCTTGGCCACGATCTCATCGACCGAGACGCCGTGATATCCCTTCTCGGAGAACAATCGGATCGCAGCCTGGAGGAGCCGGCGCTTGGTACGATCGGGGTTGCGGCGGCGGACGACTTTCTCGGCATCACTAGTCATGAAGGCGCCTAACAGTCATGACCTCTTCGACGGGAAGGCAATAAGGAATGGGATGGGCGAAAATCTCCCTTGCCGGTTTCCTGGCGCCAGGCACCACAGCGGATCTGGCCTCGCCTTGCCAAGTCCCGGTCACACCTGAATCCCGTCGTCGGCGCCTTCCTGTGAGGGGCTGCGACCGACAGCCCCGTTGCCATCAGCAGAACGAGCACCAAAAGCTTCATCTTCAGACAATGAACCAATCAGTTACCTCCGCCAAAGGCAACCCATACGTCAAACCACCCCGGCCAGCTGCCCGCATCCGGCGGCAATGTCGATGCCCCGGCGCTGGCGGACCGTGCTGGGGAGGTTGTACTGATTCGCCAGGATTTGCTGAAATTCCCTGGCTGTCTCGCGGCGACCGGGCTCTCCCGCATAACCGCTCGTCGGGTTGAGGGGAATCAGGTTCACCTGCGCGGGCAGTCCGTGTAGCAACCGCCCCACGGCATGCGCGTGATCTGCGCTGTCGTTCTTTCCTTCGATCAGGGTCCACTCATAGAAAATGCGCCGCCCGGTGATCGCACTGTAGGTTCGGCAGGCCTCCATCAACCGGTCAAGCGGCCACGCACGCGCCGCAGGCACAAGCGCCGCACGCTCCTCCTGCGTCGCGGCATGCAGCGACACCGCGAGGCTCACCGGCTGCCTTTCCTCCGCAAGCCTCAGGATGCCAGGCACCACGCCAACCGTGCTTACCGTGATGCGCTCCGCCCCCAAAGCCAGCCCTGAACTGTCACGCACGATCTCCAGCGCACGCATCGTGGCGTCATAGTTGTGCAGGGGTTCGCCCATGCCCATGACCACGACATTGCGAAGACGCGGCTCTCCTGCACGCTTCAGCATGCGTGCAACATGAACGACCTGGGCGACGATCTCTCCTGCTGCAAGGTGCCGCGAGAACCCCATCTGTCCGGTCGCGCAAAAAACGCATCCCATCGCACATCCCGCCTGCGAGCTGATGCAGGCCGTCGCCCGTCCGGTAAAACGCATGCGCACCGTCTCAATCCGGCGATCATCGGGAAGCGTCAGCAAAAACTTGCGCGTGTAACCATCGCTGGAGTCAGTCGAGAGCGCCACAGGCAGCACTCCCAGCCTTGTCTCCTTTTCAAGGCGGATTCTTACCTTTTCCGGAAGTGCCTGCATCGCGCCGATGCCCTCCGCCATCTCCCAGTACAGCGCATTCCAGAGAGTCGCTGCATGCACCGGGGAATAGCCCCAACCCACGACGAGTTCAGTGATCTCCGCCCGCGTAAACTGATAGAGATCAGGCAGGGATTCGCTCATCCTGAAACCAGGGACGCCTTTACCGCCGCTATCGGAAGCGGCCTCCGCTGCCTATCCAGGAAGATGCTGACTTCGGAATAGCCGACATTTTCAAGCAGACGCAGCGCATCTTGAAAATGGTCCCCGACCCGATCGGTGGAATGCGCATCCGCGCCGATCACGACGGGAATCCCGCGTGCCTGCATGAGCTTCAGCATGCCCGGTCCGGGATTCATCTCAGGCAGCGCCTTGTTAAGGCCACTTGTGTTCAGCTCCATGGCAACACCCGTCGACGCAATGCGATCCAGCGCCCGCTCGATGAAGGGCTGGATACGGGAGAAATGCCACGACACAGGCGACTCGTTTTTTACGAGATCGGGATGGGCCAGCGTATCGTACAACCCCGTCTCGGCCGCCTCCGCGAGATGGTTGAAATACGTCTTCTGATACTCAAAATAGTCGCCATTGAAATAGCGCTGGCGGTAGGCGCTCATCTGCATGTGGACCGAACCGAGGACGTGATGCAGCGGTGCCTGCCGGTGCAGCTTCTCGATCCAGGGCTCGATGCCGGGAAAGAAGTCGCTCTCCAGCCCCAGCCGCACATCCACCCTGCCGTCCATTCGCGACCGCGCATCCGCAATGAGATCCACGTACTCGCCAAACTGATCGACGCCCATGCGCCATTGCGCCGAGTGACCGTCGGGGAGCGGACAATGGCAGGTGAAAACAATTCCCTTCAATCCCCTCGAAGCCGCCTGTTCCGCGTATTCGACAGGCGTGCCCGTAGCATGTTTGCAGAGTGGCGTGTGGCAGTGGGATTCGTAGAAGATGCGTTCGGTCAAGGTGAGCCTCCGTTGATGGCCCATCATCGGCTTTCGCCACCAATGGGCACATTCAATAGCACCCTACCCCATTTGACACTGCATCGCAAGGATGCGCGCGAAACGGCGCTG
>CAUJJL010000096.1 GCA_963205455.1 Verrucomicrobiota bacterium
GCGATGGCGACGCGCTGGCGCTGTCCGCCCGAGAGAGTGATGCCCCGCTCGCCGATGAGTGTTTCATAGCCCTGCTCGAAGCTCCGGATGGTTTCATCGATGCAGGCGGCGCGTGCGGCTTCCTCAATCTCGCGATCCTGCGCGGCGCTGCTGCCGAGCCGGATGTTGTCGCGCAGCGTCTTTGAAAACAGGAAGGGTTCCTGCATGACGGTGCCGATCTGTCCCCGCACCCATTTGCGCGGCAGGGTCGAGAGTTCCTCGCCATCGAGGCGGATCGATCCGCACTCGTAGTCGTAGATTCGCAGGAGCAGGTGCATGAGCGTGCTCTTGCCTGCGCCCGAGGGTCCGAGCACCGCTAGGGTCTCGCCGGGAGAAACTTCGAAGGAGATGCCGTTCAGCGCGCCGCCGGGATCGGGAACGTTGTCGGGGGATGCACCACCTTCGCGCTCTGAACCAGGTCGCGACGCATGCCTGAAGGCGAGCCCATGTACAGAGATGGCTCCACGCAGCGGCGGGCGTTCACGGACGACAGCCCCCGGAGCGACGTCGGCTTCGCGCTTCACGGCAAGGATCTCCTGGATGCGCGTGATTGCGACACTTGTCTTGCCGAGATCCGTCAGGATGCGGCCCATTTGCCGCACGGGCCACAGCATGATGCCCAGGTAGGCGAGGAAGGCGAAAAGCACGCCCACCGTGAGGGTGCCTTCACTCACCCAGCGCGCACCGACCAGGAGGACCAGGCCGATTTGCGTAAAGGCAACGAGATCGCTGATGGACCAGTACCACGACATCAGCCGCAGCAGGTGCATGTGGCGGTCGCGAAACCGGGCATTGGGCTTCGCAAAACGCGCTTTCTCGTAGTCCTGTCTTGCGAAGGCGCGGACGACACGAATCCCGGTGAGGTTCTCCTGAATCACCGAGGTCAGCTCGCCCTCTGCCTCGTCGACCGATTTGAACACATGGCGGACTTTCTTGAAATAGATGTAGCCGTAGAGGACGAGCGGAGGGACAAGCGCGAACGCGATCGCCGTCATCGGTGGATTCAACAGGAGCAGGAGCGGAAGCGCCGTTGCGGCCAGGATGAGGGACTGGCCGATCTCCATCACCTGCACGGCGAGAAACTGGCGGACAGTTTCGACGTCGCTGCTGCACCGTTGAACGAGGTCTCCCGTATCCAGGCGGTCGAGGTGACTCGCGGGCAGGTGATTGATGTGATCGTAGAGATCGTCCTTGAGTCTCCTGGCAATGCCGTCGCTTGCGAGCGACGTGAAACGTCCCTTGAGGTAACTGCCCACACCTCCCAGTGCGGTGAGCAGCACCATGAAAACCGGGGCGAGCCAGAGGTGGGCGCGCAGCGAGTCCGCTCCGCCGATCGAGTCCAGCACGATGCGCACCAGGAGACTCGACTGCGTCGGTTCCTTTGATCCGATGGCATGATCGATGGTGGCCGCGCCCACCAAGGGCACGAGGTAGTTGGCCGCGGTTGCGGAGACCAGGCCAAGCAGGGCTATGCCGTAGTTGAGGCGCTGGCCCTGCATGAGGGCCCGGATGGCCTTGAGTTGGGAGATCAAGCGGAAGTTTCCTGGTTCAGCCTACAGGATGGGCCTCAGCGTATCCCACACGGTTTCAGCGACGATGAGGTGGCCTTCGGCAGTCGGATGAATGCCGTCCGGAAGATTGAGGTCCGCGCGTCCGCCGACACCCTTGAGCAGGAAGGGAATGAGCGTTGCGGCGTTGTCCTTTGCAAGCGCGGGATACATCGCCGCAAATTCCTCGGCATACGCGCCCATGCTGCGCGGCATTTGCATGCCCGCGATCACGATCTTCACCGAGGGATTCTTTGCACGGACGGTGTCGATGATGGCTTGCAGATTCTCGCGGGTGGAGGCGATCGGCAGACCGCGCAGGCCATCATTGGCTCCCAACTCGAGTACAAAAACATCCACGGGTTGGCGGAGGATCCAGTGGATGCGGCGCCTTCCTCCTGCGCTGGTGTCGCCGCTCAGTCCCGCATTGACCACCCGGTAGTTCAGTCCCGCCTCGTCGATCTTCTTCTGGATAAGACCCGGATAGGCGGAGGTGACATGGTCATCGAGACCATAACCCGCGGTAAGGCTGTCGCCGAAGAATACGATGGTGCGCATGCTGGGCGACTGCCCATCCGCACTGGCGCCGACGGACATCGCGGTAAGCAGGACAAAGAGGCAAAGGAATTTCATCGGTTGCAGAATTGGCGGTGGCAGGTTTTGTCACGGTTGCGTCTCAACCATGACTGTTCAATCCATGCTGAATGTCGAGCGACTGACCAAAACGTATCTAAGCGCCGGTGCACCATTGACCGTGCTCAAGGAGGTGAGCTTCTCGCTGTCGGCTGGCGACAGCCTTGCGATTGTTGGTCCGAGCGGCAGTGGCAAGACGACCCTGCTCGGCCTGTGTGCCGGACTCGACCGCCCGAGCGCGGGCGTGGTCACCCTTGCGGGCGAGGAAATTGGCAGGATGAGCGAGGACGAGCGGGCCCGTGTGAGAAACGAGCATGTAGGTTTTGTTTTCCAGAATTTCCAACTGATCCCGACCCTGACGGCGCTGGAGAATGTCCAGGTGCCGCTTGAACTCCGCGGATGGTCCGGACGTGCAACCGAGGCCGAAGGGCTGCTCGAGCGGGTCGGACTTGGTGCCCGTCGGGATCATTATCCCGTGCAGTTGTCCGGCGGGGAACAACAGCGGGTGGCGCTTGCGCGCGCGTTCGTGAATTCCCCCAAGATCCTCTTCTGTGATGAACCCACGGGCAATCTCGATGGCGACACGGCCCATGCAATGACCGATCTTATTTTCGAGATGAATCGCGAACGCGGTGCGACGCTCGTGCTGGTGACGCATGACATTGAACTTGCGCGCCAGTGTCGCCGGTTGCTCCGCCTGAAGGCGGGCATGGTGGTGGAGGATCTCCGCGCCGATGAACCGGAAACGAAGGCGGTGCACCCATGAGCTTTGTGCTGCGCATGGCCTGGCGCGATTCCCGGGCGGCAAGGCGGCGGCTGGCGCTGTATTCATTTTCCATTGTCCTTGGAGTTGCGGCGCTGGTGGCGATCGGGTCGTTCAGTGCCAACCTGAACAGCGCGATTGAGGGGCAGGCGAAGGGTCTGCTCGGAGCGGATCTTGCCGTGCACTCGCGTGTTGCCCTGACACCGGAGGCGAAGGCGTTTCTCGACAGTCTTGGTGGCGAGCAGGCGAGGGAGGTGGCGTTCTCGACGATGGTGGTTTTCCCGGACTCGGGAGGTCGCACGCGACTTGTTTCACTTCGCGCGATGGAGGGCGCGTATCCGTTCTATGGAGAATTCCTGACGAACCCCGCGGGTGCGCCGTCGAGGTTGGCGGCGGGAGAAGCCGTGGCGGTCCTTGAGGAAACGCTGATGAGTCAGTTTGGTGTCAAGGTGGGGGATCCGATCAGACTCGGCACGTCGACGTTCACGGTCGTGGGGGCGCTTAGGAACATTCCTGGAGAATCGGCGGCGGTCGCCATGCTCTCTCCGCGCATCTTCATTCCGTATTCCCGTCTTGCGGAAACGGGGCTGTTGGGTCCGGGAAGCCTCGTGCGCTACAAGACGTACTTCAAGTTTGCGGCAGCGACCGATGTTGAACGGCTTGTCGAGGATCTGCGTGGGCGGTTCAGGGAACTGCGTCTCGGATTCGACACGGTGGAAGAGCGGAAGAATGAGCTCGGACAGAGCATCCGCAATGTTGACGCCTTTTTCAGTCTTGTGGGATTCGTCGCGCTGTTTCTGGGCGCGATTGGCGTTGCCAGCGCAATTCATGTCTATGTCCGGCAGAGGATCGCGACGGTGGCGGTGCTGCGCTGTCTTGGGGCCGGTGCATGGAAAAGTTTCTCCGTCTACCTCGTGCAGGGGCTCCTGCTCGGCCTGGTCGGTGCGGTGGTCGGTGCAGTGCTGGGCGTCGCGATTCAGGTTTCGCTTCCGCCATTAGTGAAGGACCTTCTGCCGTTTGACGTGGATTTCTTCATCTCGTGGAGCGCGGTGCTGCGTGGTGTGGGCGCGGGACTGGTTATCTGTTTCCTTTTCACACTGCTTCCGCTCCTGTCGATCCGTCGCGTATCCCCGCTCGTGGCGATCCGCGCATCGGCTGCCGAAGAAACCGGCTCACGCGATCCACTGCGCTGGGCGGTTTTCGCGGCGATCGCAATGGCGGTCATCGTGTTTTCCGTGTGGCAGGCTCCCCGATGGCAGGTAGGACTGGGATTTGTGGGCGCGCTGGCGGTGAGTTTCGGAGTGCTGGCGGGCCTTGCCAGGGGCGTGTCGTGGTGTGCGCGGTGCCTTGTGCCGCAAAATGCGCCGTACGTCTGGCGTCAGGGCATCGCCAACCTGCACCGCCCGAACAATCGCACGGTGCTGCTGTTGCTTGCGCTTGGACTCGGGACGTTTCTCGTGGTTACGCTTGCGCTGACCCGTGCGACCTTGCTGGCGCAGATCCAGGGCGTGGGTGACAACCAACGACCCAACCTTCTTTTCTTCGACATCCAGGACGATCAGATCGGGCCGCTGCAGAAGATTCTCCACCAGGAGGGAGCGGAACTGAAGGCGCAAGCGCCGATCGTGACCATGCGCCTGCGTTCGCTCAAGGGTCGGACAGTCGAGCAGATTCTCAAGGACGAGGGATCACGAATCCCGGCATGGACATTGCGTCGTGAGTATCGTTCGACCTACCGCGGCACGCTGTCGGCTACTGAGAAGGTGATCGCGGGTGAGTTTGTCGGCAAGGTATCGCCTGAAGCAGCGGTGATTCCGATTTCGATCGAGCGAGGTCTGGCGAAGGACATGCAGCTCGGGCTGGGAGACACCCTTGAGTTTGATGTGCAGGGCGTGCCGATGGCGGCGCGGATCGCGAGCATCCGCGAGGTCGAATGGCGCCGCATGGAGCCCAATTTCTTCATGCTGTTTCCGGAGGGTGCACTTGAGGCGGCTCCCAAGTTCTATGTGGTGGCAACCCGTGCCGAGACTCCGGCAGACTCCGCACGCCTCCAGCAGGCGGTGGTCAGCGCCCTGCCCAATGTCTCTGCGATCGATCTCGCGTTGATCCTGCAGACTCTCGATGGGATCTTCTCCAAGATTCAGGTGGTGGTCCAGTTCATGGCACTCTTCACGGTGGTCACGGGTGTGATCGTGCTTGCCGGGGCGATCCTCAGCGGACGCCATCAACGTCTACGCGAATCGGTGCTGTTGCGTACCCTGGGCGCGAGCCGCCGCCAGTTGATCCGGATACAGGTGGTCGAGTACACGATCCTCGGCGCGCTGGCGGCCGTGGTGGGATGTGCGCTCGCGGTGGGAGCCAATGCGCTGCTCGCCCATTTCGTTTTTGAAACCGCGGGAGCCCTGGCGCCCCTGACGCTTGCAGGAGCGGTTGCAGCCGTGATTGCAGTTACCCTTGCGACAGGGCTGCTGTCGAGTCGCGGCGTCGTGGACCATCCGCCGCTCGAGGTGCTTCGTCAGGAAACGTGAGGCGCGTTCGAGACTGGACGAAGCAGCCGAGAGGGAAAAGCTTAACCCCAGATCAAGGGATTCCGCAGATTGAGTTGTGGGACGCGTTTCCGAAATCTGCATTCACCCGCGGAACCTGCGGATGACCGGTATGGCAATTCGATCCGAATGTCCGAAAGGCGATAGAAACCTCTCACGAACCGACCATTGACATTGCTATCCACGTGGAGGGGCACGCTTCGTCGTGCCCGGTTTGAAAATTCGTGCCGCATTCCGATGAATGTAGTCCGCAGATGGCGCAGATTCCGCAGATTGAGTTGTGGAGCCTGATTCCGAAATCTGCGTCAGTCTGCGGAACCTGCGGATGATCGATATGGCAATTCGATCCAAATGTCCGAAAGGCGATAGAAATTCGTTCGAACCTTGGGATCAGGCAAAAGGATTTAGGGGAGTGATGCCGGCAATATCCGAAAAATTCTTCGTGTTTTCGGTGAAGATGACTGAGATGTTTTCACCCAGCATGGTGGCCGCCAATTGACTATCGAAATAGGACTGCCGGGTCACTCCACATTTAACGCACATTTCCAAAGCAGACTGAACGGTTCCCACGGTAAGCGGCAGCACCGTAAGACCCCGAAGGCGGGATAACGCCCTGATCTTGTCTCGCGCCACCGTCGGCGTGTCGGGCGGTTGGTTCTTTGGCCCGGTCAGATTGGGATACATTTCTGCCAGGCTCTGCACGGAAATGAACAACTCCACTCCTTTTCGTTGCCGGAGAGCGAGCACAGCCTTGGCCCGCTCATGGCGGGGATCGGCGGTCAACGTGGCGTAGATGAGCACGTTGGTGTCCACCAAGGCACGCCCGGTGAGATCATTCACGCGCATAGGTCTCTTCCCGACTGAAGTCTCCAACAAACCGACCGGCTGAGGTTACAATGTCCTCATCTGCGACACCCCGCTTCCGCAGAAACTCTTCCAACGCCATCTCAATGATCTGGCTGCGAGATCGCCTTTCCTCCTCCCCGTAGCGATTGAGCTTCTCCACGAGATTCAAATCTATTGTAGCACTGATATGTGATTTCATATCATATGAATGTTACAAGGCGATTTTCGTGTCAAACGACAAGAAACCGATTCGCTAGCAAAAGAATGAGGGAGAATAGTTTACAACTTTAGTTCCCGCGTTTGCCGGCCAGATCGCCCGCCGATTTCAGATAGGCAAACGAGGTTCGCTTCGCGCATCGGCGAGCTCCTGTCCAGAGTCAAGAACTGACATTGCAGGCGTGCCTCGACCTGCCGTGTGAGTGGGGTCATGAATCCGGCGGTGCATGCTTTGTCTCTATATCTTGATACTTCCGTGATCGGCGGTTACTTTGACGCTGAATTCATGGCCGATACGCGCGCTCTCTGGAGGCTCAAGGAAGCAGGCAAATTTCGTTTTGTTTCTTCGGTTCTTGTTGATCAGGAGGTAGCCCGCGCTCCCAAACAGGTACGGGCCTTGTTGCATTCCACTTTTGTTCCTGCGGATTTATTGCCAATGACGGCTGAAGCGATGGAATTGGCCGGGCACTATATTGCCCAGAAAGTCGTGTCGCCGAGCTTCACGGATGATGCACGGCATGTCGCGATCTGCTCTGTCGCCCGCGTCGACTTTCTCGTGAGCTGGAACTTCAAGCATCTCGCCAACGTCCGGCGGGAATTGGGGTTCAATTCAGTGAATGTCTTGCAGGGATACGCGCCTGTGCGCATAGTGGCTCCAACCTTCCTCATCCATGGCCACCAAGAAGAAAACCTTTGATGCCATTGCTTTCTCTCGTCGCTGGCGGCAGACGACCAGCAAACTTTTGAACAAGATGAGCTACGAGGAACAACTTGCATTCTTGAATCAACGCCTCGCCAACTGGCCGGGTGCGGCCAAACCGAAGAATTCCCGAACACCCGCGCTGCCGGAGCGCTAAGCCTGGCAGCGTAGATTTAAGTAAGCTTCTGAAATATCTGCGAGGTGCGGCTCGCTCGATAGGCATTTTGCGGATTCGATTCGGGTAATTTATCCTCAACCGGGAGGGGCAAGCTTCGTCGTGCCCGGTCTGCGCTTGTCGCGAGACTGTCCCCGCCCCGTGGGTCGAGATTTGATCCGCGATGATTCCCGTATTCTTGATCTGGAATCGGCAGATGGAAGCTCACTCACGATTCAATTTAACACAGGAGACACAGCTCTCTCCCTGATCTACGCGTCGAGCGGCAGTGCCATGATCAGTATCTGGCACGTGCCCAAGTTTTGACGAATGCGCTCTCGGCCAGCCAGAGTTTTAATAACCTGTCCCTTCTGCACAGGCCTCGGATCGGAAAAACGCAAAGGCGCGAAGAAGGGGCACGCTTCGCTGTGTCAGGCTTGAATTAGGAGCCTGGCTTCAGGCCACGTCTTGCACCTTGCCCCTGAAAATGCCTTGAGATCGTCCTTGAAATAAAACGTCATATGACGCTACTTTGGCGTCAAATGACGACAATTGCCCGCCATCTTTCCCTGCCGCTGGACGATGACCTTGAACTCGCCAGGCGGGTGGAGTCCGGCATTCCCGCTCTGGCGATTCGGTTTCTTATGGAATCGCTCGGGCTGGGTTCGATCGCACGCACCGCCGCGTTGGTAAACATGAGCGCCAAGACAGCGGAGCGGCGGGTTCGCGCCAAGGCCCTGCTCTCGCCTGATGAATCCGAACGTGTTGTTCGCCTCATCCGCATTGTCACCCAGGCTGAACGTGTGCTGGAAAACAACGAAAATGCCAGGAGATGGATGGCGAAACCGCTCGCTATTCTCGGCGGAAAAAGCCCGCTGGAAATGAGCGCCACCGAACCCGGCGCGCGCGCGGTCGAACAAGCCTTGGGCCGGCTCGAACATGGCGTTTTTGCCTGACGGAGAATGATCGCCTGGCGTATCTGCAAGGCAAAACACCAGGCGACCGCACTCTCGGGCGACGGTGCGGCCAAATACCCCGGGCGCTGGAATAGCGTCGGCCGCCGTATCGTATATCTCGGCGAATCCCGCTCGCTGGCGGCCTTGGAGACGCTCGTCCATGCCGAGGACCTTTCGCTGCTCTCGGCCATCGCCTGGGTAGCCATCCCCGTCGAGTTCGACGACTCCCTCGTTATCCAACCCAGCAGATTCCCGGCTGGCTGGGACTCGGTTCCTCCCGATGCCGCCACCCGTCACTTCGGCGACGACTGGATCGATGGGCGACGGTCCCTGGCGCTACGCGTTCCCAGCGTCGTGATCAAAGGAGAATGCAACTACTTACTCAATCCCCTCCATCCCGACTTCGCACGCATAAAGGCAGGCACACCCGAGCCCTTCTCCTTCGACAAACGCGTAAGCGTAGGGGAAAGACAGGGTAGATGTGAAGGAGGAGGGGAGATGGAGTGTGTGGAATGAGTATGGCAATATCGGTGGGAGAAACGAGCGTGGTGGAGAGGGAGCGAAGGTCCCCTCGGGCGAGGGATCGGGAGCGGGTATTGGAGGAGATGGAGCAGAGAGGAAAGTCGGTGGAAGAGGTGGCAAGCGAGACGGGGTTGTCGATATGGACCCTGAAGCGCTGGCGGACGGATGCGCGCAGGGGCAAGTCAGGAGAGGTGAAAGCACAATCAGGACTGTTGTGCGTGCCGAAGCCCGTCGCGATGGAAGTGGGGTCAATGGAGGTGATGCTGGGCAATGAGATGAGGGGTTGGCTTGCGGCGGTGCGCTGGGTGGAGGATCACGCGGTGGCTGAGGTGCTCGGGCTGGATCATTTCGTTGAAGACGATCTGTACGCGGCACTGGACTGGCTGCAGGCCAATCAGTCGCGCATCGATCGGGCGCTGGCAACGAAGGTCGAGCGCGGTGCCGCGTATTTGTTTCAACACAGGAGACACCTCTCTCGTCCCTGATCGGCATTGTCAGAAAGAGTTGGCCACCGACTCGGATTTCAGGAAAACCTGTTTCTTCATGCGTCGTGTCGTCACATTCCATTACACCCTCCGCGATCCGGCGGGGCGGGTCATCGACACCTCTTCCGGTGGCTCGCCGGTGACGTATCTGGAGGGGGCCGGTCAGATCATCGACGGGCTCGACGAGCAGCTTCGTGATATCCAGCCCGGCATGCGGACGCAGATTCATGTGACTGCCGCTGCTGCCTACGGGGAGAGGGATCCATCCCAGGTGCAGAGTGTCCTGCGTGCATTGCTTCCGGTTCAAGGTGAACTGAAGGTGGGCGACCAGTTTCAGGCGGGGGAGGATCAGTTTGCACCGGTTGTCACGGTTGTGGGCATCGATGGGGACTCGATCCTGCTGGATGCCAATCATCCGCTTGCGGGTGTAGATCTGACCTTCGACGTCGAGCTCACCGCGGCGCGGCCCGCCACCCCGGAGGAACTTGCCCACGGGCATGTGCACAACGCGGACTGTGGGTGTCAGTAGGCCCTTGCCATCACCTTTGCATGAACGTCCTCGGAATAGACATCGGCGGATCAGCGGTGAAAGGCGCACCGGTCGACACCGTTACGGGCAGACTGCTCGCGGAGCGTTTCCGTGTGCCCACGGACAAGGTGCTGACTCCCGCGCAAATGGCGCGAACCATCGCAGGCATAGCGAAACATTTTTCCTGGAACGGCGCGGTGGGAGTTGGATTTCCCGGAGTGATTCGCAGGGCAACCATCCTGACCTCCGCCAATCTGCATCGTGCCTTCATCGGGTGTGACGGGGGAAAACTCTTCGGAAAGGCTCTGAAGCTCCCCGTCTCGCTGATCAACGATGCCGATGCGGCGGGTCTCGCGGAGGTGCGGTTTGGCGCCGGAAAAAAAGCGGCTGGCACCGTGCTGATGCTGACCTTCGGCACGGGTGTGGGCAGCGCGCTGTTTGTCGATGGACGCCTTTATCCGAACAGTGAGCTGGGGCATCTCCCGATGAAGGGTCGCGATGCGGAGAAGCGAGTCTCCGCAGCGGCGAAGGAAAGGAAGAAGTTGTCGTTCCGCAAATGGGCTCACCGGGTGAATGATTATCTCAGGGTAGTCGAAGCGATCCTGAATCCCGACCGCATCATCGTCGGTGGAGGCATCAGCAAGGATTTTGAGGAGTGGTTCAAGTTTCTCGACACGACAACTCCGATCGTTCCGGCAAAATTCTTCAATGAGGCCGGCATTGTCGGTGCTGCGCTGCATGCCGCGGACCGACAGGATCGCCGCTGAAGCTGCGGCGGCAGCCGGATGATTTGTCATGACGGCACCGATTCTCATCGTCGGGCAGGGCATCGCGGGGACGGCGCTCGGCTGGGAGTTCGAGCGTGCGGGTTTTTCATTTGAGATCGCGGATGCGGGCCTTGCGGGTTCGGCCACGCGGGTGGCCGCGGGTGTTGTCAATCCCATCACCGGCCAGCGATTCGTGAAGAACTGGCGCATCGACAGCCTGCTGGAGCCCGCGCGAAAATTCTATCGGGAGGTCGGAGAGGAGTTGGGCGAGAGAATTATGAGGGAGGTGCGCATCCGGCGGTTGTTCACCAATGAAGAGGAATTCGCGCGCGGGAGGGAGAAGGCGGCCAGGGGAAGCTGGACGCCGTATGTGGATGCGGAATCGGTCGAGCGGGAAGGTTTTTGGATCAATGGCGGATTCCAGGTGGATCCTGTACGGTTGCTTGAGGCGTCGCGCGAGCGATGGATCCGGAAGGGCATCCTGACGGAGAGGCGTGTCACCTGGCGGGAGGAGCTGAAGCGGCGGGACATCGTCATCCTCTGCAGCGGTGCGGATGGGTATCAGGAATTTGGTGACAACCTGAAATTTGAGCGTGCGAAGGGCGAAGTGCTTGAGGTGGCGGCAGTCGGAGCGCCCTTTGAACCGGGTTTGATACGCAGCGAGGAGGTGTGGGTCGTGCCGCGGAGCGTGGGTCTGGCGCAGGTGGGCTCGACGTACGATCGGGAGGCGCGGGATCTCTCCCCGGCAGCGGCTTCGCGGGAATTGTTGGAGGGGCAATTCCGAAGGATGTATCCGGGGATCAACTACAATATCGAATCACAGCTTTCCGGCTGGCGCATGTCCGTGTCCGACCGCCGCCCGGTGGTCGGTCGCGTGCCCGCCGAGGAGCGGCTCGGGCTCATCAACGGCCTGAGTTCAAAAGGAGTGCTGACGGCACCCTGGATCGCGCGCCAGTGGGTGAACCATCTGGCGGAGGGCATCGCCTTCGATGAGGCGATTTCGATCAGCCGCTGTTGGCGGCAAGGCATTGAGGAGAAATAGTCCCCCGGTCTCGCATTGGTTTCGCCGACACCAGGATCTGCACCGCTTTCTCATCAATTCGGGTAAATCCAGAACCGTTTGCTTTGCTGCTGATAGACTTTGTTCTGTTTCTGCCAGCGGTTGATCCAGGACGGAATGTCGATGCGGGCGCCTTTGGAGACGAGGTCCTCGAAAAAGGCGGTTGATCCGACGTGACGCAGGAATCCCTGTTGCATGCCCTTGGAGGCGGAACTGAAGGGATTGGGTGATTCCAGCCGGCACGCGAGCTGCATGAGATAGAAATTGAGCTCGGTCGGCCTCCAGTCGTCCCAGTCGGTCACCTCGACATAGATCCCCGTGGCAGGCTCGCCATTGCGCTTGTTTACGCTGACGCGCCGGAATGCGAGTCCCGGAATGTGCAGCTTGAGCAGTTCCTTTTCGATGACCTCGCTCTTGATCTTGAGGTGCAGAATGCCGCGGAAGGGATAGCGCTCGGCGACACCGTGCCGAAAGCCGCCGAGATAGGTGCCTAGGCCTGTCATGGGATAACCGACACAGGCGGAGAAATCGGGTATCCGCGGGGATGTCGGCACCCAGCGCAGACCTGTCTCCGGCCAACGCATGCTGCGTTTCCATCCGCGCATGGGAATGATGGTGAGGTGACCCCTTGCCCGCGCCTCGGGCTTGATAGCAAGGATTCCCGGGGTTGATGCCGCCATGCGGGCAAGTTCCCCGATCGTCAGTCCATGCACGTAAGGAACGGGATACGCCCCGACGTAACTCGCCCATTGCGGATCGAGCGGAGGACCGTCGACCTTGAGGCCGCCGAGAGGATTTGGCCGATCGAGCACGACAACCTCCACGCCTTCCTCGAAGCAGGCTTCCATGACATAGCGCATGCAGCTCACGTACGTGTAGCTGCGCGTCCCGACATCCTGCAGGTCGATGACCAGCGCCTGAAGTCCTTTGAGCATCATCTTGGTCGGCTTACGGTACTGCCCATAGAGTGAATAGACCGGAAGGCCCGTGCGCGGATCTTTGCGATCGGGAATTTTGACCTCCGCGGCCTCGTTGCCGTAGATGCCATGTTCGGGGCCGAAGAGCGCGACAAGTTTGACGTTGGGAGCACGGCGCAGCACGTCGATCGTGCTGACACCCTGGCGATTGACGCCGGCGGGATGGGTGAGCAGGCCGATTCGTTTGCCGGCAACCGCGGCAAAGTTTTGTGATTCGAGCACGTCGATTCCCAGCATCACGGGAAACGGCTCCTTAGGCGGAATCACGATGGCCTGGCTGGAGGGAGGCGTCGCGAGGGGCGCGGTCGCAACCGGCGCACTCGGCGTTTCGCGTCGTGCGCTGCCGGGGCGTGACGGACGTTCACCCGGAGTGCTTGAAGCACAGCCTTGCGCAAAAACCAGAACGATCAGGACACAGGCATGGAGCAGAGTGAGGGTCAGGAGACGTGCGCGGGCAGGCATTCGACTACAATAGGAGGGCGGTGATGGGAGAGATGGACTCGGAGGGAAACGGGCCGACCTGGTTTATTTATCGTCCACGCGTGCAAAGCGAGGCTGTATCCGTCCGT
>CAUJJL010000097.1 GCA_963205455.1 Verrucomicrobiota bacterium
AGAATTCGTTTCCAGAGGTAATCCGTCTTCAGCCCGTCGGGGATGGGCGGATTGCCCGCGCCATCGTTCCAGCCCTGGTCGAACGGCAGAAACCACGAGTCCTTGGCCATGCCTTTCGCGCCCTTGAGATGCGTGCACATCGCCATGCGCGCATCGTCCACCGCGAAATGCACGACGCAGCGGCCAAAGGCGAAGAGCGTCTCGCGCGGATCGCGGTCGCGCTTGTATTGCTCGATGGCGTCCTCGACCGTCTGCTTGGTCAGGCTGTTCTTCAGCTCGAAGGTCATCACCGGCAGGCCGTTGATGAACGCGCACAAGTCCAGCGCCCGTTTGGTTTCCTCGCGGCTGTAGTGGAGCTGCCGGGTGATGCTGAAGCGGTTCTGCGCGTGGCGCTCCACCGCTTTTTTGTTCTCCGGCGATGGAATGCCGTAGAACAGGTCGAAGCTCAGTGCGCCGTGCTTGATGCCATTGCGCAACACATCAATCGTGCCGCGCCGCGAAATCTCGCCTTGCAACCGCGCCAGAAACTTCTGGCGGGCGATGGCCTTCTTGTCCTTGTAATTGCCGATGCCGAGCTTTGCCATCTCATCCGGTTGCGTGGCCTTGAGAAAGGCGAAGAGCTGCTCCACATCCACGGCGAACTCGCGGTCATAGCTCTCCGCGCGGCCGGCGAACCAGCCATTGCCGCCCAGGAGCGGCGCACTCACCGTCAGTTGGCCGGATTCAGCCGTGGCAAATCCATCCATGCCGGTCATGTTCCGCATGATCAGCGTTTCGAGGCCTTTTTCGGAGGTGTCGGTTTTCATTTTCGACCCCGCTTCAGTGGCAACCTTTGGTCACAGGCTATGTTTAACGCTTTCCAGTCCTCAAAACCAAACCAAAGCGAAAACCATTGAAAATCTGGCGATTGCGCATCGCTGTTTCGGGTTTTGCTTGGTTTCATTATGTGTTTGCTTTGTTAAACGACAGGTCACGCCCAGACCGGCACGTATACGGCAAATTTCCGCGACTTGTTGGCGGGGTCGGTGGGTTTGACAAGCTTCTGATCCACGGCTTCCTGAATCAGCACGGAAATCATGGACCGCTGCTTCTCCGGCATCTTCAATCGCTCCCGCAGGCTGGTGTTCGTCATTGCGCTGCCCGAGTAATATTTCAACACCGCGTGCTGATAGCAGGCTTCCAACCGCTCCTGCGCCGACATTTTGGCGAACGTCCTCGGTGCGTGCAGGGTGACCTTGAAGTAGTTTGGCCCAGCGGTGAACTCAATCGGTGGTAACCCGTAAAGCTCGATTTGCAGGCCTGCTTTCAACAGCCCCGAGCCGCGCTCCTCGCAAATCTTGTAACGCCGGAATGCCCTCGCCAGTTGCTCGTTTCGCGATTCCGGCTGCGTGCCGATGATCCGGTCCAGCCGCTTGGATGGCAGGAGACCGCCCGGATTCGACACCTCAATCCGATCGTCGAAGATTTCGACCAGCGGACCCGCGCCCGCAATGGAAAAATCCTGGTGAATCAAAGCGTTGGCGATGATTTCACGAAGGGCGATTTCTGGGTAAACAGTTTGCTTCACCCGAAGTGCCTTCTCAATGACTTCGCTCTGCGGCAGCAGCGCCATGATGAACTCGATCAAGCCTTGGAAACTGATGGCGTAGCCCTTGCGGCCTTCCCGCTCCTGCTTTGTCTGTGATTTGTTCAGCCCGTCATAGACCACCACCCGCACCGCTTTGCGGCTGAGATCCGGGAAGTCCGCCAGTTTCTGTGCCACCGCGATCCCACCGAGGTTTGTCACATACCCGCCGCCCGCCGGTTCGCGGACGATGAACCGCTCATCTGCCATCCACGCCAGCAAATCCTCCGACGTGGTGGGCATGGGGCGTTCCAGCATCCCGAAAACCGGCTCGACGTTGAGTTTGGCTGTAAATTCGGCGTCCTGCAGCAACACCGAAGCGCGCAGTTCCTCCCAACGTGGCGTGCGGCTGTTTAACATCAGCGTGCCAATCTCCTGCCTCGATCCCTTGCGCGTCGTGCCGCCCGAGCGAATGAAAGCCTCCTCCAGCCCTTTGCCCCGCAGATGCACCGGCTTTACCGCGGACTCCGGCACATGCACGAACAACAGCCGGGCGGATTCGTAATCCTCGACGGCGTGATCCAGCGCCAGAGGCGGCTCAAGAGCGGAGCGCCCGAGATTGGCCAGTTGGTTCACGGTGGTCTCGACTTTGTTCGCGTCCACTCCCGCCGGGGTGCCGGTGTTATCCACCCCGAAAACCAGATAGCCGCCACCGGGCTGGTTGGAGAGCGCCGACAGGTGTTCCGTCAGCCGTTTCTTGTCCGGCGACAGGGCCGCCTTCCAATCCAGCTCGTTCAATTCGTGCTTCGGCGGCTCCAGGCTCGCCCTCAGCAACTCCAAGGCTTTGGCCATCCAGGTTTTCATACGGACGTTTTCCACTCAAATAAGAATTGATTCAAACTCAATGAGTTGCGGCAGACACCAGTGAGCCGCTCAAATAAGATTCCCGGCTTCTTCGCGGTCGTTTGCCCCGCGTTCATCCCTCCACCTCCTCCAGTTCGGTTTCGTCCTCTGGCTCCTCGGCTTCGGGCGAGGCTGGCTCCGGGTCGGGCAACTTATCGGCGGCTTCGCGGACGTCCAGTTTGCCCGTCACCACGTCCGCCGTCAGCCGCGTCCGGTATTCCTGCATCAGGGTGATCTCGCGCTCCGTCCGGGCGATGGCGGTGTCGAACGCGCCAGTCTCCGCTTCGATGCCCTTCGTGATTGTCTGCTGCTCTTCCAGAGGTGGGAACGGAATGCCCTTCATCCCAATTCGTTCCACATTGAGGTTGCCTTGGGTATTTACGGGGGCATCGGCTAGAAGCTCTTGCTTCATGCAACGGAACACGAAGAAGAGGAAATCTCGGTCAAGACTCGAACGTGGAACAAAGCCGACAACAGAATCAGGGAAGCACGCTTCGAAGTCCAAGATAGCGACATCACCGATGTTAGCAGCAATGGTCATGCAGAGTGTTCCCTTCGGAAACATTTTGCTCACTGCAAGGCCTCGGTCGTTGAGCGTTTGCTTGTATTCTGTGATGAACTTCTTCGCTCCCGCGACTGAGCCGGTTTGAATGAACGGGTATGGCCCGTCGTAGAGTGAAGGGTCGTTTCGAGGTCGGTGAGTAAACTTTCCGCGTAAAATCTTTGTGACCTGTTTAACTCGCCGCACCTCCCAATGCTTTGGGATGTCGCCGAGCCAGGGGATGCCGGAGGGCTTTTGGGGCAAGGTGGAAGGTTGAAGGAGGAAGGAAGAATGTCCGTTTTCATCCTTCATCCTTCTGACTTCATCCTTTCCCGTCACGGCGCGGTGGATGATGGCCTGCTTCTGCTCGTGGAGCAGCCCAATGAGCTTCCGCTTCGCCCGGATGAACCCGTCAATCTTCCCGTTGGCGTGGTCGAGAAAGCGCACGATGGCGGCTTGCTCGTCGAGCGGCGGAATGAAGATTGGCAGCCGTCGAATTTCGCCTTCGTCCAAGTTTTGCCGCAGTCCAGAGCCGTAGCGGTAAATGGCTTTGGTCAGGTCGAACGTATTGAGAATTTGGTAGCCGTAGTCTGGCGTGACTGATCTGCGGGTCTCAAAGCAGAGGTAAGCCGATGAGATGACGCCGCGATTCCGTGACAGGCCGATACGCAGACTCGTGTGATCGTTCTGCATGTCCGTCCCACGAATGATGATGTTGCCCTCGTTAACGATTTGGTAGGTCTCGTATGAATCGGGAACGAGGCCATGCTGCTTGTCGATGGGCTTCACCTTGATTCGGCCGTAACTCAGCGAGAGGACCGTCTTCTCCTTCATGCCGGTGTTCTTGACGCCCCGAGGCACGAACGCGGCATGGCCGGGTTTCAAATCCCAATGCGCGGGAACTCTCCCGAGCCATTGTTGGCCCGACTCCTTGTATTTCGGATACGGTTTCACTCCGTCGATCATGGCTGATGGTCCTTCGGGGTGTCCGGCGCATTGTCGCTGAAGATGGCGATGTAGGGGGCGTAGCGGAAGACGCGGTTGCGTTTGTAGCCGGTGGATTCTTGCAGGATGCCGAGGGTGCAGAGCTGGGCGACGACGGCATTCGCAGCATTGTAGGTGCTGCCGGTGAGTTTTTGGGCGTCGGCCACGGTGAGCAGGGGATGCTGAAAAAGCTGCTCCAAAACGCGGTGCCCCGCCGCGGCGGCCCGGCCCATCCGGGCGGTGACGGCGGCGCGGTGTTCCTCGCGCATGAGGAGGATGCGCCGGGCCGTCTCGGCGGCCTCCACGCTGACGCTGGCGACACCACGGAGAAAAAAGGCCAGCCAACCTTCCCAGTCGCCGTGATCGCGGGTGGCTTGCAGGCGCTCGTAATACTCGGAGCGGTGTTTTTTGAAGAAGTGCGAAAGGTAGAGGACGGGCTTGGCGAGGATTTGGCGCTGGCAGAGGAGGAAGGTGATGAGCAGGCGGCCCACGCGGCCATTGCCGTCGAGAAACGGGTGGATGGTTTCAAACTGGGCGTGGGCCAGCCCGATTTGGATGAGCGGGGGCAAGTTGCACTCCGAGTGGAGAAAAGTTTCCCATGCGCTCAGCGCCCCGGGGACTTCGTGCGGCGGTGGCGGGACGAAGGTGGCTTCATTGAGCGTGCATCCGCCGGGGCCGATCCAGTTTTGCGACGTTCGGATGTCGCCGGGCGTGAGCTGTGCCCCGCGGACGCCCTTCAAAAGCCGTTCATGGATTTCTTTGATCAAGCGAACGGAGACGGGAAGCTCGTGCAGGCGAGTCAGGCCGTGGTTCATCGCGGTGACATAGTTCACCACTTCATCCACATCCTTGGGAGTCCCGGGTGAGAGGATGTTTGCCTCGGCGGAGAGGAGGTCTTGCAGGGAGCTTTGAGTGCCTTCGATCTGGCTGGAAAGGACGGCTTCCTTTCGCACATACATGAAGACAAAGAGGTCAGGGTGTGGAAGAATCTGGATGGAGCCATCGAGCCGGCCCAAGGCGCTGTCTGCGTTGGACAGTAATCCAAGCAACAAGGCATCCAGCTGCACCGGTGGTGATGGTGGGAGCGGAGCCGGAATGAACGCACGATAACCCGTCGGCTGGCTGATAGCACGGCCCGCGCGGAAGCGGAAATCGGCATCGGAGGCTGGTGCATTCATATCTCAGTATAAGTAAGCATGGAGCACAATTGGTGTCCATATATTCTCCTGGCTGAGATATGGATGAATTGATGCCCCATATTTAGCCTGCCGATGGTATGGAGGCGTTCATGGCAGCACCCCCTTCGTGATCTCGCTGAGCAGGCCCTCGGTTTCCTGCTGCAGTTTGAGGATGTCGGCGCTGATTTCGGCCAGGGTGCGGAGCTTGGGCGGTTCGTAGAAGTGGCGGGTGAAGCTGATTTCGTAGCCGATCTTGGTGTCGGCTTCGACGAGCCAGGCATCCGCCGTGTAGGGCAGGACTTCGCGGCGGATGAAGGCTTCGATTCCGCCTTCCTCCAGGAGCGGGATTTGTTCGAAATCGCGGAGGTCGGGGTCGGGTTCAAACTCGACGATGCGTCGAGTACCCTCACCTTCGGCCCCTCTCCCAGGGGTAGAGGGGAGTTCGAACAGGCCGTGCAGCGGGTCGGGCTTCACCTTACCGGGCTTGTGGTCTTTCTTGATGACGGGCGGGGCGGATTCGTCGCGCCAGCTCACGGCGGCGATGATTTGCTTGAGGTCGGCGGTGCCGGGCTTGAGGCCGAGCTTCTTCAGGGCGGCGTCCAGCTTTTCGAGGAAGACGTTGTGGTCCGGATAGAGGTCGCCGCCCAGCACGTCGCGGAGTTTTGTGGCGGTCTCGACGAGCGAGGCGTCGCGCTGCCAGGTGTCGGCATCGAGCAGTTTCTTTCTCTTCTTGTCGGGCAGGCCGGACTTGCCGCCACCGGTTTCGCCCTCGCCTTCGTCATCGTCGCCTTTGCTCCAGTCTTCGAGGAGCTGTTCCAGGTCCTGGCGCACGGAGGCGAAGTCTTGAAAGAGGGCGTCGCCGAGTTCGTCGTGCAGCCTGGCGCGGATGTCTTCGTCGCCGCTGGCGTAGCGCAGGGTGTCGATGCGTGAGCGGGTGAGCTGGCTGTGGAGGCGCAGCGGGCGCTCGACCTTCACCTTCCAGTAGCCGAAGGCGGCGTTGGGGAAGATTTTGGACTGCGGCGTTTCCTCGAAGGCGAGGAAAGTGTCGCAGATGCGCTGGATGTCCTCCGGGGCGAGTTCGCAGTTTTTCTTGCCCATGTTTTTGCGCAGAGGACGGAACCACTGCGTAGCGTCGATGAGCTGAACCTTGCCCCGGCGGTGTTCGGGTTTGCGATTGGAGAGCACCCAGACGTAGGTGGCGATGCCGGTGTTGTAGAAAAGGTTCAGCGGCAGGGCGACAATGGCCTCCAGCCAGTCGCTCTCGATGATCCAGCGGCGGATGTTGCTCTCGCCCTGGCCGGCGTCGCCGGTGAATAGGGACGAGCCGTTGTGGACCTCGGCGATGCGGCTGCCGAGGGGCGTGTCGTGCTTCATCTTCGCCAGCATGTTGGCGAGGAAGAGCATCTGGCCGTCGCTGCTGCGGGTGAGGAGGGAATACTCGGGGTCGTCGGCATGCGAGATGACAAAACGCGGGTCTTTGATCGCGCCCTTGCCGCCCATGCGTTCGAGGTCGGCCTTCCAGCTCTTGCCGTATGGCGGATTGGCGAGCATGAAGTCAAACTCGCGGCCGCGGAAGGCGTCGTTGGACAGGGTGCTGTGCTCCGAGCCGCCGACGATGTTGTCCGCCGCGTCGCCGTCGCCCTTCAGCAGCAAGTCGGCCTTGCAGATGGCGTAGGTCTCGTCGCTGATTTCCTGGCCGTAGAGGTGGGTGGCGATCTGTTTGCCGCGCGCCTTGGCGATCTGCTGGAGGGTTTCCTCGGCCACGGTGAGCATGCCTCCCGTGCCGCAGGCGCAGTCGTAGAGGAGATACGTACCGCTCTCGATGCGGTCGGCCACGGGCAGGAACATGAGGTTGGCCATGAGCCGGACGGCGTCGCGGGGCGTCCAGTGTTCACCGGCTTCCTCGTTGTTATCCTCGTTGAAGCGGCGAACGAGTTCCTCGAACACCGTGCCCATGCTGTGGTTGTCGAGCGCGGGCAGGTCTCCGACGGGGTGAGGGCTGAGATTGATGTCCTTGTCGAGAAACTTCTCGATAAGCATGCCGAGGGCGTCGGCCTTGGAAAGCTTGGGGATCTGATGGCGGAAGGCGAAGTTGTTGAGGATGTCCTGCACATTGGGCGAGAAGCCGTCGAGGTAGGCCTCGAAGTCGTCCTTGAGTTTCTGCTGGGTGGCGCGGGATTTGAGGTCGCGCAGCAGAAAGGGCGAGGTGTTGTAGAACGCCTGACGGGAGGCGGCGCGGAGGGCGTCGTCCTGGTTGGTGACGCCTTCCCTGTCGAGGGCGGCCTTCATCTCCAGCACGGCGGCCTTGGTCGGCTCGAGCACCGCATCGAGACGGCGCAGGACGGTCATCGGCAGGATGACATCGCGGTACTTGCCGCGCACGTAAACGTCGCGGAGGATATCATCGGCGATGTTCCAGATGAAATTGGTGAGCCAGTTGAGTTGGGCTTGGTCCATGGAGGCAGGGCGAGATCAGAATATCAGAGAGAGCGGGTGCTGCTTGTGCGAGTGAGCACGCACCGGCAAAGCTGGACATAGTTTTTTCGGAACACGGCATATGCACCGAATTGCTCGCCGCACGGCAAGCCCATCTCGCGCCCCTGGGCTTGGTGCGTCGGCGTGCAGGGGCGACAAAGCCAGGCGAAAGCAAGCGAACGGCCGACCTCGCCGGAATGGCCTACCCCAAGCGGGAGGGTCACGCTTCGTCGTGACCGGTTTGGTATCAAATGCCTCCCTGCTGCCTACTGCGCGTCGTAGATCTGCACTTTTGACCAATAGGTCTTGAACGCAGCAATGAACTTCTCGTGGATCGGATCCACCTGGTAGGCGTCGTGCGCGGCCACGTCTTTGCAGATCACCGTAAGCGCGACGGCGTACGAACGATCAATGACCGGACGAGGCGTCGTGGCGGCTGGAGTGCCCACGTAGACGGCCGAGACAGAAGGAATCGTACCCAGCGACTCAACGCCCCTGCGAAAATCGGCGCGCTCCGCGTCGGTCAGTTCAGGTTTGAGCCAAAAATAGACGGTATGAACGAGCATGGATAAAAAGGTTTCAGTTCAACCGGATCGAAACTCCCAGAAAACTCGACCTCAAAAACTATCCACCGTCGTAAAACGCCGGATTTTTTCTTATCTCCCCTCTGGAAGCGGATTGGGCCCATCAGATCCAAAGGCTGAGAAACCGCTGCGCGACCCATCCCAGGAGCGCCGTAATGGGAAGCGTCAGGACCCATGCCCAGAGGATGCGCGAGACCACACCCCACTTTACCGCGCTTGCACGCTTGGTCGCGCCCACCCCCATGATGGAGGTTGAAATCACGTGCGTCGTCGAAAGCGGAACGCCGATGTGCGTGGCCACCTGGATGATCACCGCTGCCGTCGTCTCGGCCGCAAAACCATGCACGGGCTGGAGCTTCACCATCTTGTGACCCATCGTCTTGATGATGCGCCACCCTCCAGCAGCCGTCCCCGCCGCCATGGTCAGCGCACACAGCACCATAACCCAACGCTCCACCTTGAACTCGGGCGTACGTAGGAACTCCATCCAGAACGGAGCGTTGTCAAAGGCACCGGACTGCGTCCCCGTGAAGAGCGCCAGCGCTATGATTCCCATTGTCTTCTGGGCGTCGTTGGATCCGTGACTGAACCCCATCCACGACGCGCTCACAAGCTGCAGTTTTCCAAACAGGAGATTGATCACACGCGGGCGCACCTTCTTCAAAACGACGTAAAGCATGAACATGATGATCGCCCCGATGATGAATCCCATCAGCGGAGATATCACCATCGGAAGAACCACCTTGGGCCACAGGCCAGTATGCTTTCCCGCGGCGTCGATCACCGACCAGTGCAGCACGTGCCAGTCCCCCGCGCTCGTGCCCACCGCCGCGCCGCAAAGTGCGCCCACAAGCGCGTGACTTGAACTCGATGGCAGCCCCAGCCACCAGGTAAAGAGGCCCCAGATGATGGCGCCGACCAGGGCCGCAAGCACCGTCACCATCGTGAGCGCATGCATGTCGACCAGCCCGCGCCCGATCGTCGTGGCCACCGCGGTCCCCCACATGGCCCCCGCGAGATTAAAAACCGCAGCCATGGCCAGCGCCTGGCGCGGGGACAGTACCTTGGTCGACACGACCGTCGCGATCGCGTTGGCCGCATCGTGAAATCCGTTGATGTACTCGAACACCAACGCAGCGAGAAGCACCCCCAGGAAGAGCGTCATGGACCAGCCTGCTCAGGAGTACTTCAAGACGATCTGGAAAACGACGTTGCCGGCGTCGCGGCACCGGTCGATGCACTTCTCGGTCATTTCGAAGAGATCCTGGAGAATCATGGTCTCCTTCGCGTCCGTCGGCCCGACGTAAAGCTCCCGGATCAGTCCCAGCATGACCTTGTCTGCCTCGCCCTCCGCATACTTCAGCTTCTCGTTGGCCTCCTGCACGCCTTCGAGTTTCGCGCCTTTGCGAAGCTGCTTGACCATGAATGCAACCGCTCCCGCAGCCTGACCAAGCAGTTCAGCCTGTCTGATGAAACCCTCGCGCGGAAGTCTGCCCGGATAAAGCGAGATACGTCTCACCAGCTTTTCAACGGTCTTGGGGATTCGATAAAGGGCGAGTGAAAGCGCCTCGATATCCTCGCGCTCCAGGGGTGTCACAAACGTCTTGCACAGCTCCTCCGTGATCTGGCTGGTGATCTGCTTGTTCTTCTGGCGGCTCTGAATAAACTCATCGAGGTCGCTCGACGCCGTGTAGGCATTCCCCCGCTGCAGGTAGGCTGAAAAAAGTTTGGTGCTCGCCAGCACCTCATCCGCACTCGCCTCAAGCAAGTCATAGAACTTCTCATCTTTGCCAAAGAGTTTTCGAAGCGAGAGCATGGTACAAAATCGTAAGGGAAATACCGCCCCCCTTGTAAACGACCTTTCACCAGAGAATCGAGCGTTTGCTTCAAGTATTTCCACCGAAGCCAGTTAGACTCAGCGGGGTTTTGGAAGCCTTTACTCCAACGCCTATCTTCCGTCGTTTTGCGCAAAATGGACTAGATTGTCCGCCAGGCGTCTTTGCCATACTTTGATCTCTCGGTCCGAATATTCTCTCCAGCCTTCGCCCGTTTTCATGCCAAGTCGGCCGGACTCTACAAGTCGCCTGAGTGTATCCGGTGCTTCACGGTCATTACATAGACTTGGGAAAAGCTGATCGCAAATGGCACGATATACATCCAATCCCCCTAGATCGGCTGTGCCAAAAATGCCTGTGACAGGAATGCGGCGGCCAAAGCCTGCCCGTGCTACCGTATCAATGTCGTCCGGTGACGCCACGCCCTCAGCCACCATCCACATCGCCTCGCGCTGCAACGCAAACGCTAGCCGATTTCCCACAAAGCCCGGGACCTCTTTCCGCAATATGACTGGCTGCTTGCCACAGCGATCAAGCAATGCCCTCACCTTGTCCAGTACCCGCGGATCAGTCGTCTCGTGCGGAACGACTTCAACAAGCGGCATCAAGTGGGCAGGATTCCAATAGTGCATGACTACAAAACGCCTCGCCGTGCAGGCATGGTCAAATGCTGCACACAATCTCGAAGGAACAAAGGTGGAGGTGTTGCTCGCAAGAATCACGTCCGATCCCGTCGCTTGCTCGAGTCTTCTAAACAAGCACTCTTTTATCTTGATAACTTCCGGTACCGCTTCGATCACCAGATCCACCTCTGCAATAGCCTCTTCAAGTGCAGGCAGGCAAGCCACCCGAGCGACCACCTCATCCGCATCCCTGTCCAATAGGCCATGCTCACAAAGTGAGTCGGCGTTTCTGCGAATAGTGGATAACCCTCGCTCCAATTGCGCGGCATCTATGTCGGTCAAACGCACTTCCGCACCATGTGCCGCAAGATTGAGCGCGATGTTCGCCCCCATCGTCCCAGCACCAAGGATCGCAACGGTGGAGATATTGTTCATTGCTGTCATCCTTGAAAACATATCGCTCGAAGGAAAGCCCACAAGCTCGCGGAATTCGATGAATGCATTCGAACGCGAGTTACAACATGGAAAGTGCCGAAGGTACGGTAACCCGCTTGGGTCGAGTATTCCGCCCCATTCAGCCACCTGCTCATGTCTTGGACAATATGCTGCTATTGGCGCCCAGTACTTCGCACAGCGTGTCGTCGATTGCTTGCTGCGAACATTCGACTCGAACTGAATGGGCTACCTGGCGGACTGATAGCGGCGAGCCCTGCCTCCGCTTCCATTCTGCTTGATAGGCGAATCACGCAATCGTCCATGAGACGATCGGACCAGAGTCTGAGCAAATAGGCGTAGCATTCTGATCGCACGAGTCGCTAACGTGGCCGCCGCTCCGGAAGCCTGAAATTTATCCTAGAAACCACCAATGAGAGCAATCTCAGCTTCGTTATCCGCATTACTGGTTATCGCCATCGAGATGTGCGCTACGGAACTGATCAAAAACGGTTCATTTGAACAGATCGTTCACGATTTCCCAGCAGGCTGGGTTCGAGCTGAAAATACCGGCATTGGCGCCTATGGATTGGACGCGGGCTTCGACGGCGAGCGTGCATTGAGGATCGAGTGCACCGTGCCTGGCTCAACGGCGGCGGTCTTTCAACCGAATCTTCCTCCGATACTCGCAGGAGAGAGATATGTCCTCTCCTTCCAGGCGCGTTGCGACCTAACTCAAATCGGCAAGGTGCAGGTACAAATCAAGGAAGAGTCTGCCCACGCCAAACCCATTCTGGATGCGACAGTGGAAATCTCGGGGTACTGGCGCTCGTACCATCTTGAATTCTCGCATGCAGGTCCACCGCCCAGCAATACCTGCCTGGTGTTTTCGTTCAGCCCCTCAGGTCAGTTGTGGCTCGATCAAGTCTCTTTGCAGGGTAAAGTCGCGTCATCAGGGCAGAAAGATGTTCCGCGATGGCAGCCCCGATTGGCCTCAGTCGGAGGAAAGAATCTCGTTCCAAACAGTTCCTTCGAATGCGGCAACGATGGCTGGCTCTCGCTGGGGAGGAAACTCAGCTTCGGCGGAAATGTAGCTGGGCTTTATGGCGAAACCGTTAAAGCTGGCGGATGCGATGGCGATCGCGCTTTCCGGCTCCAGCTCGGACCGGGCCGAACGCCAGAATCGTTCTATGATTGCTGGCCACCAGAGCATATTGTTCATCACCGATTACTCGCCGTTAACCAGGGCTGGATTGAGGTAGTTCGCGGGCAAGCCTACACGCTTTCCAGCTACATGCGAAGCGATCGACCTGGCACAAAGGGAGTTCTCTTCCTAAAATTCAGTGGCGATGCCCGCGATCCAGAATCCACATTTTCGCAAGAATTTGAACTCACGAGCGACTGGAAGCGCTATAGCTACACCGTGGTCGCCCCGGAAACCGGTGTGTTCGTCGGCATAGGACCGGACACCAGTGGAATGCCTGACGAAATCACCACATTCTGGGCAGACGCGATACAACTCGAGACCGGTGAAGCTGCCACCAGCTTTTCCACGCGCGAACCGATAGAGATAGGGTTCAATACTGGTCGGTACGGCAACATCTACTCTGCCGACGAACCAACCACATTCGATTTGGTCGCACACAACTCCACAAGTACGCCGAAGGCGATTGCGATTCACGTCACGCTTTCCGACTATTGGGATCAGCCACTTCCCGAAAGCGTCATCGCGCTCAGAATCCCAGAAGGAGCCACCACGCAGAAAAGGGTGTCCCTCGACTTGCCTACAGGATGGTATAGCGCTCATTTCTCATGGACACTATCCGGCCGGGAAAATTCACGAATCCTGCGCTTGGCGGTTATCGAACCGTTTGCCTACCGCAATTCTCCATTCGGCTTGAATCATGGTCCAACAACCTCTGAAGCAATCCGACAGATCATGAAGGCCGGAGTAACGTGGGTGCGTGATTGGTCCGCCAATTGGGAGTGGGCCGAGCCTGAACCTGGTCGACGCTCCTTCACCAAAATCGATCCACAAATCCAGCGCCTGCGTGATCAGGGCATGAATGTGCTGAGTCTACTACCTTCCAATCCATCTACCAATTGGGCGTCTTCGGCGCCAGCATCGGTACCTCCAACACTTTGGCACCGACTAGCCTATGCACCGAAGGATCCAGAGTTGTTGTTCGATTTTGTTGCGGACGCGGCAAAACGCTATCGCACCTCAATAGATCACTGGGAATTCCTGAATGAGCCGCTATGGGTACCTGATTTCTGCCTGCCAAGGAAAGGAGGGTACACGGTGGCCGACTACATCGCACTGTTGAAAGGAGCCTCAGCAGCAATCCGCAATGCCAACCCAAAGGCCAAGGTCATCGGTGGGCTTTCCATCCAGTCCGAGATGCTCCTCGGCGACGAGTTCATTAAAGGCGGTGGACTTGAGCATGTTGATATCCTGAATCTTCACCCTTACGCCGACCGACGCACACCGGAATCCTTCATTGTCGATTTGCTGCGCATTCGGGGGGTTATGGACCAGCACGGCACACGCAAGGAGATATGGGCGACCGAAACGGCTTATTACGGCTTGGACGAATTTCCAATGCTGCCCTGGCATCCACCCAGCAATCATTTTGCCGCTAACCGTTTACTGGCGAGTGAGCGCCTGGCCGCCGACTATCTTGTCCGCTTCTCTGCTATCATGCTGGCGCACGGCGTTGACAAAATATTTTGGCATGAGCCTCTGACCGGCGATGCAAATCAAGGCCTCAATGACGTCGAAAATGTCTTTATCGCGCCAGGCGGCGTGCCTCGAAAATCCTACGCTGCATTGTCGGGACTGGCCAATGTCCTCGGTTCAGCACCGATCTTCTCTGGCCAGTGGCAGTCAATTGTTTCGAGCACCGGAACCGTCGTTCCCGAGGTCTTGGGCTATTTGTTTGTCGCAAACGGTCGTGTCGCATTGGTCATTTGGAGTACGAATGACAAAGCGACTGCCGAGCGGTGGGTACTTAGGCTACCGGTTGGATGCACAGGGCGCAACGTGGTAGGCGCACCAATTGAGGGTGAACGGATTCCGCTTTCGGAGTCACCCGTTTACGTCGTCAGTGCCACGCTTACTCCAGAAGAACTTTCCCGACAATGTCACTTGGAAAAGTCACCATGATGAGCGACATGAACCCGAGTTCAGTCCCAAGGCCTCGGCTCGACTCGGTGGACATCTTCCGCGGACTGACCATGTTCCTCATGCTGTTCGCGAATGACATGAATGATCCAGACCTAGGTCATGTCGCTAACGTGCCAGAGTGGCTCCGGCACATGCCTGCTGGACGCGACGGCATGACCTTCGTTGATCTGATATTCCCTGCCTTCCTGTTCAGCGCCGGACTATCCATCCCTCTCGCAATCGGACCCCGCCTTCACACGGCTGGCCGGAGTGGCGCTTTCCGGCACGTAGCCATGCGCAGCCTCTGGCTAGTCGTAATCGGGCTTGGCATGGTGAACACCTACCGTTTTCACCCCACCGCGATGCCGATCAGCCCCGCACTTTGGGAATTTCTTTTTTTCCTTTCTGTGATCCTCATATGGCAAGTTTCCCCCTCGAATCCCGGGGCGGGTGGATCAGGTCCCTTGATCAGGCGAAGCATTGGTGCATTCGTTCTTCTCGTGCTTGCCATCGTCTTTCGCGGAAGCGACGGTGGTAGCCCCACTTGGATGCGCACCAGTTGGTGGGGCATTCTCACTGCGATCGGCATTGCCTATTTCATTGGCGCAAGCGCCTACGTTCTCCTTCGGAAAAACCTTGCTGGCCTTGTCGGACTCTTCGCCCTGCTGACTGCAATCAATATTGGAGACCGAACTGGCGCATTGCAGATTCTCGATCCGCTACGAGGCTATTTTTCTGCAGCAGGGTTGATCGGTGGCCTGCCTTCAATCCTGGTAGCAGGTATCATTTCGGGAACCATATTGTTCGACTACAGCGCCCATTCCACAATTTCGGCACGCATCCGGCAGCTTCTATGGATGGCAGTCGCAATCTCCGCTGCCGGGATTCTACTGCGACCACCTTTCGGCATTTCAAAACCCGCAGAAACTCCTGCTTGGTGTCTTCTGTCTACCGCAATATGCTGCCTCCTGTATATCTTCCTCTTCTGGTTGGTCGACATTAGACACTTCAGAGCTTGGGCCGGCTTCGTCCGTGCAGCCGGTCGGCAGCCACTGCTTGCCTATTTCATGCCGCACCTGTTTTATTCATTGCTCGCGATCTTCGGCATAACGTGGCTCGGGTCTCATCTTAACTCCGGTCTGCCCGGCATCCTGCGCAGCTTGAGTATCGCGCTGCTTATCCTTGGATTCACCACGCTGCTCACACGATTCAAGGTGAACCTCAGGCTTTGAAATTGGCCCACATGCCGTCTCACAATTTCTTGCAGGCTACCCACACGCTCCTCAATTCCGCAACCTCTGAGAGGATAGTGCCAAATATTGAGCGTTAAAACGTAGCTTTTATGGGAAGCAAAGTGGCAAACTCGCCCACGTGAACGCCAGCATGCACCCCGGCTCAGCGCCTCCAAATTATTTCAGCTTGTTCCAAGACAAGACTGCGGGGTACTCAGTGGCGTCCGTTAGATTTGCGCTGAACAAGTTCGGTCGGACGGTTGCTTTGCCTCTTCTTCTCTCTTTGGCATTCTCAGAGGGCATTCTCCGAGCTGAAGAGCAATCAAGTCGACTTGGCGGCGTGGATTCTTGGGCCGGGCGGCCTGCTCTTCCAGCTTTGGTAAATCCGGTAGTCTCGTCGCGACTGCAATCCGTGCTCTCACTCCGCGGCCAGTGGGAATTTGTAACTCAGGAGATTGCGCCTTTGCGTCATCCCACCTGGCGCGCCTTTTATTCCAAACCTTGGCCTCAATCTCGCGCGATCCAAGTGCCGGGATGCTGGGAAGCCCAAGGAGTCGGAACCCCGGGCATCGGGAATGCCTGGGACACACGTTGGGACAATTGCGCGAAGCCGCTGCGTTGGATCTACATGGGTGATGCGTGGTACCGGAAAACGGCCACCATTCCGCCTAGCTGGAAAGGCCAACGCATATGGCTCAAGGTCGGCGGCGTGCGCTCCCAAGGGTGGTTTTGGGTCAACCAAACTAAGGTTGCCTGGGTCGACAACTATTGCGGCACTTACAAGTATGATATCACAGATCTCGTCGAAGCCGGAAGCCAAGTAGAAGTTGTTGCCGAGGTAAGCAATACACAACCCAGCCGAAAAGGTCTGTTTAGCAGTACCCACAAGTTCGGGGGACTCTATCGGGACGTGGAATTGGAGGCCACTCCTGACACTCGGATCGACTATGCGTGGGTCCGTGGAGATTTCGACCAAAAGACAGCCGAAATTCACGCAACTGTCGCCTTCGGAAACGAATTCACCTCCCTGAAGAATCCATTGTTGCGCGTGGCGCTTAAGACAAACGCGGGCGAACCGGCCGGAGAAGGAGTCGTGGCAGTAAAATTCGGGATCGGGCAAAAATACACCGACCTTACCTGTCGCATTCCGCTTACTCGGTTCAATCCATGGTCACCCGACTCGCCTGCACTTTACCTTGCAGAGCTAACTCTATGTGATGGTGAGCAATCGGTACACGGGTGGGTAGAGAAGTTTGGTGTACGCAAATTTGAAGTCCGGGGCGATCGTTTCTTTTTGAACAACAAACCGTTCTTTGTCCGCGGATACGGCGATGATTTTGTCTATCCGCTGACTCTGGTCTCACCAGCCTCCCGAGAAGAGCATCTCGAACATCTCAAGGTTGCACGAAAAGCTGGTTTTGTCTATGTCCGCTTGCACACCCACTGTGAGGTGCCCGAGTTTTTTGAAGCTGCCGATGAAGCAGGCATGCTCGTCCAGCCTGAGCTACCATACTACGGGGACTATCCTACGGAAGCATTTACCTTCGATCCGATCCGAGATCTGAAAGAATTGATCACTCACTATCGCCGATACGTCTCGCTGGCTACCTATTGCATGGGCAATGAGGGCACCTTCGGCGAGCCTTTGGGAAATGAGATCTACAGGCTGGTCAAGCGACTCGATCCTGACCGTTTGGTACTCCATCAGGATGGCACGCTCAATACCAAGGAAAACTCTGATTTCAGGAACGGGCCAATTAACGTCTGGGCGCCCGGCAGCTTTGTATGCGATGCACCGTTTGTCGCCCACGAATACCTCAATTTGTCGGTCAAACAAGATCCCCGCCTGGCAAGGCGTTTCTCCGGTGTCATGGCCCCTCCAGTTCCCGAAGAAGATCACGATCAGTTTCTCGCTGCCGCGGGCTTGGATCGCCGCTGGGGTTACGCCTGCCAAGACGCTTCGCACTCCTTACAGGGGTTTTACCAAAAGGAGGGCCTTGAGGCGGCCCGCTTGGATCCCACCTGTGACGGCTATAGCTTCTGGACCATCGTCGACGTGATCGTACGACAGGGAAACACCTACAGTGCCCAAGGCTTTCTTAACGCATTCTGGGAGCCAAAGCCAAACGGGAATACCCCAGAGGACCTATTGACGGTAAATGCCGCTACCGTCCTTATGCTCAAGACCAACCTGAGCCCCCGCATCGCGGTATCTGGCGACCGGGTCCGCGCCGACTTCTGGATATCACACTATGGTGAGCAGCGGTTGATTCAGACCCAGCTTGCGTGGACCTTGCGTACGGGACGCACGGTGCTGTCCAAGGGGGTTTGCGCTGGTGGCGACGTTGAGCTCGGCTCCGTTCAGTCGCTGGCACAAGTCGATCTCTTGGTTCCGGACCTCAAGAAACCTGTACACGCGATCCTGGAAGTTACAGTTGTTGACAGCGCTATCCGCAATCAGTGGGACTTCTGGCTCTTTCCCAAACGCACGGTTCCAAGAGTGACAGGAATTGCCGTTGCACCGGCTCTCCTACCGAAACTAACATCACTTCTTGAAGGACTGGTCACTTCTGGGGATCCGGGTTACGAACAAGCTTCGCTTCTAATCTCCTCAATCGGCGCGGCCGATGTCGAACCCGCGCTGGCTGCAGGCAAGCGTGTTCTATTGATCAATTCGGCTAACGGGAAACCCAATGTCAGCTTGGGTTGGTGGTGGATGGGCAATCAAGTGGGGACAGCCTTTGCTAGCCATCCCGCCTTGGGTGAGTTTCCCCACAATGGGTACCTGTCACCACTCGCATTCCGCATCCTGAAAACCGGCCTAACGTTACCCGCTCCAACTGGTTTTCGTTCGGACGAGATGTATGTGGTCGGCGAAGGGCTAAACAGCTATTTCCTCTACGTGGGTGAAGCGAAAATCAAGGATGGACGAGCTCTGATGACTTTCGGTCTGGATCTGCTCTCGGGATACCCGGAAGGCACCTGCATTCTTGACGGTCTGATTCGCTATGCACAGTCCGATGCCTTCAATCCCAAGGGTACGATCAATTCACTGCCGCTCATGCCTCGGCCGAAGGAGACCAGATAATTCATATAGGGTACGTCGACGACCGCTCAGTCGACTGGGTCTCAGTGCGATTGATTCAGCACGATACCATACATAAATGTTGATAGCCAATCCTCCGGTCCCTGAATAGCATCGGTGATCCCAACCTCAAAGAGTAGGTTTTTCTCAGCGACTCTCGTCCCGATGAAATCTCCGATTTCAGCCGAAACGCCAACAGGTCGCTTCAAGAGCACGACGTGCCTTCGACCCCCACTGGCAATACTTCTGTCCTTCGTAATCGCGCTGTTTCTCGGCGGGTGCTACCGTTCGGCAATCCCTCCTGTGCAACTGGTGGCGTTCGGTGATTCAATCACACGGGGATACGCGGTCCCGGAGGGTGCCGGTTGGGTCGAAATCATGTCGGCTCGTTTTTCTTCAATACCTGGTAGGTCGGACTTAACAGTCGTCAATGCCGGTGGCAACGCCAACACCTCCGCAGAGGGGCTTAACAGAATCGAATCAGACGTGCTGGTCCATTTACCTGGGCTTGTCCTCGTCGAGTTCGGCGGCAACGACGCCGTACATGATCCTCTACGCAACAAGAGTCCCGATGAATTTGAGCAAAACATACTCAAGACCTACGACCTCGTAACGAAACATGGTGGTAACATCGTCCTGCTCACGTTTCCTCCCATCATCAACGATTGGCATGGAACGAGTTCTGACCCCTACTACGACAAATGGGGCGGCCTCGATAATTGTGTTGAACTTTACCGCGAACGCACGAGGCAATTGGCAAAGCGCTTGGGATGTCCGCTTTTTGATCTGGACCATTTTCTCCGCGATCTCATCAAGAAAAACGGACCGGAGAAATATATTCTGCGCGATGGTGTTCATCTTACGCCTCTCGCCAACCGACTCGTTGCCGATGCTTTGATGAAGTTTCTAGCAGCAGTGAATGAGGTCTATTTGCTCAACTGAATGTTTCACATGCGCTTTCGCCGAGTCAGTTGGCACGGAGGCTCGCCAACAATGAGTTCGCTGTGCCTGCGGCACCTAGCAAATAGACCGGCGAGTTGCCCAGCCTCACAATCAGATGCGATAGTCGCCGACCCATGAGATCCCAACATTCAATACCATCAGGAATGGTCACAGCGGTCTTACCGGACGGGTCCCATGCTATGATTGTCGCACGCGAACCCGCCTCAAACGCAAAGCCGAATCCGTCAGCCAGCCTTTTGTCTGCCACATAGCGCGGTGCTGAGCCCATGAATTGGTTGAACACTGCCAGCGCCGGGAACACTTTGCGCACAGCACCATCTTCAAATAGACAGCTCTCTGTCCCCGGCTTGTTGACCGAACCTGTGCAGCCAGAATGAAGGAATATCTTCTCGCCACCCCGCCCAAGAAAGATCGTCGCGTAACGCACCGTATAGTCGGCAACCTGCTTTTCGCTTAGCAGCTGTGGCTCCGACCACAACCCCGGGATAGGAATAAACGGTCGGCGCGGAAGATCATCAGAGCCAAAATAGGAGAATTCCGTCATCCAAAGCGGCTTCGCTCCGCCATTTGCTGCCATAGTCTCGCGCAGTGCGTCCATGGAGTTGGTCAGGACCTCCGGCAAGCGGAGTTCCTGACCATTACGCATTCCCGCGCTGGGATAGTCATGCACACCAAGGATATCGCAAAAGTCCAGAAGTCCGTTCTTAAGCATTTTGTGGGCTGAAACATCACCTGGAAACATCCCGCCACCCACGATACGAGCATGCTTATTCCCAGCACGAATTGCCGGGACCGTCGTACGCAACAACGCTAAGTAGTCTTCAAACGTGTAGCCCTTTAGTTCCTTCGTCTTCAGTACCTCCTCGCTCGGTAGCGAATAAAGCGTGAACAGCGCTTCATTCAAGAACTCCCAGACTTGGATACGTTTCCGGTATCGACCCACAGCTGCTGACACAAAGCCGTTCAATTCCCGTGGATCCTGCGGCATCCAAGCCCAACGCGCACGCAGGAGCAGTTCCTGATCGTCACCCTGCCCGCCGCCCCCATGTCGAGGTGAAAATCGCTTGATGGTCGCAAGATCGGCTGCCGTGGAATTCCAATCGGTCGACGGAAACGGAATCATCGCCATAAGGTTAAGTCCCTGCGCCGTCACGCGGTCCACCTGCGGATCGCTAACTTCCCAATGATAATCGCCTCGTGCGGGTTCAATATGTTGCCATTTGAGCGACCAATCACGGTACCAAGAAATCCCCGCCCTCTTCGCAAGGCCGATCAATTCGGAAGTTGGATACGCGTGATTGACACCCATGACAGAACCACTGGCAGTCTGCCTCGGAATTATTGCGATGCGCACCAGGTTCGACTCGACGGACCGAGTCGTCTGCCATTCTGAAGCGACACGATAAAAGCCTCGCCAATCTGGCGGCAAGGGTACCAATTTTTCAACAGTACCTCCGGCTGGCACATCAAGGACGACCGGAGCCAGATCGACTGCCGCGTCCGCGTAATCCGTCACCTTGAAATTAATCTCCGTACGTGATTCTGCTGTCGTGCGATTGGATGCCACGACTTTAAGAGCTACAGACTCCCCAACTGTGAATACGCCGGCGAGTGCATCCGGCACCACTCCCACCTCGATCGACGCACGCGGCGAAAATGCTGTGGCCGTGCCACCTTGCTCTAGCTGAACCGCATCGACGTCGATCGTCGCATCGACCTCCTTGACCAGATCGGGTCCAGCCAGCACGAAAAGGAAGCGATATTTCGGTGTAAACGTACGGCTATAACGGTGCCATTCCTTCGTTAACACAATCTGCTCAATGATCTCGGCTCGCTGTCCATCCCAGCCTTTACCTGCGTCTTCATTCCAGACGCCGATCGCTCCGCGCAACCCATCCCGCGACGCCCTCATGCTCGCCGATATTGTATAGGTGACCCCGGGCGTCACTTCAATCCAACCAATACTTGAAGCCAATGGCCGGAGTTCACGGTGGTTTACCGGATAGAAGTAATCGAAATTGAAGACGGGTGTATCCCGGCCGCCAATTGGGATACGCAGGAATGACTCGCCTTCCGCAGCACCGCCCTTGTGCACTTCACCATGAAGCGTTGCGAAATTGCCCCAGTTCTCGACGAGCGGTGCCCATGCATTGCCTACTCCAGCGCCGCGACCTAGTGAAGACCAACCCGCTGTACCGGTCTCAAACGAGCCGTTTGGCACGAGATTCTTACCGCCAAGTTCGGGCACGGTACGCGTGAAACGGACTGGTTCCTCGACGGCAAATGCAAATGAAGCCGCTGATATGGTAATCGCTAGACCCATCCGGACGGTAGACGGCAGGCGCAAGAGGATTTCGTATTTCATCGAGTTGGAAAAACAGGCGGAGGGGGTTCTCGAATTGTCAGTCTACTGAAGGTGCCACTGCGACATTTCCTACCGTCTCAGACTACAATTCGATACTCTATCGTTGGCACAATTCGCTTACCTCACTGGCAATTGATCGGGTACCACTGTTGAAATAGACTCGCGCACCGGAACCATAAATGCAACGCTCTACCGCAGAGCAAGAACAACAGACGATGCTCTCTAGACTTACCAGTAGAGCCAGTAGAGAATCACCCACGAGATAGCATAGATGCCAAACCAGAGTTTCAACTGCTGGTACCATGGGCGGGGAACGCCTTCGTCATAGTGTGCGAGGATCGAAGGCCGCCAATGGAAGGGCTCCCATTTTTCTCGTGGCGGCGGATCAGTGAGCAGTGAAACCACCACAATCGAAACCATGATGATCAGCTCGGCGACGAAAGCCTGGTAAAACCAATGGAGATTCCAGCCACCATAGTAGTTGAGTGCAACGATGCCTCCCTGTATCACAAAGCCGCCAAGCAGGCCAAAGAGCGCGCCGGCATTGTTTGCGCGCCTGTAGAGGATGCCCACGAAGATCACCGAGATGATCGGTGTTGAGAGAAACGTCACGCACTGTTGGAAATAGAGAAAAATGCCTCCAAATTTCACGATCAGCGGTACCGTCAGACCCGCGAGCACAAGCGTCAGACACGATGCAGTCCGGCCAACCCGGATAAGCTCCTTGTCGCTGACATTGGGACGGAGCGGCTGGTAGATATTGAGCGAAAAGATTGTGGAGGTAGAGTTGGCAAGCGCGCTGACGGTGGACATTACCGCCGCGAGAAATCCTGCAAGCACAATGCCGCGCAAACCCCAATCCGGCGCAAAATGCTTTAGTGCGAAAGGGAAAGCGTGATCGGGCGTTGCCAATGCAGGCGCTGCTTTCATCACGTTGATGTAGTGCCAGACGACCAGGCCCACGAGACAAGTAACCAGCGGTCGCAGGAACCCGATGAATCCTGCAAACACAATGCCCATCAAACCGTCCCAAGTCGAACGGGCGGCCAAGACCCGTTGGATCATCACCTGATTGGTAGCCTGGTAGAAAATGAAGAGGCCCATGGAACCTGCAAGCAGCCCCAGCATCGGTGCGATGGCATCGTCTGGCGGTCGATACAGGTGGAAACGATCGGGTGCAGCAAGTTCCATGGCCGTCCAACCGCCGGGCACATGCCTCAGCGCGATGAAAAAAAGCAGTAGTCCGCCACCCAACAGCATCGCACATTGCACCGCATCGGTGTACATGACTGAGATGTAGCCACCCTTCACCGTATAGGCAGCGACCAGGGCAATGGTCGCCCAGAGGATGATGTGAAAATTCCAGCCGGTAAGATCCGCGAGTGCCAACGTACCGCCATATAGTACGGGTGGCATGAAGATGAACACGTACGCGAACAGCATGGTGTAGCTGTAGATGCGCCCGGCGGCGGGCCCGAAGCGCTTTTCCAGGAACTCCGGCATCGTCGAGATGCGGTTCTTCAGATAGATTGGGATGAAGAACACCATGAGCAACGTGTAGCACGGCAGGGCAAACACCTCCCAATTCGAGATACTGAGCCCATGCGAGAAGGCCGCACCAGCAGTACCAACAATCTGCTCACTCGACACGCTGGTGGCTACAAATGCAGCACCTATGATCCACCACGGAAGCCGACCCTTGGTGAGAAAATAATCATCCGCAGACCGCTTCTCTTTGCGGCCAGCCAGGATCCCCACCACCACGACAAAAAGAATCGACCCCAGGATGATAACAACGTCGAGAGTCGAAAGCTGGAATTGCATACGAATATGAAAAGTGCGGATTCCAGTATTTAAGGCAGAACGCGGTACGCCTTGACTCTATGGAATGCTTCCTCGCGGCGAAATCCTTCGGCATACTTGCAACCGGAGTTGAGGCCCCGAAAGCGAGCCATGACCTCAAGCATATCCATGATGTCGGCGTCCGAATGCTCCTTCATCGAAGCGAGTTGGCTGACATGCTTGCCTAGCATTTCGCGCTTGATTTCGATAACTTCTGTAATGTCGACGTATTCCTGGGGCTGAAAATTGATTCCGCTCGGATGATCCATGTAGAATACCTGACTAAGGCCGAATCGACAAGGTGGCAGTTTCGGCCCGGGAATATTAGGGAGACCCTTTTGGTGATAGGCGTCAAAAACAAGCCGACCGACGTACCGGTGGTCGGGATGATAATCGTCAGGACTGTGAGTAATGATGATGTCAGGATCGGCCTCCCGAAGGATATCGATCATGAGATTGCGCTGGGCCTCGTTGGGATAGACACATTCGTCATCTATGGCACCCCAGATCAACTTTGCCCCAATTACGGCGGCGCCAGCCTGCGCTTCGGCATGGCGGGTCGCAGCAAGGTCCGCAGGCCTTGCGTGTAAGTCGCCCATGTTGCCACTGGTGAAGCAGGCGTGGAATATCCTGTGCCCCTGACGGGAATATTTGGCAAGAGTGCCGGCGCAGAAAATCTCGATATCATCGGGGTGGGCTGCGACGGCGAGGATGTTCATGAATGTAAGAGAGCAGGACTGGGGAAAAATGACAAAGTGCGATCTTAAGATATTCCACCCCTAAGGGTGGATCAGCTCGCGACCAGCCGGAAATCTTGCGGAATCCGACAAAGAAGTTGCCGGCAGCCGAAGGCGCGCTGCCGGCAAACGAAGGAACTGTCAGCGATCAAAACTCCAATGTGTTGGTGACTGACCAAGTGGATCCTACCTTGATGCGGTAGGCCGCAGGCGTGCCATCGGGTTGCGTGTTGATCGGGATCAGCTTGTTCTTGCCGAAGGCGTTATCGACATTCAACTGAATGCGCCAGTTGAGATTTCTAGCGACCTTCTTCCCATAGCCAATCCAGAGATTGACATTAGTATCGCTCGGGCCCCAGTAAGGATGTTCGACATCAAAGGTTTCGGACTTGATTCCAGCGATAGTGGCGTAGACCGATGGATATCCAATCGCAATCTTGTCCTGCCACTGGTAAGCTCCTCCGACGTTGAAACCGTTGAGGCGGCCTTGAGTAAAGCGATAGCTCGTAATGAGGTTGAACCTCCAAGGGCGAAGTTCGGCGTTATTTGTACCGTTGAGCAACTGACTAAGGGACCAAGGACCCCACACACTTGAATCCCACTGCTCCTTCCAGGTCGTCGTGCTCGTACCCGACCTGCGGAGCAACCTGCCTCCAGCACTGGTAAAGAAGTCATTTTGGGCCTCCAGGAATGCCCGAGTACTCGCACCGCCAATGTTTGTTTGTACAGCGGTTGTCTTTGACGCATTGAGCGTGATGTCCCAGTTATCTGTCGGTTTGATGTAGAGCTCAAACTCATAGCCTTCTGATAGATTATCACTTGTGGCAGTCATACCGTCGGGCAAGAATCCGCCAAGTCCCGCTGTCCACGGCTCATTGTAGTTGTTCTGCCAACGATAATCAGACATTCCAGCCTGGCTGCCGATCGGCATTTTCCAAGCTTCCCAGAATGCAGGATTGGTGATGAAGGGCGAACTCAATGTCGCCTGCACTGCAGCCTTCTGGTCGGCAATATCCTGTGCCGTCTGCGTAAAAACACCATTGACGTTCGTGCCGTAGTTATAACTGGATCCGGCATACAGGGGATTTCCAGTGAGCCCTGCCTCGAACCGTTTTGCCGATACCCAGGTGCGGACTACAAGACTGCCCGCAAGCCAAGCATTGGCTACATTATAGCCGGAGTTGCTGGATAGGGATTCGAATTTGGTAACCTTGAACGACACGCGGCCATTCAGAGCCGAAACCATAACACCATAGTCCTTTGTTTCACCCGATGGAGGGGCAAGCGGCACATTCATGATATCCACGCGGCTGGATGCGGGCACAAAGTTCTTGGACTTATTCCCAAACAGGCTCACATTCATGCCAGTCGGTAAGTACCGGCGGAGAAACATGGGTGTATGGACAACCAAACTATAGCTCCGGGTTTGTCCGGTCACTGTGTTAAATGGCTTGTCTGGGAGGACAAAGGTGGGATCCTGTTCGTTGACAGTACCATAACTCGTAGTCGGCTGGGTCTTCGAGTACGATTTGGATGTGTCCTTGCGCCAACCGAAGATGGGTATGACGTTGCCGCCAAACATGGATCCTTGATAGACAAGAATCTTAGAATCCAAGGCACTCAAGCGCTTGATCGAACTTGTGATAAGAGAATCCCAGTCGGATTCAGAGTAGAGTGTATCCACCGGAAGATTGACCCAACCAACGTAATTCGCCGGATTTTCGGACTCCGTTGAGTTGGTTCGACGGAACGGATCATACCAGACCGCAGCTGGGTTCACGTAGCCTGTCGCAGAGGGATTTGTCGGCGGCTTCCACCTGGAATTGAATACCCTAAGCGGCGCCGTTGAAGATGGTCGCTGACCGACCGTAACAGCATCGAGATTGGAGCCCTGCGCAGAAGAGGCATTCGCCAAGCTGGGCCCAAGATAGCTCACCGCTTGGAACCAACGGTATGGATCTAACGCCGTGCCAATTAGCGCATCGGGATCCGCTGTGGCTCCAAGAGGAGAAAAGGCGGAACTCGCTGCACTCCGTGAATTACTTCTGTAATCCGTTTCGTTGTAAACCCCGGTCAAAGTATGGCGACCAATGATTTTGGTGAGCCAAGATTCCCTCAAGACGTCTGTGGCACGGAATTCGGCAAATGCAGTCGCACGTTTAGATTCACGTCGGCTGCCGGCATCGGAAGCGCCGTAGTAGGAGGCAGTGGTAATATAAGGCCGACCGACATTTGGATTGGGCGTACCGTCACCCAGGACGGTGTTTACATCCACCGTTATAGCACCATCGGTGCCGTTGTAGGGATTGTAGTTGTTCAGATAATGGTCCTGCTTGTCGTAAGCGAGTTCGACACCTAACCGATTCCCAAAGTAAGTCTGACTCAAGTGGAGATTGATGGCGTCGAACTCCTGTCTCGTCAGCGGCTCAGGGCCAGAGATGCTCTTGTGATAAAAGTCAAAGATTGACGGATCGGTCAGGCTTGAATTCTTATAGGCACTGGCAAATGGCAGCTTCGCCGCCGCAGCAGCCAATTGCCGCTGCGTTATTACGAGCAAGCCGTTCGTTGGCAAACCCTGGATACTCTTGTCGATTGTGCCGTTCGGCGCCAAGCCATACTGCTGGCCAACATAGCCCATGCCAGGAGCCCGGAATGGGCCACTTTGTGCACCGGAACTGGGATCCGGGAAAATTGCGTAGCTTCCCTGATAAAGACCGGTCAGCCAAGGCTGATAGTTAGGACTTGTCGACACCATCGGGCCAGAATTGGCCACATCTGGGAAATAGTAGTTGGCATAGTTGAAGTTGTAGGTTCGTTTTCCGAGGTCCGTAAACCATGGGGTGATCTTGTCTACCGGTGGCATCGTATAGGGATTCCGTGCCTTGACCTTACCGGATTCAAAGCTGAGACGCAGCGACGTCGTGACCGACTCATTGTTGAGGAATTTCGGATCATAACGCAGCGCGCCATAAAGCCTCTTGTCATCCGAGAAGGAAGGCTTCTGCTGAAAGTACGTGTAGTCCTTCAGCAAATCGACCCTCAGTGCCAACTCATCCTTCAGCAGCGCGTGATTTGCATCCAAGGTAATGCGATAGCTCCCATGCTTGCCGAAGCGACCTGCAAGCGAACCTCCGTTCTTTCGCAGATTTGCCTGTTTGAGGCTGGCATTGATTAGCCCTGCCGGGCTGCCCAAGCCAAAGAGAATGGAATTGGCGCCTCGCTGGATTTCAACCGTATCGACGTTATATGCATCCCACGGAATGTCGGAGGACTCGAACTCTCGCGTATTGTCTGCCGCGGTAAGTCCGCGAATTCGAGTATTGAGATCTGGGCGCGCCAAGGTACCCCACTCATAAACCGTCTGACCCGCGCCGTTGCCACCAAAGTTACCGTAGAGACCTCCTACCTCCGTGCCAGTCGTAAGGGTAAGCAGACTTTGGGTATCCGTTGCGCCGGTATCCTTCAGAAACTGTGAGGTAACAATTTGCAGGGCAGAACCGATGTCCTCGACCTTGGCTCGAATACGTGTACCGGCCAGAGTCGTCTTTGCTTGATAGCCTTCCTCAGCCTCACCGGACACGCTAAAAGGGGAGAGAGTGATGACCTCCTCCGCCTCAGCATCCCGAGGTTTGTCACGATCCGATTCGAGCGGTGCGGGAGTCGATTGCGCTCCAAGACGTGGAAACGCGGAGGCAAACGCGATAATTGCAGCAACAGCGAGTTGGCGCAATGCTTTGGGAATCTTTACTGCATTCATTTGAGTTAGGGTAGTGATGACTGAGATTAGCTTGGTCCTCTCCGGCGTTAATGCCGAAGTCGACTTCTGGCTTCCACCATTTCGGCTGGAATACAGATCTCGTGCATATGCAGGGGTGGGCGATTTATGATTGGGTTTAACAGCGGGGGCGGAGTTGATAATTTCCTCGACCATCGCTAACGTGAGCAAGTATGCCAGTATCGGTGCATGTCGGCTACGCCTGACGGCTCAATCACTGCTACTTTTCGCTCACCCACTATTAAAATTTTCATCATGCGGACGCATTGTCCCACGAACGTCTTTGAATCACAATTGCCTCGCGGGCTCAACGCGCTGTCCATCCACCGTCGATCGGGATCGCAGCACCAGTGATGGAACGTGCGGATTCTCCGCAAAGAAAAACAACCAACGCGGCCACTTCGTCAACCTCTACAAATCGGCGGGTGGGCTGCGAAGCGAGGATCACGTCACGAATCACTCGTTCGCGCGGAAGTCCATGAACCTTGGCCTGATTTTCGATCTGTGCTTCTACCAGTGGCGTGCACACATAGCCAGGACACACCGCATTGCAGGTTATCGAGCATTCCGCCATTTCCAATGCAACGCTCTTCGTTAGCCCCACTTGGCCGTGTTTGGCGGATACATACGCGCTCTTGAACGGGGACGCAACAAGACCGTGCGCAGAGCAAATATTGATGATTCTTCCCCATCCCTTGCGCTTCATCCCGGGAAGCGCCGAACGGATTGCCTCGAAGCTCGCCTTGAGCACTACGTCCTGGATCGCACTCCAACGCTCTAAGGGAAACTCCTCCACCGGAGAGACAAATTGGATACCCGCATTGTTGACGAGAATGTCGACCGAACCCAACTGATGTTCGGTATCTGCCACAAGTCGCGCCACCTCGTTTGGCCTACTGACATCTGCATCATGCGTCGCCACAGGAATTCCGCACTCATCTGCTAATGAACGCGCAAGATCAGCAATAATGGCAGAATCACCAAGTCCGTGTAGCATCACTCCGGCCCCCTCTCGCGCCAAAGCCCGCGCAATGCCGAGGCCGATGCCACTGGTAGATCCTGTGACCAGAGCCGTTTTTCCCTTTAGCATTTTCAACTCCTCGGGTGACACTCAACGCAAGGCGACCTCAAAGGGTGCTTCCGTCTGTCGGCGCACCGTTTCAAGCTCGACTCCAGGGTGCAACTCAATGAGCAGGAGCCCGCCACCCGGCTTGACCTCGAACACTGCGAGATCGGTGATGATCAGACTGAGTACTCCTTTGCCGGTCAACGGCAGGGCACATCGGCGCAGGATCTTCGGGCTGCCGTCCTTTGCCGAATGTTCCATGACCGCAATCACACGCTTCACCCCTGCGACCAGATCCATCGCACCCCCGGGGCCCTTCACCATTTTTCCAGGCACCATCCAGTTTGCGATGTCGCCGTTCTCGGACACCTCCAGTGCACCAAGGATGGACAGGTCAATGTGGCCGCCCCGGATCATCGCGAACGAGTCGGCGCTTGAAAAGAAGGCCGATCCCGGAATTGTCGAAATCGTTTGTTTACCTGCGTTGATCAGATCGGGGTCGACCTGATCCTCAGGCGGAAACGGGCCGACGCCCAGCAGCCCATTCTCGGAATGCAGCGTCACATTGATGCCCGGTGGGATGAAGTTGGCTACCAAGGTGGGGATGCCGATGCCAAGGTTAACGTAGAATCCATCCTGCAACTCGCGCGCGGCCCGGCGCGCCATCATCTCACGCACCGGCGATTCTTTTTTCGCCACAGAACTACCGCGCACTGAGCGGAATTCCACGCGCTTTTCGTATTTTTCGCCCCGTATAATCCGGTCTACGAAGATCCCGGGAACATGGATTTGATCGGGATCCAGATCGCCTGTATCCACCAGTTCCTCCACCTCGGCAACGCAGACCTGGGCACAGGTCGCAATCATCGGATTGAAGTTTCTCGCGGTCTTGCGAAAGATGAGATTTCCGGAATGGTCGCCCTTCCATGCCTTGATGAGCGAAACGTCCGCCCGAATACCTCTTTCGAGGACATACTCCTTGCCGTCGAACACCTTTGTCTCCCGCCCTTCGGCCAGTTTCGTGCCAAAGGCGGTGCGGGTGTAGAATCCCGGAATTCCTGCGCCGCCGGCGCGCAAACGCTCAGCCAACGTGCCCTGAGGGATGAGCTCCAGTTCGAGTTCACCGGAAAGCACCTGGCGCTCGAACTCGCGGTTCTCGCCCACATACGACGCCATCACCTTGCGGACCTGACGGGTCGCCAGCAGCAGCCCCATGCCGAAATCATCAACCCCGGCGTTATTTCCAATGATCGTCAGGCCCTTGACTCCACTGTCTTTAAGGGCAGCAATCAGATTTTCCGGAATGCCGCACAGCCCAAAGCCGCCGGCGGCAACGATGAGGTTGTCGTGGAGCATGCCATGCAGAGCTTCTTTCGCGTTGAGGAAAACTTTGTTCATTTGTGTGGGTAGCGAATCTTGAACACCTGGCGGAAATCACAGGCACGACTCCATCAAAGCAACTCGATACACACGGCAAGACCTTCTCCGCCGCCGATGCAGATGGCGGCAAGGCCGCGCTTGAGGTGCCGTTCTCGCAGGGCCGAGATGAGGGTCACCACAATGCGGGCTCCGCTGGCCCCGAGGGGGTGACCAAGGGCGATGGCGCCGCCTCGCACATTGAGACATTCGTGGGAGACTTCCATTTCCCTCATGAATGCAAGGGGTACAACTGCGAACGCTTCATTGACCTCCCAAAGGTCAACATCGGCCACCGACCAACCGGCAAGTTTGAGTGCCTGCCTGGCCGCATGGACTGGCGCCGTCGTAAACCAAAGCGGATCGTTCGCATGGGCGCCAAAGGAAACTATCCGCGCAAGTGGTATCAGTCCTCGGGCACGAGCGGCCTCTTCCGTGCTCACCAACAACGCGGCAGCGCCATCGTTCAAGCTTGAAGCATTGGCGGCTGTAATGGTGCCACCTTCTTTGAACGAAGGCCGAAGCATAGGTATCCTATCATATTTTACCCTGCCCGGACCCTCATCATGCTCAATGCGGGTTGTCTGTCCCTTCGCCCCCACAATCTCAAAGGGCGTGATTTCCTCCGCCAAGAGACCATCCGCTTGCGCAGCATTGGCCCGCCTGAAACTTTCAACAGAAAACGCATCCTGCTGCTCCCTGGAAATCGCGAACTTTGATGCGCATTGTTCAGCGCATGCCCCCATATGTTGATTGTTGTAGGGGTCCCACAGGCCGTCCATTACCATCGAATCCACGACCTGCTGGTGTCCCATGCGGTATCCCTCACGCGCCTTGGGCAGCAAGAAGGGGGCCTGCGACATGTTTTCCATGCCCCCAGCAATATAGAAGGAACCCATGTTCGAGTGAAGAGCATGTGAAGCCTGCATCAGTGCCTGAAGACCCGAACCGCAGACCTTGTTAATTGTGACAGCCCTAACCGACTGGGAAAGCCCGGCAAAAATCGATGCCTGCCGGGCGGGGGCCTGCCCCTGTCCTGCTTGAAGCACATTGCCTAATAGCACATCCGTGATCTCGCCAGAAGCAAGTCGTGCACTCTCAAGAACTCCTTTGATGACCGCCGCTCCAAGGCGGGCTACTGGAACGGACAAGTACGAACCTTGAAACGCCCCAAGTGGAGTTCGCGTAGCGGAAATGATGACGACGGAAGGCATGGATAAGCCGATGGAAAAAACCCTCTGGATGATCACACGTCCTGATGGTTCAGCGCTACGCTTCAACGCTCAAACTTTGGCACTCTTGACTCATTGGCCGAAGACCAGCATTCGAAACGTAGATCCGCAAGCCTCGGACCTCGAGCTTTAATCTGCACTTGCTTCCTGGAAATAGACCGTTAACCGATCTCGCGATCACATGCCTTCGCAACGGGAAGACATTCAATTTGCCGCAGGCAATACGCTACGCCTCCTGCGGTGGAATCGCAGCGTCAACCGGGTCGAAGTTGTGCACGGCCCGGGGCAGGCCACTCCGTTGCACGGACAAGGAGATCACTGGCACTATCATCGCGCCACTGAACTCACGCTCATTCAGCGGGGTGCAGGCACGCGTTTCATCGCCGATCATATCGAATTGTTCGACTCTGGCGACTTGGTGCTCATAGGAGCAAATGTGCCGCACTATTGGCATCAACGAGGAGTGTCCTCGGGTCTGTCGATCCAGTGGGATTTTCCGCTTGAGCATGGGATTTGGGGATTCGGCGAGGCAGCGCCGCTGCGAAAACTAACGGAATCTGCCCGCAGAGGACTTCACATACAGGGCAAGACCTCGGATATTGCCCGGCGCCGTATAGAGGAATTGCCGAGCCTTAGCGGCCTGGCCCGGCTTGCTCTATTCTTTCAAATCCTGGATGGGCTGGCCGAAGCACCTCCACAAGACATTCGACCTCTCTCTTTGCGCCCATTCTCCCTCGACGGCACCGAAGAGCATCAGGAGGCCGTGCGGCAAGCCGTGAGCTATATTTTGGCCCACTATCGCGAGACAGTGAGCCTGCAGGACCTCCTTCGATTGACCAGCATGAGCCGCGCAACCTTTGCCCGACAATTCAGGCATCATGCAGGAAAGTCCTTTTCAACATTCCTCAATCAGGTCCGGTTGCAGGCGGTCTGCAGAGCACTGCGCGACACGACCAACCAGGTTGGCAACATAGCTCTCGACCACGGTTTCAACCAACTGTCCTTCTTCAATCGGCTATTCCGCCGGGAATTTGGCATCAGTCCGAGTGAGTTTCGCAATCAACAGTACTCCTCTATCCTAAACGCGCCTTCTGATCACTGATCATACTCAACGACGAGGTCGTTTGGCCCCGGCCTGATCTGGGATATCGAACGCGGGATAGCCATACCTCAGGTTCGTTGCCGACACCTAACCCTTTGGCAATCACCTGAGTATTGAGACGACAATGCCAACGATTGAGTGTTTAGGCGTAGCGAGCCTTTGTTGCGAATCATTAGAATGGCTCCATTTCCACTCGGAACTTTCTATGAGTAATAAGACCAACTATCGCTTTTCGTTCGGCCCTTGGAACATCAGTGAAGGCGCAGATCCATTTGGGCCCACGACCCGCAAGGCGTACGACCACGAATCCAAATTCGCCCTTTACCGGCCAATGGGCTTCGAAGGGATCCAGTTTCACGACGACGATGTTGTGCCGAATTTGGCAGAGGTCAATGTGACCCAAGCTCTCGTCAAGGCTTCCGAAGTAAAGAAGGCTCTCGACAATCAGGGACTCGTGGCTGAATTCGTGGCACCACGACTATGGTTTGCTGGGCAGACGATAGATGGTGGTTACACGTCAAATTCAGCGAACGACCGGAAATATGCACTCGATCGAACGCTGCAAGCCGTCGACATCGCCCGCTCGGTTGGTACGAAAGCTATCGTTTTCTGGCTGGCGCGTGAAGGCACCTACATCCGCGAGGCGAAAGATGTGAAGCTCGCCTATCAACGGCTGCTTGAGGTGGTAAATCGCGTCCTCGACTATGACAAGGAGATCGAAATCTGGATCGAACCAAAACCGAACGAACCAACCGATCTCGCTTTTGTTCCGACAACAGGGCATGCGATCTCACTTGCCTACGCGTCTGACGATCATAAGCGGGTCAAGACCGTTATCGAAAGTGCACACGCCATATTGGCCAATCTCGACCCCGGTGACGAAATGGCATTCGCACTCGCACACGACAAGCTCGGAAGCGTCCACCTAAACGATCAAAACGGCCTCAAATACGATCAAGACAAGAGCTTCGGATCCGTGAACCTGCGCGCGGCGTTTAACCAGGTTCTCGTTCTTGAAGACAATGACTACGGCCGCCGTGGTGAGTTTGTCGGCCTAGACGTCAAGGCCATGCGCACGCAATCTGGCTTCCCCGTGGTCAAGCATTTGAGCAACACACGTCAGATATTCTTGGATCTGGTCGAAAAGGCACGCTCGTATGATCGCAAGCGGGTCGCCGCATACCGCGAGGCGCGCGACTATGAGGGCCTCGAACTCTATACCGTTCAACACCTCCTCGGCACCAAGAGCACTGCTTGAACAGGAAAACCAGTATCGGGTACCCTTCACCGGCGCTGATCACATTCGACCATGAAGCGAAAACTTCGTTTTGGCATGATAGGCGGCGGACGCGGCGCATTTATTGGCGCCGTGCACCGCATCGCAGCCCTCATGGATGGTAAGGCCGAACTGGTTGCTGGCTCATTCTCAAGTGTTGCTGCCCGCTCATACGCTTCCGGAGCCGACCTTTTCCTGCCATCTGACCGGGTCTACGGGAGCTACCGCGAGATGGTCGAAGCCGAAGCGATACAGCCAGCAAACCGTCGCCTTGATTTCGTCGTGATCGTAACGCCCAACCATGAGCACTTCACGCCCGCCAAGTTGTTCCTGGAGTCTGGCTTTAATGTTATTTGTGACAAGCCAGTCACCTTCAATCTCGCAGAAGCGCGTCGCCTGCGCACGATCGTGCGCCGAAGTGGCAAAGTCTTCGTGCTTACTCACAACTACACAGGCACAGCCATGGTGAAACAGGCCCGTGCTCTTGTCCGTTCCGGCAAGCTCGGGAAAATTCGCAAGGTCGTCGTGGAATACCCGCAGGGATGGCTTGCCACCAAGCTTGAGTCGAGCGGTCAGAAGCAGGCAGCATGGCGTACCGACCCAAAACGCAGCGGCGCAGCGGGAAGTATGGGCGACATCGGCACGCATGCCGAGAACCTCGCACGATACATCACTGACCTGCGCATCAAGGAACTTTGCGCAGATCTCACCGCTTTTGTCCCAGGTCGTCAACTCGACGACGATGGCAACATTCTCCTCCGCTTCCATGGAGGTGCGAAGGGAGTACTCATGGCTTCGCAGATTTGTATCGGCGATGAAAGTGCTTTCAATATCCGAGTGTATGGTGACAAGGCATCCTTGGAATGGCACCAGGAATACCCAGGGGACCTCATTGTGAAATATCCCGACCGACCGCGCGAGATCTGGCGTCACGGCAATGCCTACTTGGATCCCAAGGCAGCAAGCTTCACGCGCATACCGCCAGGTCATCCCGAAGGCTATCTCGAGGCATTCGGCAATATCTATAGCGAGGCCTTTCGAGCGATCACAGCTGAGATCGAAGGAAAAGAACAACCCCAAGATCTGGACATTCCAACGATCGACGATGGCATAGATGGAATGATCTTTATCGAAACCGTGGTGAAGTCTTCGAAGCGCGGTGCACGCTGGGTGAGGTTTCCCAGAGGGTAGTTCAGAAGAAGCACCGCATTCGGCGTCCGTTTCTTTCTTTGTAGGCTGGGACAATAATGCCAGAGATTGAGTGCTTAAGCGTAGCCGTATAGTTCGGCTCCCGGCATAATGGCTCGAGGTACCATCCCGCCTGCGTTTCCCCGTCGCATGAAACACCGTTGGCTCACCTTTCAAAGGCTACTTCTATCCCTGGCCGCCCCGTGTCTAATAGGTACGGTTTTCGCGGCCGAAGCAAGCCAACCAAACATCGTTCTCATTCTTGCCGACGATCTGGGTTGGTCCGATATCGGCTGCTATGGAGGCGAAATTCCCACGCCCAATCTGGACCGACTTGCTGCGGAGGGCCTTCGCTTCACCCAATTCTATAACAACTCCGTTTGCGGGCCTTCCCGTGCGTCTCTTCTCACCGGACTCTATTCCCAGCGGATCGGTCACAGCGGAACACACTGGAACCAAGCCACGGATTATACACGCTGCGTGACGTTCGCCGAATTACTCAAGGGAAAAGGCTATCATACCATGATGGTCGGCAAGTGGCAGGATCCAGATCTACCTTTCCGCCGCGGCTTCAATCGCTACTTCGGCCCGATCACTGGGGGCATCATCAGCTACTACGAAGAAGTGGCCCACAATCCCTACTACTTAAATGACCAGCGTGTGAACCTACCCGAAGACTTCTATTTGACCGAGGCGCTAACGAACCATGCACTCGATTTTCTGCGTGAGATCGCCTCACATCCGCCCGGAAAGCGGGCTCCTTTCCTGCTCTATTTTGCCCACATCGCCCCACACTGGCCACTGCACGCCCGCGAAACAGACATCGCGCCGCATCGCGCGCGCTATCGCGCCCGGGGCTGGGACGACTGGCGCGAGGCCCGGCGTGAAAAGCAGCGTGCGCTCGGTTTACTGCCCTCGAGCTGGCCGTTGTCGCCCCGGCTGCCTGGTCTGCCGATATGGGTTGAAGCTCCAGCGCCAAACTGGCAGGCGGAGCGCATGGCGATTTACGCTGCGCAGGTCGCGTCCATTGACCGCAGTACCGGAAGAATCTTGGCGGCCATCGACGAAATGGGTGAACGCGAAAATACTCTAGTACTTTTCCTTTCTGACAACGGCGCTGCACATGATGGAGGCATGGTGCCTGTGAATGCCATGTTCGGATTCGCTCCAGGCGCGGATATCAACCTTACCTGGCGGCCAAACGGTCGCCCCGTGCGACCTGGAAGCGGACCAGACAATCTGCCGGGACCGGCAGATACCTTCTTTTCCTACGGCCCCGCGTGGGCCATGGTAAGCAACACGCCCTTTCGCGACATGAAGCTGACTGGCTACGAGGGTGGCATTCGCACTCCATTAATTGTGCGTTGGCCGGCCGGCATCGCCCATCCAGGGATCTTCGTGGACGACGTCGGCCACGTCATCGATCTTCTTCCTACGTTTCTCGATCTGGCCGACGGCCGATATCCTTCAGAATTCGATGGTCGTTTTCCGTTGCATCCGGATGGACGCAGTCTGGCGCCCGTGTTCCGCGGCGCGGGCAGGCCCGCGCCTGAATTCCTAGCGTGGCGTGTGCCATTTCACCGGGTCTTAAGGCTAGGCGATTGGAAGATCGTCGGAGCCGGCGATGCTGGCCCTTGGGAGTTGTTCGACCTCGCGGCGGACGGCACAGAGACGACAAACCTCGCAGCAGACCATCCCGACCGCGTCGCGCAGCTCGCCGCCCGGTGGCGCGAGTGGGACGCATCCACCCACGTGCGCCACTAACAGCTCTCCTGTCACGCCGTGGAACCAGCGCGCCCCTCTCACACTCCTTTGTCTATCAGCCATTCAGCCACTGTGCTTGTCGCGTTCATGTGGGGAGCCTACTTCCTCAACTACTGCGACCGGCAGGCAATCTTCGCCATGTTTCCGGCCCTGAAGGCGAATCTGGCGCTTTCGGATACGCAGCTCGGCCTTACGGGATCACTTTTCCTCTGGGTCTACGGCATTGGATGTCCCATTGCCGGACAGCTGGCGGATCGTTTCTCCAAGAGACTGTTGGTGGTTCTCAGCCTGTCCGTGTGGAGTATCGTGACCTTTGCAACCGGACTCGTGGGCACGGCATTTGCGCTGCTGGCTCTGCGTGCGTTGATGGGGATTTCCGAAGCGCTCTACATGCCGGCGGCAATTTCCCTTACGGCAAATGCCCATGCTCCAGAAAAGCGCTCGCGGGCGATAGCCTTGCTGACCACCGCGCAGATCTTTGGCACCGTGGGTGGCGCCTGGTTTGGTGGCTGGATGGCCCAGCAGGGCCGCTGGCGCGAGGCCTTCTACGCTCTTGGGGTGGCAGGTCTGTTCTATGCCGTACCCTTCTTTCTGTTCCTTCGAAGGGTCGATGAAAATACGCAGGTGGAAACCAAGCCCGCCGGCGCCAAGCTGGCGATTGCTTCACTTGTCCGGGTTCCCACCTACGTGCTGCTTTGTGTCGTTTTCCCGATGTTCCTTTTCGGCCTCTGGCTGATCTACAGTTGGCTGCCGAATTTTCTGCACGAAAAATTCAATCTTGATCTGGCAGGAGCGGCCTTCACGGCCACGGCTTATCTACAGGGTGCGACGCTTGTGGGCATGCTCAGCGGCGGCTATCTGGCAGATTGGCTCTACGCAATCACGCGAAGCTCCCGCTTCTGGCTGCTGGTCGCAACGCTCGTCCTCTGTGCTCCCTGCCTCCATGTCCTTGGCAATTCCGCAACCCTCACAGTCACCTGCGTCGGTGCGGCAGGATTCGGACTCTTCAGCGGATTTCTGATGGGCAACATTTTCCCGGCCGCATTCGAAGTTGTGCCGGCCGATACGCGCGCTTCGGCAGTCGGCGTGCTGAATTTCTGCGGCAGTCTGCTTTCGGGCCTTGCGCCTCTGGTGGGTGGACTCTGGAAGCGCACCGTAGGCATGGAGAGGCTGCTGACGCTGACCGCTTTTGTCTATCTCGGCGGCGCTTTGCTGCTCATCCTTGGGATTCGTTACCTTTTCCCGCCCGACTACGCACGCGTGCATTGAGATTCTCCCAAGATCATGACCAGGATTCTGATAGCCGAATGCAAGTTGGAGGTTTCCACCTTCAACCCCAAGCCCACGAGCTACGAGGATTTCACGATCCGTCGTGGCGGAGAAGTCCTGGAATATCATCGAACTGTTAGGTACGAGATCGCCGGGGCGCTCAGTGTTCTGGAGGCCGTGGCAGACATTGAATCCGTGCCGACCTATAGCGCCCTGTTGCGCACGTGTGGCGGAGTGCTCGCGACTCCGGACTGGCTACGCATCGCCGACGAGTTTCTCGCGGCATTGCGTGCCGCTCCACAGGTGGATGGGGTTTACTTCTGCATGCACGGCGCAATGGCGAGTGAGGCAGAAGGTGACCCGGAGGGTTATCTTCTGGCGGAAGCAAGAAAGATTCTGGGCGAAGAGATCCCGATCGTCGTTTCCTTGGACCTGCATGGCATCCTGACAGACCGGATGCTGGAGCACAGCGATGCGCTGGTTGCCTTTCACACCTATCCCCACGTCGACTTCCATGAGACGGGCCAGCGAGCCGCGCGGTTGCTTCTGCGCATCCTGCGGGAAGGCGTGCGCCCGGTCACAGCCAAGGTTGCCATTCCCGCATTGGTAAGGGGAGACGAATTGATCACCGAAACAGGACTTTTCGGCCGCAACATCCGATTGGCCCAACAATTTGAGCAAAGCCCGCGCGGATTATCCGCAGGGATGTTCATCGGGAATCCGTTCACGGATGTCCCGGCGTTGCAGTCTTGCAGTTTTGCCGTGTCTGACAATGATCCCGAGGCGGCAAAGGAGGCAGCGCTGGCGAGCGCGAAGCTTTTTTGGTCCAACCATGAGCGGATGCAAGTGCCGCTGGTAAGCCTCGCAGATCTACCTGGACTCGTACTTGGCCATCAAGGAGGGACACTGGGATTGGTGGATGCCGCGGATGCCACGAGTTCGGGGGCTTCCGGGGACAGCAATGCAATCGTGCGTTGCCTGCTGGATGCCGGTTATCGCGGCCGGTTGCTTGCACCCTTGGTTGATGCTCCTGCGGTGAAATGCGCATTTGCCGCTGGTGTGGGTGCACAATTCGAGATTCCTCTTGGCGGTACGATTGATGCCGCACGATTCCAGCCGCTTGTGCTTCCGGTGAAGGTTCGCCTGCTCGCGGACGGGCACATGATCAGTGAGTCCTTTGGCGGACATTGGTATGCCGGGCCGACAGCGGTGCTCGAAGCCGACAATATCACCTTCGTGGTGGGCACACGCCCTGTGCATCTTTATGATCGAACGTTTTTCTACTCGCACGGGCAGGACCCGAAGAACTTCGACGCCGTAGTGATCAAGTCGCCTCACTGCCAGCATCGGATGTATGAGGCATGGTGCTCGCGCATGATCAATATTGACGCCCCTGGGTCCACCAGCGCCAACCTGCGGAGCCTCGGACATACGCGCTGCCCGCGTCCCATTTTTCCTCTTGATCCGGTCGTGCCGTTCAAACCGGAAGTTACATTCTTCCGACGATCGCATCACTACCGTTGATCGATTCCCACACTTGCATGAAAATCCGTGAAATCAGATGTGCCGGCCTGCGAGGCGCCACACCCGAGGGAGGCTGGAGCAAAGAGCTTCGGCCTGACGACTGCGTCCACACGCTGGTTGCCGTCCATACCGAAGAGGGCGCCGTGGGACTGGGGAGCGTGTTTACCAGCGAGGCACTTGTGCGCGCGGCTCTAGCTGTGCTTGAACCGCTTTGTCTCGGCGAGAACGCGCTGGAGCCAGAACGCGTCAGCGAGAAGCTGCACCAGCATACCTTCTGGCTTGGGCGCGGGGGTTCGATCACGCATGCGATCAGTGGCATTGACATCGCCCTATGGGACCTCCTCGGCCAGGCTGTCGGCCAGCCCGTTGGTCGATTGCTGGGCGGACGTTATCGTGAACGGGTCCAACCGTATGCGTCGCTGTTGATGGACGAACCGGGGAGACTCCAGGATGCACTCCTGGCAGTGAAGGCACAGGGCTTCCGGGCATTCAAGATTGGTTGGGGTCCCTTCGGTCGACGCAGTGCAAAGCTGGATCGGGAAATGGTCGCGGCGGCACGGAAAGCGGTGGGTACGGAATCGCGCCTGATGGTTGATGCCGGTGGAAGCGACGCCTACTGGAGCAACGGCTACAAGTGGGCGCTCAATACGGCCAGGATGCTTGCTGACTACGACGTTCACTGGTTCGAGGAAGCGCTCGTCCCGGATGCACTCGAAGACTTCGTGAGGTTGCGGGAACATTCACCAGTACCGATATCCGGCGGAGAGGTGCTGACCCGTCGGCAGTCCTTTCAGCCGTGGATTGAACGCAGGGCCTTTGACATCATCCAGCCGGACGTGACCAAGGTAGGCGGACTAAGCGAGGAGCTGCGGATTGCAAGAGCCGCTGAGGATCATGGCATCCGTTTCATTCCCCACGGCTGGAATACAGCCGTCGGACTTGCGGCTGACCTCCACCTCGCCTCCGCCATTCCCGGCACCGATCTGGTTGAATACCTGACCGGTTCGCCCTTCATTGACGAGATTACCATAGGAGGGTGGAAACTGGATGATGACGGAATGCTCCCTGTTCCCTCCGGACCCGGTCTCGGTGTTATGCTCAACACGGATGTCCTAAATCGATACACTGGTGGAGCCCGCCTGATTGAGCCGTAGGAAAGGTGAAACACCGGCCTGTCTCGCAAGGCAATTCATCTTCCTAGATGTATTTCGTTCATGCTGATCCAATACATTCCTTCCTTAGCCCATGAATGAATCGTCCTTGCCCGTCCTTCTCTTTGCGTTGCTCGTCCTGACCTCAGGCCTTCCCGCGGCAATCGATCCGTATCCAACTTTCGGTGACCGCCGAATCAGGTTTCCCGACGTCCCGGGCTACTGCACACTCAAATGCGACTTCCACATCCACACGATATTCTCGGACGGAAAGGTGTGGCCGAACATGCGCGTCGAGGAGGCAGTCCGCGAGGGCCTCGACGCCATCGCGATTACGGATCATCTTGAATGGAACCCGCACCGTGCGGACGTTCCGTTTCCGGATCAAAACCGAAGCTACGACATTGCTGTCAAGGCCGTCGAGGGTCGCCCTTTGATTGTGGTTCGGGGCGCCGAGATCACACGTCGAATGCCCCCTGAAAAGGACGAGCCGGGACATCTCAACGCACTCTTCCTCCAGGACGCCAATAAGCTGAAGCAGGAAGATGCGTTTGAGGTACTGAAGGAAGCACGGCGCCAAGGAGCGTTCGTCACTTGGAATCACCCAAGTTGGCTGCGGCAGACGCCGGACGGTATCGCGCGGGTCACCCCGCTGCACAAGCGCTTGCTAGACGACAATCTCATCCAAGGCATTGAGGTTGCAAACAGCAACGAATACTCGACCGAATCCCTGCAGATCGCCCTTGATCGCAATCTTGCGATCCTCGGCTGCTCCGACATCCACGCCCCAATTGAATGGATCTACCCCGGAGAGGAGTCGTCGCATCGGCCGATAACCTTTGTTTTCGCGAAGGAAAAGACCGAGGCCTCGCTCAAGGAGGCGCTTCTCGCCCGGCGCACAGCTGTCTGGTGGAAGAATAGCCTCATTGGCCGTCACGACAACCTCCTTCCACTACTGCATGCTTCGATTGCTGTAAAGAGCGAGGGCTACGAGTGGGAAACCAGTACATTCTCCTTTCTACCCAAGACCACCGTGCTCAACGTTAGGCTCACGAACTCGACTGATGCGAACTTTATCCTGTGCAACGTCAGCGGTTACAGAATGCATAACCAGACCGGCACCTTCATCCTGCCCGCACATGGCAACATACCCCTCCAGTTCAATCTACTCCAAAAACTTCCGCGCGTCTCGCTGAAATTTGAAGTACTCAACGCACTCATTGCGCCTGACAAGCACGCCATCATTGAATTTTCTGTCGACGCCCAACCCGACAATCCTACCGCTGTAAAGAAGGACCGCTTACCTTAACATGGGATCCCAAGAGGAGACTACATGAGAAACGGAACGGCGTTGACTCGCTGAGATGTGCGGTTGTCAACCTCTCCGTTGGCTTTGCGAAGGATATTCAGCTCATGGGGACCTCGGAAATCCGGCCATCCGGCGCAGAGGGCACGTCGGATGCAAACATCGCTGACCTTGAACCCTTAATCGATTCAATCGGATCGTACCACCAAAATTTGTCGATCCATGTACTTCAGAAGGCTCTCATCACCAAATTCCCGGCCAAATAGGTAAACAGCCTCGCGCACAATCGCCAGAATGTTACCAAGGTATTTTCGTGGTGCGTTGAGATGGAGGCTCCAGAGGGCAGGATTCTGATTTCGAACGAGCGGCAGAAAGTGATTCCGATAATTCACTACCTGTTCGATCGCGAATGTTAGATGTCGGCGTGCCAACACGACCTGATCCCGCCGCAGATCAGGATCGACGGTATTCCTAGCGGTGCTCGCATACACCAGTGCCTGATGATAATCTCTGTGCAGCCGCACCAGCGCCTGGGTGGCGATGGCCAGCTCATGCAGGTGCTGAATCTCGGCCTCGCCGGGCGCCTCAATCGCCGCCTCGGCCAGAAGCTGCGCGGATCGGTCCGCGATGGCGATCTCCTCTGCGATCGAAAAACGTTTCAGCCAAGACAGCTGTGTGATCGAATTTACGAGGCACAGGTCCTTCGGCTGAGGAGCCTGAGGCATTGTGAACGCAAGGGTGATCCACCGGGCGACACCTGCGACCTCCTCTTCCGACAGCCCCGCCCGTTTCAAGACGGACATGTCGGTCGCCCATGGTTTGAGATATTCGCCCCAACGGAAAAAGTCCACGCTTTCGATGCAGTCGGGCTTGGTTTCCAGATAAAATGCTTCAGTGATCTTGTGAGTACCTTCGAGGGATTGAAATACCTTTCGACCTGCTGAAGGTCCATACTTGGCCCGGCACCAGTTCTGCATGTACCGGTTGCCGTCCAAGTCCGGATGCCAACAACCAACCTCGACACCCGCTCCCTGTAGCATCCCGCCGATCATTCCGCTTCGGGCATATCTCTTTAGGGTCTGCAAATGGATGGGCAGTGACCAGCTCAGGTGACTGAGGATTGACGAGATCGGCGAGGCGATCCCCGGTCCGTCCGCCTCGTAATGCTGGAAGAAAAAAATGATCGGCACCCCCTGGCCCAGAATCGCGCTGTCCGGGGCCAGCCACGACTGGCAATCGCCCCCCGGAGGCGAACCCATCGACAGGAAGAACGCTTCCACCTCTGGGCCGAGCCTTTGCTTGAGCTCCTTAAGCACCGCCACCATGTCGCCGTGGAATTCCGGATGATGGATCGGGATGAAATGCTGCAGGGCGGCCGGGCAGGTCATGAACCGAATCGTGGGTTTTACCGCACGCGCGGTCCGGATGATCAATTCCGCAAAATCGGTGATCCGCTGCAGGTAGGGGTATTCCTTGCACCGATCGCAGCCGCAGACCAACTCGCCGCCCACGTCGGAAAGCATGAAGTGGAGTATCTCGATCTCGGGAAACGTCTCGACAAACTCCTTCACCGCGCTCTCAACGAACCGGCGCGTGGCCGGATGGGAGGGACAAAGGTTCCTGCGATCGTTGCCCAGCTCATGGGCCAGATGGTCCCCAAACGGTTCCGCCAGGATCCCCGGATGCGCCCGGGAGATGGCTTCCCGATAAGCCTGCGTCGCCTCCCTGCCCGGAGCGAAATTGAAACTCAGGGGATTCCAGGTGATCGCCGGCATCGCGCCTTGCTTGATGGCATTGGCGTATTTCGCATGCAGCCTCCTCTGTTGCCCGAGAATCTGTTCCCCACGCTTTTCCCCGCCCAATTCGGGGAATTCCCGGTAACGAAGTAGTTCCTTGGTCGATCCCCCACCCCAGTCGGTGGCCATCGACATGTTCAGACGCCAGCGCCCGATCACGTCGGGGGGTTCGTCGACAAAAACCATCATCGGCCAGCCGCGATAACGGATGCTAGGCACGAAGTTCTGGTCGATTCTGGGCACGCCACTTCGGCTACTCCGCTCCTCCAACTCATAGGCTCCGTAGAGCACCCCCCGGGCGACGGGCGAAGTGATGAGTATGAACTCCCGTCCATCCTGCCTAACCGGCTTGATTACAAAGCCGTCTCCGTTGAGGGCCTCATCCGTCACTTGCAACCCGGCTAGTTTGATTAGGGCGTCGACAGCTGCAAACCGTCCAGCTTCACCCAATACAATTGCCGTTCCTCCCTTGAGCGTCGCCGGCAGCGTCTGTTGTCGGGGATCCAGCTCCACCACGGCGACATCACCCAAACCCAGTTGAGTCAGTGAGGAGCGCAGCGCCCCAACCCCGGTTCGGATTGGAGCCGACGCGTCCTTGGCAATTACAATGGCCTCGATCTTAGTGCTCCAGACGGGCTGGGCCTTTAGCTCCTCTGGAGTAAAGCGAAGGACGAAGGGTGACTCGGGATATCCGATCGGCAGAGCTTGCACGCAACGCATAGGCTCCGAGTAATCGTAGCACCAGCCAACCCCGCATATAAGGCCGAAGAACCACAGTCCGACAACTGTCCGGACGGTAAATGAACTATGGTGCCGTATGGGCACAGCCTGCGGACGGCAGCGGACGATAGAATACGGCAGAGAGCGGAAGATCATGCGGAAACAGGATTAGGATTACAAATCCCAACGCGTGGCCAGCGGCTTGCGCAGGAGGATTTTCACGACCGCGCCGGGCTTCAGGTCGAATTCCACCACCAGGTGGGTTTCGCCCGCGGTGTTCCCGACCAGGGTGTAAGGCAGGCCGCCGGTATCGATATCCGCGGGAGAGGTATCGCAGGCAATCGGCACGTTCCACAACGCGAGAGCGTATCCGGGGAAAGTGGCCTCGGTCTTCATGTCCAGGATGAGCGTGAGTCCGGTGGATGCGTCGTATCGCTGGGTCCGGCGAACCTGGACGTCAGGGAGGACGGTCCGGTGGAGGACGCTGCCTTTTTCGGTGCGCTCGGTCCGGGTGTAATCGAACCACCAGACCGGGTTGGGGCTCTCGCGCTCGAAGCGCACTTGCCGCCGCTGCTCCTCGATGAGGATGAACTCGCACGAAAGCGGATCCTTGAAGGGCAGGCTCTGAGCGGTAGCAGACGCAACCGGGGTCTCGCGCAACTGCTGCACAGTGGAGAGCCGGGTACTCCACGGGATCCGGGCCGACGAGGAAAGCACGCCGTAGTGATTCAACGAGCCATGGGTCCACCAGGCATCGTAAAGCTGGTGCCGGGTCCGGCTGGAATACACGGTGCGCGGCGTCGCCGGGTAGTGGCGGCGGAAATAATCCACGAAGTCGAGGCTTCGGGTGAAAGCCAGCTTGTACCGCTTGGTGAGCTCGAAGGCGAGCAGCCGCTGGTAACGCCCGACATAGGCGAGCATGGCGGCCTCGTGGTCTCCGGCATAAAAGATCGGGTTGGGATTGTCGCCCCACGCTCGGTCGGTGCCTCCGTAGAGTGGAGTCACGATCGCCGGACGGCGATTCATCTTCGCCAGATTGCGCAGCTCATCCAGGCCGTCCTCCAGGCACTCGACCGTGCGCTCGAAGCGGCCCTCAGCGGCGCTGTAGTGCCAGTCCACCGGTCCGAGGAAATGGAACGATCCGCAGAAATCCCACTGGTGGGCCACGACCTCGCCACCGACGCCCTGACGTATGCGCCGACTGTCCTCGGGCGAAGAATAATAAGGAAATTCCGGCATGCCGAGCCACGGCATGCAGTTGGCCTCCACGAGGCCGCAGTGGTCGTTGATCCCAAGGGCCGCGAAAGCGCGCGGGTAACCTGGGTCCTCGTTGTGCCGCATCTCCACGCGGACGGCGCGATGGTCGAGCGGATCGGGCAGGAACGCGCGGGCCTTGGACAAGGCCTCCCCGTATACTCGCACGAGTTCCTCGTGCGTGGCGCCCGGCAGGTCGGGCAGGTGCGGCACGACGAGGTCGCCGAAGCTCCGGTTGTAACCGAGCAGGTTCCGGCCCGTGGGATTGTCGGGGTTGAATTGCTCCAGCGGCAGACGGTAATCCAGCGGGATGCCCGTGGCGTGAAGCGTCGGCTCCGGGGTCAGGCTGCCGAACGTGGAAAAGGACAGTACGATGTAGGTCTCATCGATCACCGCGAAATAGCGGTACTGCACTTCGTTTCCCGTCCGCCATTCCGCGAGATAGTTCCCGGTCTGTTCCGGCCGGTAGCGAAAGACGGCGGAGGAGCCTTCCCGGATGAGCTGCGCCGGTTCGGACGGAAGCCGGGCCAGCCACCGCAGGTCGCCCCCCGCCTGAAAAGCCTCGCCGGGGTCCGCCTGTTCGAGATAGCGCGGGTAAATGCGAAGCTGACCGGTGTCCGCGCCGGGCGGCAGGTGAAATCGGAACTCAATCGACTCACCGAGGCTCAGGAGTCGGCTCGTCGTGGTCCAGAACGGCGGGGCACCGCTTGCCGCAACCTGGAAGGCCGCAACACAGATCAGGATACTGAGCACGCCTGCCAACGAACGGCACCGCGCCTGCGACAATGCCAGCAACGGCCTGGCAGAGGCAGTTGAAGGGTGAAGTGAAGGCGGACCAAACATGGGGATAGCGTTAATCGATGGGAACCGTCGGCAGTGCATCCATTGACTCCGTCTCGGGGCCGTCGACCAGCACAGCATTCTCGATGGCGTAGAGTCCGCCGCCGGTGCCGTGAAGCTTGAATCGCTGCGGTTCTTCCAGTAGGTCGAGATCCGCAGGCTCGGAGAGCCTCACCCTTCCGACGAACTGTCGGTCCACCCAAGCCGCGAGCGCATCGCCATCTCGGCGCAACTTGAGCCGGAAAGTGCGGCCAGCGCGCCAGTGCGGTCCGCCGATCGAAGTCAATGGCTTCATCGGTGCGCCGGGAGGACAAGAAACGAGCCGGGCTCCATGATCCGAAAGCTCCAGGCCGAAGGCGCCTTCTCGACCGGAACGGTCGGCCGGGGCCAGCAGGAGGTAAGCATGCGACTGGTCGCCCCAGCTCGTGAAATCCAAGGCGAGGCTGCCTTGCCGACCGATCGCGTACTCCACGACCGGGTTGATCTCACTGAACCGCGCGACCTTGGTTCCGCCGAAACGGAAGGTGTCGCCCTGCCGGCGCTCCCAGGGAACATGGCAGGTGAGAACGGAGTTTTTCTGGCGGCTCACACTCCAGACCACGAGCGTCGCCCAGAGATCGTCGCCGATCAAGGAGAGCGACCAGGAGTCGGCGGTTGCGCCGCCGTCTTCGATCGGATTCGTGCCGTCGTTGTAGCCCCAGGACCCCGGCACAACGTGCCACCTGCCGGGATTCAGCGGGTCGGCGAGATCGAATTCGTAGAGCCGCTGCACCCCTGTGGGATCGTTGATCGAGGGAATCTGCCACGTGGAAAGATAACCCTTGCCGTCGCGCTGGAAACCGCCGCCGCCTTCCTCCTGATTCCGGACCAGGACCGGCGCGGCCGCGATCTGCTCGTGATCGAGTGTAGTCCGCAGGTCCGGCAGGATCAGCCCGCGAACCGTGATGTCGCGCTGGCCATGCTGCCAGAGCAGCACATAATCCCGGGTGGCCGCGCGGGGATAGATGCGAATTCCGATCATCCGGCCATCGCTGCCCTCCATGCGCGGCAGTCCGGCATAAAGCGTGTGCGCAGCTTGCCAGGGACCGGCGAAGCTCCTGGTGCTCGAACGCAGGATTCTCCCATCGATGTGCTTCCAGTCGACGAAGCCGTTGGTGCCGTCCGCCGTGGTGTAAGCCAGATGGGGCGTGCCGTCCAAATCGCGGAAAGCGAATGGATCCCCGGCATAGGTCAGCCCCGCGGTGGTCGGATCAACGACCAACCCGGTGTTTTCCCACGCGCCATCAGGGCGTTTCCGATGGCCGTAGATGCGGGCATAAGACCCTTCACGGCCGCCGCCGTATTGCTCGTCCACCGAATAATACGACGTGAACTGGTAAAGGGTGCCATCCTCGTCAGCCACGACGCCGGAATTGTTCTGCGGGGCGCACAGTGGGTCGAACTTTCGTTGGTTGCCCGAACAGATCACCTCGCGGGCCGACCATGACACACGGCTGACGGGCCCCGCTGCGCGCGCGGCGCGAAAGGGCCGTGGCAAGTCTGCAAGCGGCCATGAGCCTTGCAGTTGGAGTCCCGCGGCCACACCGCCACCCGACCGACCAGCAGAAACAATCTCCACCGAAACCGTATCGCCTGGGGCCAGAGCCACTGGATGGGCCAGGGCGGTCTGGTATTCCTGACCGACATCGAGTGGCGGCCGGGTGTGGCCGTTCGTTCGGGTGTGCAGGTTGAGCGGAAACGGAAAAATCGGGATCGTGGCGCGTTCAGCCTGCCGTTCTCCCCGGATCCGGAGGGCAGCGACCACAGGCTCTTGGGTCGGGCCAAGGCCGTTGGCCAGCCGCACATGGAAACCACTGAGCGTGCAGGGTGCGGTCGCCGCGTAGCGCAGAATGACGGCACCAGGTTTAACGTCCTTTTCGGTGAGGTGCCCTTCTTCAGGCAGCCTGATGGTGCCCACTGTCGGGCCGATTTCCGTTCGTGAAGAGGAGTCCGTCACCTGCGCCAGACCAGGAATGGCAGCGGCGCAAAACGCGAGTACGGCCCAAAATGGAACCCAACGCCGTGTTGTGTCCAGTTTCATGGTTTTCTCAGGGTTGGGACGATCAAAGCAAACATTGCATCCGTGCGGGGTGATACCCGTCACGTTGCCAGAATCCTACGCGAGCCGCTCCACCTGACCGCTCAATCGTTGCCACTATGATCTCATCTGGTGCTAGCCACGGCTCGCGTCAGAGCCGCCAAGGATACCCACAGCAATGGCAGTAACTTGTAAGAACACACGACGGTCCAGATCAATGGACGAGTGATCTATTCGGTCCATGGACCAAGAGCGTTGTCGCGACATTGACCATGCAATGACTCAATGACTCGCGTACCTTACTCCTTATTGTGTACTACGATTTGTCTCAGAAAAATTCATACGCGCTTAGCAGAAAGCATTGGCGACCCCTGCGCCAATAATGCCAGCATTTGAGTGCATAGGCGTAGCCAACCACTCGGCAATTCGACATGATTAGGGCGCTATCGTTTGCCCCCTGTCTCGGACGATCCTCTCCTGAAAAATCACCCAGTTTCCAATTCACGCACGATCCAATCCGGAATGTAACCCATATGATGCTGTCCAAGAACCTTGTCTTGCTGTTCTTATCGTTACTGGCCTGCGCCACTAGCAACGCTGCCGCCCCCCTCCGCCACACTATTTCTCTAGATGGCGAATGGTCGTTCCAATTGGATCCCGAGAAGGTTGGAGAGAAAGAGCAGTGGTACGTAGCGGGGAAGAAACTGCCCAACTCCATCAATGTTCCCGGAGCTTGGGATGCTCAAGGCTACGGTCCCGAGACTGCCAAGATGCGGCACAATTACATCGGTGTGGGCTGGTACAAGCGAACCATCCGTGTGCCCAATGGCACCAAAGACCAACGTTATTTCCTGAAGTTTGGCGGAGTGTATCGCGACGTGCGGGTGTGGGTAAACGGATTTCAAGTGGGATACCACCTCGGCTACGTTTCTCAGTTCGAATTCGATGTCACTCCGTGTCTGGAATCAGGTCAATCCGCGGAAATAACCCTGCGTGTCAATTCGGAGCAACAAGCAGACGTAGATCCGCTCATGGGATGCATTGATATTCCCGATCACCTCTTCAGTTTCTGGGGCGGAATCTGGGGACACGTCGACCTTGAGCGTCGCAGCGCATCTTGGCTTGACGAAATGTTCGTACAACCACAACTGGCAGCCGAGCGCTGTCTTGTGTCAGCCCAACTCCGTGGCACCTCCTTCGGAATGGATGCGGTGCGGCTCGAGGTGTTTGATCCGAGTGGTCGCAAAGTGGCTGAGCGCGAACTTCCAATGGCACGGGCCCTGAACGACAATCGCATCGAAATCCTGGCGGATCTACCAGGTGCCCCTCGGTGGACGCCGGAAACGCCCCAATTACACCACGCCCGTCTGACGTTGCTCAGAGATCAAATGGCTGTTGATGCCGTCGAAGCGCGCTTCGGGATGCGGAGCATCGAAATTCGTGGCACCGACTTCTACGTCAACGGTGCCAAGTACTATCTCAACGGCTACGGTGACGATGGGGTCTATCCAGAGACGATTGCGCCTCCTTCTGACAAATTATTCTACATCGAACGGCTCAAGGTCGCAAAGAGTTATGGCTTCAACTTCGTCCGACACCACAGTCATTTCCTGCCACCGGAATACTATGAAGCATGCGACGAGATCGGCATGTTTGTTTCACCGGAGCTGCCCATCGCCTACATGCGCTACTACAACCGTGCAAAGGGCGCGGCACGCAACCTTTACAGCCGCGAATGGGAAGGTGCAATAGTCCGCTATCGCAACCACCCCTCAATCTTCGATTGGTGCATCGGCAACGAACTATGGTCTGGCGTCGACCTTGCCCCGGAGCTCTACAATCTCGCAAAGCGACTCGATCCCACGCGCCCAGTTATCGACTCCGACGGCATCTTCCCTGCGGGTTTCATCGACGGCACTAGGGATCGTGCAACGATGGATTTCTATACCGTGATGTTCGGGATACTCACGACGCCGCTCGAGAATCCACAAAAATTCAGTACCGGCACTCCGCTCAAACCCATCATCACCCACGAGGAAGGAAATTTCGTCTCCTTCCCCCGTCTCGACTCAATCCCTCTCTACGACGGGACGCCCTTCAAACCATTCTGGCTGACGGTCGCACGCGACAAGATTGCTAAGGCGGGACTTCTGGGCGAAACGGCTAACTGGTCGTTGCAATCTGAGAAGCTCTACTACCTCTGTCACAAGTTGAATCTCGAAGCTCTCCGGAAGAATTCAAAGATTTCCGGATACCACTGGTGGCTGTTGCAACCATGGTATCCCGGTTCCAATGGTCTGCTTGACGTTCATCGCCGTCCGAACTCAATAACGCCGGAGCAGGTTCGACAGATCAACGGTCCGGTCGTGCTCCTCCAAGACGGGCTGGAGTTGAACTATCGTGGCAACGAAAGGGCCCGCCTCCAACTTTCTGTTTCGAACTACTCTCCAGGCGTGCTCAATGATGCATTGCTCACTTGGCGGATAGCCGACGGCAAGAATGTCATTAAGCAAGGCAGCCGTTCCGTCGGCGAGATTGCACAGGGGCAGATCATTCCTATCGGTGCGCTTGAGTTTATTCTGCCCGATCCGATCATTCCCGAAAAGATACAGATCGAACTCGTATTGAAGGCCGGAAGCGCAACTTACACCAACCAGTGGGATGCCTGGGTATACCCAGCTCGCGCCCCAACATTGGAAACACGCGTACCGCTGTATGCCAGCACCGACCTCATTCCCATGCTGAAGGCGTTTGATCCACACCCAATCCCGTTCGACGAGACCCTTCCGTCGCCGGCAGTATATGTGGCGCGCCAGCCCGATTCTCGCCTGATCGACGCCGCTGAACGTGGAAGCAGTGTGGTTTTGCTTTCGCCGACAAATATCTTCCCAACCGACGTCACCACCTGGAAAACAGCTTGGTGGCTTGGAGTGTTTCAGGGCGACAGCAATGCAGGCACTGTTGTCTATGACTCACCCATAACGAAGGCTATCGCACCAGACGGCTGGTGCGATGCCGGCTGGTTCAATCTGCTTCAGGGCGCTCAGACCGTAATCCTTGACGACTTTCCAGCTCAGCCCGACGTTCTGATTCGTGCGCTGAACGTACACAGCGCGCCAACGGCCTTCACCCGCGAACTGGACTTCGACTACATCTGGCGTAACAAATCGCTACTATTCGAAGTCGGCGTCGGCAAGGGCTCCTGGATTGTCAGCGGTCTCAATTTTGACAACGCGCTCCGTCACGGCGGCCCGGAAGGTCCGTGGCTGCTTGCACAGCTCCTCACTCGGGCGCAAAGTCTGCCCCATCCACGTCATTCGCTACCTCTCGCCACACTCCGCGACGCTGTCGCAAAATCGCCGTTTGCACAAGGTGCTCTAGTGTCGGGCTATGCCCGCACGCTGAAGCACAAGGGTGAGACGGTTCATAGTCTGAGCTATCGCGAATCCAGCGCTGTCGGCTTGCGCATTCGCCAGGAGGAAGCCCTGCACGAACTCACTTGGGAAACCGCACCCGCACCCACTGCAGCTCGCACGACTTTTGTTTTCGCCGGCGGCACGGCGTTCATCGACAGCAAAGCAGACAATATGGGGTTCGGACTTTGGGTGAATGACCAAAAAATTCTCAACTTTGATGTCACAAGGCAGGCGACAACCTGGCAAAGCCAAGACACTCGCTTTACCATGAGCTTCGTTCCCGTGCTCAGCCAGACTTCATGGTCCGAATTGACGGGACTTTTCTACCTCTCAGTACCAGGCGAGGTGCTTGCTGCAGGCCAACCGGTGAAGATTCGAGTACACTCGATTGGTCAGGACAACGCCAGATGGTTCATGATTAACCCCTACACCGACGTCCTTGATGGAGCTACTGTCGCGAAAGCCGCACGCTGACCTTCCCGTCCCGGCGCATCCGCGCGCCGGAGTCACCTTCCGTACTCCTCCGCCTGCCGCATCCGTCGGCGCGGCTTGGCGGTTTCTCCTTTCTTAGCCGCCATGAACTCGACCATGCCGTCCCGCCGCGCCCGGCGCATTCGCGTTCTTATTTTTGCCTGCCTCGGATCCGCCATCGGGCTCGCTTCCTCCACCGCTGGTACCAATCCCGCCGAGATTCGCGTGCGCTGGCAGCCGAGGTTGCCGGCCACCGATGCCCTGAACCTGGTGCCGAACAGCGGCTTCGAACTCGGCGGCGCAGGATGGTCGAGCCTTGGGGAGACGACCGGCTGGGGCGGTGACCTCTCCTCGCTTTTCGGTACGGTCACCACCGCCGAAAAATACGAGGGTGAGCGCAGCCTCGAGGTGGCCATGGGCCCTGGCCTCACGCCGGTCACTCATTTCGACTGCTGGCCCGCCGCCACCGTCGTGCAGGAAGCTCCGCTCGCCGTGAACCTGGGCTGGATCGACGTGGTGCCGGGGGAAATCTACACGCTCTCCGCCTATTTCAAGGCCGACCGCCTCGGCGTGCCAGCACGTCTCGTCATGCGTTTTGGCGGCGACCCAGCGCCCGACCCGCACCCGGCCAATACCGAACACGCCGTTGTGCTTTCCGAACGCTGGGAACGCCATGCCTTCACCTTCAAGGCCACTTCGATGAGCGTCTGTGTCGGCCTCGGCCCCGACCTGCGCCGACAGCCCGGCGCGAGCGCCCGCGTGTGGATCGACGCCGTGCAGTTCGAGAAGGGCGCGCAGGCGTCCGCCTACGAGCCCCGCGCCCCGATCGAGGTGGCTATCGAGTCCGGCCGCTTCGGCAACGTCTTCACGGTCGGTGAACCTCCGGGTCTGCGCCTCACGACCGTCAACCGTTCGGCCAAAGGTGCGGACATCGACGTGGACATCACGCTCACAGACTATTTCGACCAGCCCATGCCCGCGATTCACCAACGTTTCAATGCGCCTGTCGGCAAACAGTCCGTCGTCACGGTGCCCCTGTCGCTGCCTGGTCCTGGCTACTACCGCGCGACAGCGGTCGCGACGTCGACCGACCTTCGACAGGAAGCGCGTTTCCCGCTGGCGCTAATTCACGAATACCGCCGGCCCGAAACCCTGTTCGGGCTGAATCACGCCCCGACCAACCGCGACCTCCTCGATCAATTCCGTCGTGCCGGCGTGTTCTGGGCTCGTGAATGGTCGCTCGACTGGCAGGAGGTGCAGCCGAAGCCCGGGCCGTTTCGCTGGGAGGAAGCAGACCGGCAGGTGTCCCGGCTGGAGGAGGCAAACTGGAAGATCTTCGCCCTGCTACCCGCATTCGCGTCCGCGAAATGGGCCAGCTCGCTGCCTCCCGAGTACACACTGCCCCCTAAAATCTGGCGCGCTACCCCCGAGTGGGCCTGGCTCGCCGCCGCGCCGAAGGACAAAGCCGACCTCGCAAACTATATCCGGACGACCGCGACGCGCTACCGGGGTCGCGTCGGCTACTATGAATTTCTCAACGAGCCTACGACCAGCACCGCTCTGCCCGCGCCTTATCGCGGGCTGCCGGGTTTCACCTACGACGCACAGTCCTACGTGGATCTCCTGAAAATCGCCTCGAGCGCGGTGCGCGAGGCGGACCCATCCGCGAAGCTCGTCGGCGGATACTCGCTGGAGGTGCTGCACCGCGCCCCACATTTCATCCGCGCTGGCGGCCTCGGGCTCATCGACATCCTGAACATCCACCCCTACGGCTTTTTCGAGGACCGGCCCGAGGATTTCATCCCGCAGATGGACGAGCTTCTTTCACTCATGGACTATTCGCCGACAGGCCGAAAGCCGATCTGGGTCACAGAAGCCGGCTACTACGCCGAGGACGACAAGCCGCGCGAACCGTGGATCGAGCCGAACGCGCCTTTTGCGATGGAGAGCGAGAAGATGGCCGCCGACCAGACCATCCGCCACGCGATCATCATGTTCTCCCACGGAGTGGAACGGATCTTCTACCACATGGGCAGTTCCGGCGAGGTGAACGACGGCATGCGCGACCTCGGCAACGCCCTACTCGGCCCCGGCGGAACACCGCAAAAAGCCTATCCGGCCCTTGCGTTCCTGTCGCACCTGTTTGACCCGGGATTCAGGTACGTCGCTCCCCTCGACAAGCCCGCCCTGCTCAAGGGCCTGCCCACCGATTCCATCTACGGCTACGCCTTCCAATGCGGCAACAAGGCCGTCCTCGTGGCATGGTCGCCTGCCGATGGACATCACGAGCATGTGTGGATGCTCAAGATCCCCCGCGACGTCGATGCTTACAACCTCGTCGGCACGAAGCTTCACGAAGGCGGCAACGGCAAGACCGTGGTGCTGGGTGATTCGCCGGTCTATCTCGTCACGAAACTCATGCCGGCCGGGGATCTCGCCCGCTCGCAGATCCTCCGCGTCGGCCGCCAGCCCCAAGCTCTCCCCCCGCCGACGTTCATGGGATTCTGAACCGACCGTTGCAGCCGCCAGGCAGCGCAGGTTTTCGGTCTGGACTGCTCGCAACGGGCTCAGGCCTGACTCCACAACCCTGAGCGAATAATGTCATTTTTTGAGTTTACAGGCGTAGCCGACGAACACGGAAACGGGCATGCTAACTCCCGTCCTTTCGTCCCGCCACGCCCTTTTTGTTCCTCCACATTTTTCCATTCCGCGCGGGGTTCCGCCACGGAAATAATCAAACCAATTAAACTTCCTCCCCATGAATCAAGCTGCCTCCAACAAACTTCAATGGCCCTATGAATTTCCCGGTGTCCACTGGATCGATGAAAAGGAAGAGATGGCCGTGCTCGATGTCCTGCGCAACGGTTCCCTCTTCCGTTATTACGGCCTGAAGCCGGCGCATCACGTCGACGACCTCGAGCGCGCCGCGCGCGAATTCTACGGCGTCAAGCACGCCCTCGCCGTCAACAGCGGCACCGGTGCACTGATCTGCACCATGACCGCCCTCGGCATCGGCCCGGGCTGCGAGGTCATCGTCCCCGCCTTCCTGTGGGTCGCTTCCGTGGGCGCGATCGTCCAGGTCGGCGCCATCCCGGTGATCGGTGAGGTGGACGAGTCGTTCAACCTCGACCCCGCAGCGCTCGAACGCGCCATCACGCCGCGCACCAGGCTCATCGTCGCCATCCACATGGCCGGCGCGCCATGCGACATGGACGCCATCATGCCGGTCGCCAACAGGCACAACATTCCGGTCCTGGAGGACTGCGCGCAATGCAACGGCGGCAGCTACAAGGGACGCAAGCTCGGCTCGATCGGCCACATGGCCATTTTCAGCCTGCAGCTCAACAAGAACATCACGTGCGGTGAGGGCGGGCTCATCCTCACCAACGACGACCGCCTGTACGAACGAGCCTTCTCCGCCCACGACATGGGCATGGTGCGCAAGAACGGCCGCCTCGCCCAACCCGAGGACTACGCCCTTTCCTGGGGCCAAGGTCGGCGCATGGCCGAGCTCTGCGGCGCCGTCGCCGGCGTGCAGCTGGAGAAACTTCCGGCCATCATCACCCAGATGCGCGCCTCGAAACGCCGCATCAAAGCCGGGCTCGAGGGCACGCCCGGCCTGGCGTTCCGCAAGCTGGCCGACGCCGAGGGCGACAGTGGCCCGTTCCTCATCATGCTGCTGGAGAATGCGGATACCGCCCGCCACCTCCTGACCCAGTTGCGGAGCGAGGGCTTTCACAACGCTTTCCGGATCGCCGACTACGGTCTCCACATCTATTCGAACATCATCGCGCTGGTCAAAAAGACCCCGCTCTCGCCGGCCGGCAATCCTTGGTCGACGCCAGAAAACCGTGAAAGCGTCTATCAATATGCGAAGGGGGCCTGCCCCGCCAGCGATGCGCTTTTCGAGCGGGCCGTGTTGCTGCCCATCCCCTCGTGCCTGCAGCCGGAACAGGAACATACCGCGATCCGGGCCATCAAAGCCGCGTTGAACCAGCCAGCGGTCGCCAATCGCTGACCGGCCGATCATCCGCCATCTCTGAACCTCGTGCCGACTTTGATGAAACCGGGCAGGTCCCCCATCTTGCTGGCAGCCCTTGGTTGCTTCGCAACGGCTTGGGGAGAGCCGTTGGTTCGGACCGCCTCGGAAGCTTTCGAAACGGCCCGTATCAAGAGTGGACTGGCCAATGCAGGCCTCAATGCGAACTACCAGATCGTGATTGGACGCGACCACGACCTGGTCGAGGAAACCGCTGCGCAATTGTTGCAGCGGTTTCTTCGGCGGGCCTCGCTGGTCGTCGAGATCGTTCCCGAATCCAGGGCTGCCAGCGGGAAGCACCAAATTCTTCTGGGGCGAGACGCCAACCTCCTCGCCATTCGAACGCTGGGAGGGAAAGGCGCAATCGACATCCGAAGCGTATCGACGGAAGATGACGGCTTCCACCTGAAGCGGATCGGACGGGACATCGTGATAGCCGGCGCCAATCCTCGCGGTGTCCTCTACGGGGTCTATGCGTTGGAAGATTTTATCGCCGACGGAGCGGAATCTCCGCTGGATATCAAGAAAATCCCCCACTTCCGTAAGCGTTCGAACACCAAGGGATACTATTTCAATGCCGACGGCGGTGAATTCACCCGTCAGGATGCTGAATACCTTTCCCGTTTGGGCGTCAATCAGTACGCCAGCTGTGACGGCTCCGGCGTGATGTCGCATTTGCATGAGCTTGTCCAAAGTGACATTTTCCCGTTCCAGAAACCACCCGTTGCCGAATATAGGCGGAAGGTGAAGTCCATCGCCGCCCGCTGCAAGGAATACGGTATTGATTTTTATCTCATGCTTTGGGAGCCGATCGTGCCGCAACTCGGAGCGGACATCGCAAAATACCCTGTGGAAGCTCTTGGCACGGTCAGACGCCCCTGGGGCGGCGACAAGGAAGGCATGGATAGAACCTTGTGCATCAGCAGCCCGATCGTTCAGGAACACTACCGTGGTTTGGTCAAAAAATTTGTCCACGACTTCAGCGACGTGAAAGGTTTCTTTTTCTACAATATGGACGGCGCCACTTGGCTGTGCACCCCCAGCCTCTGCCCGCGCTGTGCAGCCGCAGTCAAGGATTCTGATCATGATTTGTTCAACCCTTGGGAGGTCCAGTCACGACTGGTATCCCTGCTGGCGGAAGCCGCTCATGAGGAAAGACCGGATTTCAAATTCAACTTCTGGGGCGCTGTTCACTTCCATGGCGAGGACGTGAGGAAGCTGCTGCAACACGCGGCGGAATACGACGCGCTTTCGACCGGCTGGGACGGCAGCGATCACGACATCATGATCACGCTGGAAAACCGGCGGCCCTGCGCGGAGTTTCTCATGACGCAAACGGCCGCCGAGGCACGGGGTGTCCCGATGTACGCGTACTTCGCCTACAATCGGCTGGAGTCGGTTCCGCAGGGCTTTCCGTTCCCGTTTCATGTCAGTGCTTCGCTGAAGACATTCAAGGAATGGGGAGTAGAAAACCTCATCGAAGTGACCGGGCCGACGCCCGAGTTCAACTCGATCAACGCCCTGACGATGAGGGAATTTCAGTCCAATCCTGGCACGGACCCGGAAGGATTCCTTTCGGCGCTATCAATCAGACAATTTGGCACGGCCGCAGGCGAACTGATGTTCCGCTCCTGGAAAGAGATCAAAATTGCGATGGACACATGGAACGGCTATTCGATCACACCCTTGAGCGGCAGTCAGGGCTTTCTCAGTATCGGTACGCTCTTCGGCGTGCCTTCGGCGATTCTTCCCGATATCGTCGAGGATTTCGATCATCAAATCGCCATGCGAATACGCGTCGAACCGTGGCGCGACTCCGATTATCAGAGGTTCAAGGAACCGGCTTTCCTGGAGAAAATGGAGCGGATGCATGATCATCTGGTGAAAGCCTCGAATCTTTCCGGACAGGCCGCCGCCACCGCGAGCGACCAGGAGTTCATCGACATCGCCTATTATGAAGGGCTTAGTGGGCGCCCCACCCGAAGGCAGTACGCGGAATTGAACCATGCTCCGATCGCCCTGGCTGCCGCTCTCTGCCAGCAACGCATCAACATCGTGCGAGCCTATCATCTGCTGACGGAGATAGGAAACGCCCAAGCGGACGGCAATACTCCGCTGGCGCGCTCCAAGGAAAAACTCTATTTGGAACTACTCCGCGAGGATATCGCGGTCCAAGAACATTTTGCCGGGCTTCTCGTGGGTTTTGCTGCGATGCATCCATGTTATACGCGCACGAGCCTGACCGATCGTGATATCGCCAACCTGCTGGCCGCCACTCGCAGCAAGATTGAAAAGCTGAAAGCGCACCTTGCCTCAAGAGAAACCTAGCCCGGCCGACGTTCGCGTTGCGAATGGGCAATGAGCCGCCGGAGATCGCCTCCGCTACCCTTCATTAACGGCGGCGAGACCACCGCTCCTTCCCTCCCATGAAAACACCAGTCTTGCTTCACCTTGTCCTGCTTGCCACAGCGACCGTCATCCTCCTCCCGGCCTGCAACAACACTATGCCCGCCTCTATCACCCGCGAGCCGGGAAACATCCTGCCGATCTACCAGGCCGGCACCGGCCGCTTGACCCGTTGGGCCGGCTTTGAAAATCCCCAGGCGCTCAAGGGCCAGGGAGGAACAGCCAATTCTGGCTGGAAAGGCCGCGCCACCGAATCCGTTCGCGCGGGCGAGACCAAGACCCTCCTAGTGCACTGTCTCTTTAATGTCTTTACTAACGAATTGCTGCCGAGTCAGGGCCTCACGGGCGCGGTGGATTTTCTCGAGGATGCTCTTGCCGTCGGCTTTCCATTCGTACCGAACCGGCCGGAGGTTGCGTTCGGCAA
>CAUJJL010000098.1 GCA_963205455.1 Verrucomicrobiota bacterium
ATCATCAACGGCTACAACCCTGCGGCCATGGCGCGATGCCCCTACGCAGCCATCCCCGGCTACCTCGGAGCACAGCCGCATCAAGAAGTGCGCATCCCCGGCGCACGGGTCACCCATCTCTGGACAGACCAGCCGGAAGAGGCATCCGAGGTCGCCTCAGCCTCGCTCATCCCGAACATTGTCCGGAAGCCCGAGGACGTGATCGGGCACGTTGACGCCGTATTGATTTCCACCGACGACGGCACCGATCACGTTCGCCGCGCGCGGCCATTCGTCGAAGCAGGCCTCCCGGTGTTCGTCGACAAGCCCATGGCCACCTCCCTCGAAGAACTGCGTCAGTTCATCGCGTGGGAGCGTGCCGGGGCGCGCATCCTTTCCTCAAGCGGTCTCCGCTACGCGCCGGAACTTGCGAATCTGATCGCCACACGCGCAAGTCTCGGGGAATTGCGCTGGCTCTCACTCGTGACGGCCAAGACGTGGGAACGCTACGGCATCCACGTCCTTGAACCCGCGTTCGCCCTGCTCGGTCCCGGCTTCGAATCCGTCCGCCTTGAAAGCCGCCCCGGGCTCGAGGTCGCCCATCTGGTTCACTCCAGCGGTGTGCAGGTGACCCTTCCCGTGATCCACGATGGCGGCGGCAGCTTTGGTGCGGTACAGGCCTGCGGCACCACCGGCCTCGCCCAGTTCCGGTTCACCGATACCTATACCGCGTTCCGCAACCAGCTCCTCGCCTACCTCGCGTTTGTTCGCTCGGGACAATCTGCCTATCCGTTTGCCCATACGGTCGAGATGATGTGCGTCATCATCGCTGGCATTCGCAGCCGCGCCGAAAATTCCCGACGTGTCGACATCCGCGAAATCCAGAATCTTCTTTGAAAGACATGAAACCCAGATCTAGCCGAGTCCTCCGTCTCATCCGCAGTGGCCAGTTCCCGACCGTGATGAAATGCAACCTGTCCGATCCCCGCGTCATGGAAATCATCGGCCTATCCGGTGTTGACGCCGTGTGGCTCGATCATGAACACGTTCCCAACGACTGGATTGGCCTGGAGAACCAGATCCGTGCGGCGCGCCTCCATGACATGGATACGCTTGTCCGCGTCGGGCGCGGCAGCTACAGCGACTACATCCGCCCCCTGGAGGCCGGAGCGACAGGCATCATCGTTCCGCACGTCGCCAACGAGAATGAAGCCCGGCAGATCGTGGAGTGGGCGAGGTTTCACCCCATGGGGAAACGCGCGCTCGATGGCGGAAACGTGGACGGAAATTTCTGCCTCACACCGATCGCGGATTACATCCGGGCCTCCAATGAGGACCGCATCGTGATCCTCCAGATCGAATCCCCCGAGGCTCTCGCGGAAGTCGACCGCATTGCAGCGGTGCCTGGCTTCGACGCGCTCCTGTTCGGTCCGGGCGACTTCAGCCACAGGATCGGTCGTGTCGGACAACTGGATGACCCTCAGGTCGTCGATGCGCGCAAACGCGTCGCGGCAGCAGCGGTGCGCAACGGGAAGTTCGCCATGACCGCCGGGCTCATCGCGCCGCTGCCGGAACTCGTGGCCGAAGGATACCGGCTGCTCGGCATCGGTGCTGACGTGGTCACACTGACCTCGGGAATACGGGATCGCCTCAAGGCCGTGGGCGGCCAGATCGACGCCCTGCCATCCTCCTTGAAACCTCCTTCGACACCCTATGCCTGACGCCCCGTCATTCTCCCTGTCAGGCAAAGTGATCATCCAGTTTGGCGGCACGGGCCTGCTGGGTCGCGCGCTCGTGCAGGCATTGGCCTCCGCCGGCGCCACGACGATCGTGGCATCGCGCAACCGCGCATCGCTCGAATCGCTCGCCCAGTCAGGGCGCAACGCCGGTCACAGCATCGCCATCGAAGAGGTTGACATCACCTCCGAATCTTCACTGCGCGACCTGCGTGATCGCGTGTTGCGTGCCCATGACCGCATCGACGGCATTGTCTTCAATGCGGTGACGAGAGCAATGAAGGGTTATGATGACACCCTTGCCTCCTGGGAGGCTTCAATGGCCACAAACGCCACCGGCTTTTTCTCAACCGTACGCCTGTTTGGTGATGCCATGGCAGCGCGAAAGAGCGGCAGCATCGTGAACATTTCCTCGATGATGGGCATGGTCGGCATGAATCCGCATCTGTACACGGGTATCTCGGGGGCGCCTCCTCCGGACTACTTTTTTCACAAGGCCGGCATGATCAATCTCACGCGCTACCTGGCCTCCCACTACGGCGCCTCGGGCGTTCGTGTGAACGTGGTATCCCCAGGGGGCATCTACAATCCCGAGAAGCCCCAGGCCCCCGAATTTCTGGCCCGATACGCCCCGCAGACGATGCTCGGTCGCATGGCCCATGCCGAGGAGATCGGAGGTGCCGTTGTTTTCCTTCTGAGCGACGCGTCAACCTACATCACCGGAACCAACCTGCCCGTGGACGGCGGCTACACCGCAAAATGAAACCGAGGCAATCACTCCATGTGACGCGAACCTGGACTACCGGCAGTGTCGGCCATCTGGGTGCCGCGACTACCCCACATTCCAAATGCTATTTGCCGATCAAATTGACAGCTATGGCCAGACATCCATTCCTTGCCTTCATTTGACAATGTGACCATTTTGGTCATAGCCACTCAAGACTAGATGCGAATCATTTCTCGTAAGTTCCTTGAAGCGTCCAAGATCACCTACCCCAAGGCTCGCGCACCGTTGGAACACTGGCACCGCGTCACTCGAGCTGCCAAGTGGCAGAACTTTGTGCACACCCGCCAGTCCTTCCGTCACGCCGACCAGACCACTGTAAAGAGCGGGAGAACTGTCACCGTCTTTAACATCACCAACGATTTTCGTCTCATCACCGCAATTCACTACAATCGCCAGGAGGTCTTCACCCTTAGATTCCTGACCCACGCGGGATACGACAAAGGCATTTGGAAAAACACACTATGAAAACTGCCGCACCCACCTTCGCCCGCTTGCCCAAGACCTACTCCAGTCTCGTTGCCCTGCACATGCCGCGTCCGATCCACGACGAGGTGGCCTACGACAACGCGGTAGAACTCGTTCAAGCCCTCGCTGGTCACAAGCTGAACCATGACCAGGATGACTATCTTGCTATCATGGCAAAGCTTGTGGAGGACTACGAAAGCATGAACCTCTCTGAGCCGAAACCGGCAAAGAGTATCGAGGCCCTGAAATTCCTGCTGGCGGAGAACAACCTTACCGCCACCGATCTGGGCGAAATTATCGGAGTCAACCGCTCCGTCGCCTACCGTATCCTCAAGGGCGCTCGGAACCTCACGGCCGACCACATCAGGAAGCTCTGCGCCCGCTTCGCAGTGAGCGCCGATATCTTTCTGAACTGAAAGGACCCTCAGGACAGTCTCAATTGGAGTTTTCCGATTCCCATCTATCCTGAACGACCGAATTGATCAGCTCGCAGGAGTACTGAGTTGTCCCGCCGAAAGCTTCCCTCTCTCCCTCTTGAATTCAAATCCCAAAAGCCAAATGACCCCCACCTCCGATACCATCGCCAATGAAGTCAGCCCACGCGTTCGTGGACTCTTTCTCAAGAATCTGGCTGACTTCCAGACAGAGCTCGCCCGCGTTCATGCGGGTTTTGTGCCAGGCCTCGCGGTTTGGGAACATCGCAAGGAAGTGCCCGTCCATATCTTTCGTTCCATGCGCCGCGTACAGGATCTGCGCGGACGCGGACGCGAACTGGGCGTATCGTTTGCTGAAATGCACCTGAGCCAGGGCGTTGCCGGCCGTGAGCTGCTGGACAAGCTGGCCGCAGCACCGAACACGGCGGATGTCTTTCAGACCGCGATGATCGATGTACCCGCGGCCATGGTCGTCGCGATCGACGGGTACCTGAAACGCAACGACAATATCTATGACCTTCCAAGCATCCCGCTGCTCGAGGCTGATCGCGAGGAACTGAAGGCCCTTCGGCAGTGGGCTGAAGCGGCACTTCCCGTTCTTGCCGCAAAGACCGGCGAAGTTCCGTCCGCCGAGTATCGGAAGGACGTGGAAAAACTCACCGCCGGCCTGGCGGACGCCCTGCAGCACCATGTAGCGCGGTCCGTGCCTGCACTGAGAACGGGACGAAAGATCGGGCGGCTGCCGCTCGCAGACTCCAAACTGCCACTGGGATTCCGCCTGCTCGAATTCGGGCCGGACCCGATGCCCGCCAACAACACGTATCGCCATCGCGAACGCTACCATGCGATCAATTTCCTCCAGGAAGTGCAGGCTGCCGACTCCTGCGCCTCGACACTCTTCGATGCGCCCGACATGCCGTGGGATTTCTTCTTCGATCTCAGCAGGCACTTCTGGGACGAGACCCGTCACTCGCTCTTCGGCGAGAAGAAGCTGCTCGAACTCGGCTCCAGTGCCGCAGAGGCCGGCCTATCGAGCCTGGCCTATTCGCTGCGCCAAACCCTGACTCCGCACGATCGCTACGCCGCGCTCACCACCCAGGAAGCGGATGCCTTTCCTGGAAAGCACATGGGTTTGAAGGACTCCATCGAGAACAACGACAGCGTCAGTGCCATGGCTTGGAGCTACGACATCTCCGACGAAACGCAGCACGTCCGGTTCGGCACGAAGTGGCTCCCCATCATGATCGAGAAGATCGGGGAGCCTCGCAATCCCGAGCAGGTCCGGGCCGACGCCCGTGGCTGGAGGGAAAGCGTGCTTGCCGAGGTCTACAAGCCCGCTGCCGTCAGCTTTGGCCGGGCATCTTAATCCTCTCCCGCGGCTGCGCCTTCAGTAATCAACAAGGCTGCGCGAAATTCCGAACTGCAGGCCGCGCAGCTCAGCCAATCCCCGGAGGCGTCCGATCAATGGGTACCCCGGACATGTCGGCGCAGGTCGCCTGAAGTCATCCAGGAGCATATGCCCATGGTCGGGTCGAAATGCGAGCTGCCAATCGGCGCGGCCCTCGCGCTGCCTGACCGCCTGCTCCTCAAGAAGGGCGTGCACGATCTCATACATGTCCGCACTCCCACCGAGATGACTGGCCTCAAGAAATACGCCGTTTTCGTGAACCTCGACACTGCGCAGATGGGCGGCATGGATGCGCGGTCCGAATCGTTTCACGATTCCGGCGAGATCATTGTCCGGTCTAGCACCCAGCGACCCTGAGCAGTAGCAGAGCCCATTCGACTGCGACGGATCCATCGCAATGATCTCGGCAAGGTCGTGCTCCGTTGATACGATGCGCGGTAATCCAAGGACCGAGAACGGCGGATCATCGGGATGAATGGCAAGTCTCACTCCTGCTTCCCCGGCGACGGGCGCGACTTCGTTGAGAAACAGGCGAAGATGCTCCTTCAATCGTGCCGCATCAATTTCCGCATATGGCGCGAGCATGGCGCGCAAGCTTTCAATTTCCAGGTTGAGGCGGACACCGGGAAAGAGATCCAGCGTCTGCCGGATGAAAGCATCGCGATCGGCGCGACTCAGATCATCCCAAAAAACTCGTGCACCGGAAACCTGTTCCGCGGTGAAGGATGCCTCCGCACCAGGCCTCTCCAGCGCATACAGGTCGAAGGCCGCAAACTTCACCGGATCGTAGAGGAGCGACTCCGCTCCGTCCGGCAGGCGGTGGTGCAGGTCCGTGCGCACCCAGTCGAGCACGGGCATGAAGTTATACACCACGACGGAGATCCCTGCCTCGCCCAGGCGGCGCAGACTGATCTTGTAATTTTCGATGTGCTCCGCGAACGCGCCCGCGCGCGTCTTTATGGATTCGTGCACCGGAAGCGACTCCACCACCCGCCAATCGAGTCCAGCCGCGGCGATCAGCGCCTTGCGTTCCTCGATCGCCGCCGCGGGCCATGCCTCGCCGTACGGAATCTCATGCAGCGATGAAAAGACCGCAGTGGCGCCTGTCTGCCGGAGCTCCTGCAACGTGACGCTGTCCGTCGGACCAAACCACCGCATCGACTCCGCCATCAGATTCTTCATCGGGTGAATGTCTCGGAATGGCTACCGACGGCGCCCCGTCGCAGCCCGCTGCTGTATTTGTTTTTCGACTACACGCCAGAAAAGCAGGAAAACCCGCCGTCGACAGGGATCACGGTGCCCGTGACGAAGCTCGAGGCGTCACTGAGCAGGAAATGCAGCGCGCCATGCAGCTCCTTCGCCTCACCGAAGCGGCGGAAAGGAGTCTTCGCAAGGACGGTCTGACCACGCACGGTCGGCGTGCCATCCTCGTTCAGCATGAGGCGACGGTTCTGATCGGCGATGAAGAAGCCGGGGGCGATCGCATTCACACGCATGCCCTCCCCGAACTTGCTGGCGAGTTCAACCGCGAGCCACTTCGTCAGGTTGTCGACCGCCGCCTTGGCATTGGAGTATCCCATGACCCGGCTTATCACCTGGCCCGCGGCCATTGAGGAGAAATTGACGATGTTCCCCCTCTTCTGCGCCGCGAAGGTCTTCGCAAATACGAGGCTGGGCAGCACCGTGCCATCCAGATTCAACCCGAGCACCTGCCGGTAGGCGGCAACATCGAGGTCGAGAAACGTCTGCGTAGGAAGGATGACGGCGCCCGGCTGGTTTCCTCCGGCGGCATTGATCAAGGCGTCGATCCGTCCAAACCTGGCGACCACGGCTTCGCGCACCTGCTCGAGGTTGTCGCGATTCAGCACGTCGCAGGAAAAGCCCGCGGTCTTTCCCGGAAGATCCCGCGTTTCGGCGAGCGCCTTGTCGAGGCGCGCCTGATCGCGGCCGAGAAACACGACATGGGCTCCCTGCGCCGCGAGATAGCGGGCTGCGGACCCCGCGAGTACGCCGGTGGCACCCGTGACCACAATCACGCGGCCGGTGATGTCAAAGAGAGAGGAAGGGGAAGGAAACGAGGTGGACATTGCTCCAAGTCATACCAGCCCGATCGCAATTGATAAGCCCGGAATTGCGCAGCGTTAAGCAGTGCCCCCGGCTCTGAAAGATTTCGCTTTTACATTCCACCCCTCCACGATCGTCTCTTTCCTTCAACAATCCTTCACCCCACCCTCCAGCCCCGGACTGCCTTCCCAGCAAATTTTCCCCATGAGCTTCCGCCTCTATCGCACCTCCGCCGCCAGCTTTGTGCAAACAGCCGATGGATTCCACAAGTTGAGCCCATCGTTTCAGATTGATGCGCTCTTTGCCTCGGACCACCCCGTCTCACTGCTCGCCGATTTCGTTGCCAAGGCCGAGCGGATCAGCGGTCTGGACGCAAATGTTCCCCTGCTCGCCCCAATGGGCAGCCAGGAAATCTGGGCGGCCGGCGTCACCTACCTCCGCAGTCGCACCGCGCGCATGGAGGAATCAAAGGTCGCGGGCGGCGATTCCTTCTACGACAAGGTTTACCACGCCGTTCGACCGGAGCTCTTCTTCAAGGCCACACCGCATCGCGTCGCCGCCCCTGGAACCCCCGTGCGCATCCGCGGAGATTCGCGATGGAATGTCCCCGAACCCGAAGTGACACTTGCACTGACGTCGCACGGCAGGATCTTCGGTTACACGGTGGGCAACGACATGAGCTCCCGCGATATCGAAGGCGAGAATCCATTGTATCTTCCGCAGGCAAAAGTCTACGATCGTTCCGCAGCCATCGGACCCAGCCTTCTTGTCACGGCCGATGAACTCCCCAAGGAAACAAGGATCGAAATCGACATCCGTCGGGGCGCGGCGTCGGTTTTCTCCGGACACACCACGATCAGCCAGATCAAACGCTCCTTCACGGAACTCGCCGAATTCCTGTTCCGCGACAACACGTTCCCTGTCGGCTGCTTTCTCATGACCGGAACGGGCATCGTGCCGGGCGACTCCTTCACGCTCAACTCCGGGGATGAAATCCGGATCACGATCGCCCCGATCGGCACGTTGATGAATCCGGTCGGATGAGTTCCTTTCCATCATGACACTTCACGGCAAACACCTGGTTGGTGGAACACACGCGTGTTCGGGTTCGGACACATTTCATGGGGTTGACGCGACGACGCAGGCGATCCTGAAGCCCGCCTTCACCGAGGCGACCTCCCGCGAGATCGAGGCTGCGGCTTTGGGAGCTGAAACCGCGTTCCGGATCTTTTCGCACACGAACGGCGAGGAGCGCGCGGCGTTTCTCGAAGCCATCGCCACGGAAATTGAAGCACTGGGAGACGACCTCCTGCAGCGCGGGCACCAGGAGACAGGGCTACCTCTCGCCCGACTGACAGGGGAACGCGGGCGCACCTGCGCGCAGCTCCGGCTCTTTGCAGGTGTCGCGCGGGACGGCAATTGGGTCGATGCGCGGATTGATCCCGCGCTCCCAGACCGCAAGCCGCTGCCACGACCAGACGTCCGGCGCATGCTCCGTCCGATCGGCCCGGTCGCTGTGTTTGGCTCCAGCAATTTTCCGCTGGCGTTCTCGGTCGCCGGCGGCGACACCGCCTCAGCACTCGCGACCGGTAACACCGTCGTGGTCAAGGCTCATCCCGCGCACCCGGGGACTTCCGAACTCGTGGCGGAAGCCATCGTCAAGGCGGCAGCGCACTGCAAGCTGCCGCCCGGAATTTTTTCGCTGATCCACGGTCGTCGGCCCGAAACCAGCATTGCACTGGTGCGGCATCCGGCAATTCAGGCCGTCGGGTTCACCGGTTCCCAGAAGGCAGGTCGCGCCCTGTTCGACGCCGCCTGTGCGCGCTCCCGGCCGATTCCCGTCTTCGCGGAAATGAGCAGTGTCAATCCGGTCTTTGTCCTGCCTGCGGCCCTGCGTGCCAGCGGCGCAGCGATCGCGGAGGGACTCAAGAATTCGTTCACGCTCGGAGTCGGCCAGTTCTGCACGAAGCCCGGCGTAGTCTTTGGAATCGCCTCGCCAGAATGGGAAGCTTTCATCGACACCTTCGTCACTCGCGCAAAAACAGTCCCGGCGGGAACGATGCTGCATGCAGGCATCGCCACCGCATTTGCGTCGAGCCTTCAGGAACTCGACCAGGTGACCTGGCTTGAACGGGGAGCCGTCGCTGTCGCGCGCGTCACCTCAGCGCGGTTCCAGAGCGATCCCACGCTGTCCCAGGAACGATTCGGCCCATTCACGCTTCTGGTCACGGCGGAATCGTTTGAGGAAATGGTGTCACTCGCGACCGGTTTCGAGGGACAGCTCACCTCCACGATTCATGCAACCGGCAGCGACATGACGCCCGCCGCCACCCTGGTGAGGCTTCTTGAACGGAACGCGGGGCGCGTGCTCCTCAACGGTTTCCCGACCGGAGTCGAAGTTTGCCACGCCATGAATCACGGAGGACCCTACCCGGCCACCACCGACTCCCGCTTCACGTCCGTGGGCACCGCTGCCCTGCTCCGTTTCACGAGGCCGGTGTGCTATCAGGATTTCCCGGACTCGCTTCGGCCCGATGCGCTGAAGAATGCCAATCCGCTCGGACTGCTTCGGCTCGTCGATGGACGGCCAACCCGCGACGCCATTCGGTCCGCGTGATTCCGACATGGCCATGGCAACAAGTCCCATTTTCGACTCCGGCAATGAGGAGATCTACCGCCTGCGCACGACCGCACCCGGACCTCAGGGCAAACTGCCACTGGACGGGCCCCAATTGGCCGCGATGGCGAGCGGTGAACTCTTCGGTTGGACGCAGAACACAGGAATGGGCTGGAATCCTGCCCGCCTGCTCGGTCGCGAATACCTCATCCTGAGCACCCAAGGGGGAATCCGCGCACCAGACGGAAGCCCGGTCGCCCTCGGATTTCATACGGGACACTGGGAAGTGGGGCTGCTCATGGAGGAAGCGGCACGTGTCTTTTCCTCATCCGGAGCGATCCCATTCGCCGCCTATTGCAGCGACCCTTGCGACGGCCGCACCAACGGCACCGTCGGCATGCTCGACAGCCTCGCCTACAGGAACGACGCGGCCATTGTATTGAGACGTTTGATACGCTCGCTCCCTTCGCGGCGCGGCGTGCTCGGCGTCGCCACGTGCGACAAGGGCCTCCCGGCCATGCTGATGGCGCTTGCCGGTACCCCCACCCTGCCGACGATCCTGGTGCCCGGCGGCGTGACCCTGCTCGCCGAGGACGCCGAAGACACCGGCATGGTGCAGACGCTGGCGACGCGCTACGCACGCGGCGAAATCTCACTCGACCACGCCGCCCTCATGGGTTGCCGCGCCTGCGGATCACCTGGCGGAGGATGCCAGTTCATGGGCACTGCAGCGACCAGTCAGGTCGTAGCGGAGGCACTCGGCCTCACCCTCCCTCACGGCGCGTTGAATCCGTCCGGAGCGGAAATCTGGCGGGATCTCGCGCGACGCTCCGCGCAGGCTTTGATGAATCTCGACAAGGCGCGCACAACAACGCGTGACATCCTGACCGACGACTCGATCCACAACGCGATGACGGTGCACGCTGCCATCGGTGGATCGACGAATCTTGTGCTGCATGTTCCGGCGATCGCCCACGCAGCCGGATTGAGGCGTCCCACGGTGCACGATTGGATCCGCATCAACCGGTCGGTGCCGCGCCTGGTCGACGTCCTTCCCAACGGCCCCAAACACTACGCGACGGTCCAGGTATTTCTCGCGGGCGGCGTTCCGGAAGTCATGCTTCACCTTCGCAACGCCGGCCTGCTCAAGCTGGATGCCGCCACCGTGACAGGGATGCCGCTCGGGGAGAATCTGCTCTGGTGGGAAAAATCGGAGCGGCGCAAGCGCCTGCGCGAACTTCTTCACAAACTCGACGGCATCGATCCCGATCACGTGATCATGGATCCTTCGAGTGCGCGCAGCCGTGGCCTGAGCAGCACGATCACCTTCCTGCGTGGCAATCTCGCACCAGAAGGGGCGCTCGTGAAGAGCACGGCCATCGCGCCGGAACTTCTCGGCACCGATGGCGTTTTTCGGCATGAGGGGCCCGCCCGCGTCTTCACAACGGAAGCCGCGGCGATTGCCGCCGTGAAGGCAGGCAAGGTGGTCGCGGGTGACGTGATGGTACTGATGGGCATTGGCCCCGGCACCGGCATGCCCGAGACCTACCAAATCACCTCGACATTGAAATACACGAAGAACAGCCAGCACATCGCCTTGATCACGGATGGCCGCTTCTCAGGCGTGTCAACGGGGGCCTGTATCGGACACATCAGCCCCGAGGCCTGGGCGGATGGACCCATCGGAAGACTACGCGACGGAGATCGTGTCCGCCTGATGGTCGATACCCGCGCGCTCGAGGGCACCGTCGATGTGACATCACTGGATGCAGCAGCTTTGGCTGCGCGTCCGCGTCACCCCGACCTGCAACCCGATTCGCGAGTGCCGGCGGACACCCGCCTGTGGGCCGCGTTGCAGAATGCGAGCGGAGGCAGTTGGGGAGGCTGCGTTTTTGACGCGGACCGGATCGCCGCGTTGCTTGATCGCGGACTCGAAGCCGAAAGGCTCGGGCGTTGAGTCCGCAGCCCGGTTACCAGGAGCGGCTCGTATCGTCGACCATCTGCTGCAGCATCGCAAAGCGCACCTCGCCAAAATTCAGGGCGTACCGAAGTTTGCCGTCGCGAAACACCCACGTGGCGGGAATCCAGGTGACGGGAAGACCCATGAACGTCTTCACCATGTCCGCCGAATTGCGCGATCCATTGGGATGGAGAAGCAGCTGAAAATTGCGCTGCTTGCCGAGTCCGTTTCTTTCGAGCAATCCCCGGCCATCCGCGGTATGCCAGGTCGTCACGAACACAAAACGCACCTTGGGGTTCCCTTCGACGAAGGAACTCCATCCCCCGTTCGCGAGTTCTGACGCGCAATTGGAGCACCACGGCGCCCAAAAGTGAACCACGGTGATCTCCTGCGACCGGGTGATCTCGGCGACCTGCTTTTCAATCGGCAGCCAGTCGGCTTCGTCCCCGCGGGAAACCAAGCCGCACGCCAAAACCATCAACACACACAGAAACTTTCTCATACGAGCAAAGGAGATTCACCTTGCGCAAAATCGCGATCTCATATCACGCGACTTCCCAAATCCGAAGGGTTTGCATTCGGACTGTTTCAACGCTGCGTTTTGCCCTTGCCCGGACCTGATCACCGGTTGCACTCAACGACCTTTTCGCATGTCCGAAACATCCGTCTCCGCGATCGTCACACCCACCGCCACGGCCAATCCGCTGAATCCCGAGCACGTCCTTCGCGTGTCGCAGGAACTGGGCATCAAGGTGTTCCAGGTCGCTGCCACAGCGCAGCTTTTTTCCGAAGGCGCCACGGTGCCCTTTATCGCCCGCTACCGCAAGGAGGCAACCGGCGAACTGGACGAGGTGCAGGTTACAGCGATTCGCGACCGACTGGAACAACTGGCCCAGCTCGACGAGCGACGCACCACCATTCTCTCCTCGCTCAAGGAGCGCAATCTTCTCACCCCTGAACTCGAGAAATCCATTCAGGCGGCACAGACCCTGACGGCACTTGAGGACATCTACCTTCCGTTCCGCCCCAAGAAACGCACACGCGCGACAATTGCTCGCGAGAAGGGCCTTGAGCCGCTCGCGGATCTGATTTTTTTGCAGGATCCAGCGACGGATCCGATCGCAGCGGCACAGCCGTACGTCGGCCGCGAGTTCGTACCCGAAGACGGAAAGAAAATCGCCGCAAGGATAGCTTCTGTGGAGGAAGCGCTGTCCGGTGCACGCGACATCCTCGCTGAGCGCATGAATGACGACAAGGACGCGCGCGCCCGGTTGCGCGCCCGTTATCAGACGGAAGCGGTCATCTCTTCCAAGGTCATCTCCGGCAAGGAGTCCTCACCCGAAGCAGCGAAGTTCAAGGACTACTTCGATTGGTCCGAACCGCTCGCCAAGGCTCCAAGCCACCGAGTCCTTGCCATGCGCCGCGGGGAAAAGGAACTTTTCCTGATGATGCGCATCGCCCTCCCCGATGAAACGGGCGCCCTCGCCGATCTGGAGCGGTTGTTCGTGAAAAGCAGTGGCCGGTCGGATCCCGCTGCGCCGGGAAAAACCTGCTCCGATCAGGTTCGCCTCGCCGTCGCCGACGCATGCAAGCGCCTGCTTGCCCCTGCGATGGAAACGGAAATGCGGCTCGAGTCGAAGAAACGCGCCGACGAAGCCGCCATCAAGGTCTTCACCGACAATCTCAGGGAATTGCTTCTTGCCGCGCCGCTCGGTCAAAAGGCGGTGATGGCGATCGATCCAGGTTTTCGCACAGGCTGCAAAGTCGTCATGCTCGACCGTCAGGGTAAGTTGCTGCACAACGACGTCGTCTATCCGGATCGCCATGCCGTGGAGGCGGCCGAAAAGATCAGGGGTTTCATCGAGTTCTTCAAAATCGAGGCCATCGCGATCGGCAACGGCACGGCAGGCCGGGAGACCGAGGCCTTCATCCGCGGACTCGAACTGCCCGCGGCGATTCCCGTGGTCATGGTCAACGAATCGGGTGCATCGATCTATTCCGCGAGCGACGTCGCCCGCGAGGAATTTCCCGATCACGACCTGACCGTGCGCGGCTCCGTCTCCATCGGGCGGCGCCTGATGGATCCGCTGGCGGAACTTGTGAAACTGGATCCGAAGTCGATCGGCGTGGGACAATACCAGCACGACGTCGATCAACCCGCGCTCAAGCGTTCGCTTGACGACACCGTTATCAGTTGCGTGAACGGCGTGGGAGTCGAACTCAACACAGCCTCGAAGCAGCTTCTGAGCTACGTATCCGGCCTCAATGCTTCCGTCGCCTCCGCAATCGTCGCGCGCCGCAATGAGCACGGCCCGTTCAAGTCTCGCGCGGAGCTGCGTGAGGTTCCTCGCCTGGGTCCCAAAGCCTTTGAACAGGCGGCGGGCTTTCTCCGCATCCGGGATGCCTCCCATCCTCTCGATGCGAGCGGCGTGCATCCCGAACGCTATGGCCTCGTCGAAAAGATGGCGACCGACCTCGGCTGCACCGTGGCGGACATCATCCGCGACTCGAAACTTCGGGCGCGGGTCAAGCTGAGTGACTATGTCACCGCCGATGTCGGTCTGCCCACGCTCAACGACATCATGGCGGAACTGGCCAAGCCGGGACGCGACCCCCGCCAGAAATTCGAGGTCTTTGCGTTCGATTCCGGAGTGCACAAACCCGAGGATCTCAAGCCAGGAATGCGTCTTCCGGGCATTGTCACCAACGTCACCGCTTTCGGCGCGTTCGTCGATGTAGGAGTGCACCAGGATGGACTCGTGCACGTCAGCCAGTTGGCCGACACTTTCGTGAAGGATCCGGCAACCGTTGTCCGCCCTCAACAAAAGGTAATGGTGACCGTGGTCGAGGTCGATCTCGCCCGAAACCGAATTGCGCTGTCGATGCGGAGCAACCCCCAGATCGCAGGTCGCAGCCAGGCAGGCGGTTCCGCGCGGCCATCAACCCCGAGTCCCGGCCAAGCGCGCGGTGGAAGCCCAGGCCTTCGATCCGAGGCGCGTACCTCCGTCAATGACGACTGGTTCAGCGCGGCATTGAAAAAGAAACACTAGGCATCACGCGCAGGTCTTTCCACGCGACGGCAGTGGGCTGCCCGGCCGCCTCGAAAGAGGAATCAATCGGAAAAACGATTGTGGTCCCAAAAAGCCTGCGCTTTTCCCTCGGCAGGAGCGGACGATTCCCGTTTCCTCGTGCAACTTACCCATGAAAATCCTCTTCGTTACTCCAGAGGTTGAACCATTCGTAAAGGTAGGCGGCCTGGCGGACATGGTGGGCGCGCTGCCCAAGGAACTTGCCGCCGCCGGACACGACGTGCGGGTCGTCTGCCCTCTCTATGGATCCGTCAAGCGCATCGGCTC
>CAUJJL010000099.1 GCA_963205455.1 Verrucomicrobiota bacterium
GTAGGAGAATGCCTCTGTATAACGAACGGCCTGCTTCGCAAACGCATCGAGATGCGGAGTTCGCGCAAGGGGGTCACCATAGGCCCCGAGCAGCGCATTCGTATCCTCACAGGTGATCCAGAGGATGTTCGGCCGATCGGCTGCAGACGCCCCGACTGCCAGAGAAAGAAATAATCCCGTTGCGGCCAGCCTGATGCAGGAGATCCCGCACCCCATCAGTCCAATTCCCCATCCACAAAGTCCGGCAAACGATTTTGGCATGGGATATTGGATGCTGCATGAATCCAATGCGCAAGAATTCACTAAAGGCAGGATCATTCGATTCGTGCCCTTGCCCTCACCGTCTGCACGGCTCGGGCGAGAGGTCAGGATAATGGGCAGGCCCGGACACGCAGCGGATTTTACCTTCGCATTTGCCTTCCACTGCCAGTCGTTTCATTTCCCAACACGCAGAGCTCGCATCCCTCACGATTTCGCAGCTCAACCCAGATCCATCTCCACTTCCTTTGCTCCCAAATTCCATGACCCGCGGCCGACAACATCATTCCTGCCCTTCAATCTGGCACTTCGGACGCCGCCTTACTGCCGTGCTGCTGATTGCCTGCGGCGTGCCCCTTTCGCACGCCCAGAAGAATACACGCAATCACCTGCCGGAATACCTCACGATACCCGCGGCCGGGCCGGACGAACTCACACCGGCGCAACCTATCGACATCCGGGGCTTCACAACATGGACGCGCTCGCAGGGTGACATGGGCTCGCGGCGGTACTCTGCTCTCAAGCAGATCACGCAGGACAATGTTGCGCAGCTCGCCCCGGCGTGGACCTATCATTCGCGCGACGGCGCTCGCAATATCCAGGCAACGCCCATTATCGTCGACGGGGTACTCTATGGCCCCACGGCAGGTCGGAATATCGTCGCCCTAAACGCCGCAACCGGACAGGAACTCTGGCGCTTCAGGATCGAACGCGTGAACCGCCCAAGGCTTGAAGATGAACCCGCACGCCGCGGTCTGGTACATTGGAAGGGTCAGGACCGCCATCCCGCGCGATTGCTGTTTGGCAGCGGAAATTGGATCTATGCGCTCGATCCCAGGACAGGATCTCCCATTTCCGAATTTGGCAGCAAGGGTCGCACACCCATCCCCACCGGCGCCACCGTCTCGGGGGTTGTCCACAAGCAAGTTTTTGTCACCGCCGGACTCTATGGCGACATCTACGGCTATGACGTCCGCAGCGGCGCGGAAGTCTGGAGATTTCACACCGTGCCACACGAAGGGGAGTTTGGCGCGGACACTTGGAAGGGCGTCAATCGAAGCGTGTATCAGGCAAACTGCTGGGCTGGGTTGTCGCTCGATGAATCGCGAGGCATCATTTTCGCCGCGATCGGCGCCGCACAGCCCAACTTCATCGGCATCGACCGGCATGGCGACAATCTCTTCAGCAATTGTGTGGTCGCACTCGATGCACAGACAGGAAAGCGCCTCTGGCATTTCCAGGCCATCCGCCACGACATCTGGGATCTCGACAACGCCACGCCACCCACACTCGTCACTTTGAATCGCGACGGTCGCCGCATCGATGCCGTGACCTGCGCAACCAAGGGCGGCCTGCTGCTTCTGCTCAATCGCACCAGCGGCAAACCAATCTTCCCGTTTCGGCTGCGTCGTGCGCCCGTGTCCAACCTGCCCGGAGAACTGACCGCCGAATACCAACCCGATCCGCTCCTGCCTGAGCCGCTTTCATCTCCCGAGTTCAAACTTTCCGACATCACCCAGCGCAGTCCTGAAGCCCATGCTTTCGTTCTCGCCCAGGTGCAGCGCGCAAACTACGGCTGGTTCGAGCCCTTCAGCGACGGGAAAGCGACCCTCTTTCAAGGCACCCGCGGTGGCGGCGAATGGTCGGGCTCGGCGGTCGACCTGTCGTCGGGTCACCTCTACGTGACCTCGAACCGGGTGATTTCCAAAGTGATGGTTTTTTCCTCCTCTGAGGGGAAACGTGATCCAAACTATCCTCCCTCAAATGGAGAAAAGCTCTATCAGCAAAGCTGCATGGCCTGCCATGGCGAGGATCGGCTCGGCACCGGAATGATTCCGCCGCTCATCGGACTGCGAAACCGGATGAACGACAACGAAGTCACCGCGCTTCTTCTCAGCGGCAAGGGCGCCATGCCCCCTGCGCCACCAATGAGTGCGAAGGAACGCCAGGATCTTCTCGATTTTCTCTTCCGTCGAAATCAGCCGCCGACTCGACTCGACACCCGCCAGGCAAACTATGCGTTCGATGGTTTCAATTTTCTCGTCGATCATGAGGGCTACCCCGGGATCAATCCGCCTTGGGGTCTCCTGAATTGTTATGACCTCAACACGGGTCGCATCCTCTGGCGTGTACCGCTTGGAAACTATCCCGAACTCGCCAAGCAGGGCATCACCGGCACCGGTGCACAAAATCTCGGCGGCGCGACCGTCACCGCGGGCGGACTCGTCTTCTGCGCCGGAACGCCCGACGAAATGATACGGGCCTTTTCAACCGACACGGGCAAGGAACTCTGGAAGGCCAAGCTTCCCTTTGCCGGCTACGCCGCACCTGCCGTGTATGAAGTTGATGGGCGTCAATTTGTCGTGGTCGCAGCCACGGGCGGAGGCAAGGTGGGAGGACCGCAGGGCGATGCCTATGTGGCATTTGCACTGCCCCTTTGAAAATGTCCCATCTCGCGACCGGCCTTCGTTGTTGTGCGTATTTGCTTTGACCTGAATCAAGGCGCCTCCACCAAGGATCGTGTAGGCTGCTGACATGATCACGTCGTCCCATTCCCACCGCTTTCGAACGCGCCTGGCGCGTCGTCACGGCCAGTGGCGGCTGATCGTATTACTTCTCGGCGGCGTGCTCGCCACAGGTGCCCACTGGGATGCCCTCCAGGTTTTTGCCTGGGGCAGGATGTTTGCCATCAGTCTCGAAAATGAGACTCCCGCCGACGCACTCGCCACGTTGTTCTCCCCGGAGAAACGCTGCGATATCTGCCGGGTGGTGAGTGAAGCCAAGACCGATGCCTCCGATGGCTCGGATACCGCTGCCTGGTTCATCAAGGCGCCCCTGATAATTCCCTCTTTCCAACCCGTCATGGTTTCGGCACCGCTCATGAAAGTCCGTCAGCGGCTGTTCGATGCGCTGCCGTTGCAATACTTCGGGGAGGCCCCACCGGTTCCCCCGCCGCAGGTAATCGCCTGAGTTGTTGGCGGAGCTTTGTCTCCGCTCCCAGGACATCGCCGCCGCTGTGCGGCGCAATTCCGACGGACATCGTCGTCCGGCAAAATGCGCCGGTCGCAAACGTCCGCGGCAGCACGAACCCGATTACCATGAAATCCATCTCCAATTCCTTCGCCAATTATCTGCGCACAAACGCAGCGTTCTCCACGCTGGCGCTTGCGCCCTGGCTCCACGCCAATCCACACGAACATGAGCACGCCATCGAACTCGAACGCGTGGTCATCTCCGCACGACCAAGCGAGCGTCCGCTCGCGATCGTCACCGATCCGCGCGCCCCGGCGCAACCCATCCCCGCCCAGGATGGAGCAGAGGCATTGCGGGGCATCGCAGGCATCACGGTCATCCGCAAAGGCGGCACCGACGGCGATCCCGTCTTGCGGGGCATGGCAGGCTCCCGACTCGGGATCCTGCTTGATGGCGAAAATATTCTCGGCGGCTGCGGAAATCGAATGGATCCGCCGACCGCGTATGTTTTCCCCTCCGCCTACGATCGCATCACGCTCCTGAAGGGCCCGCAATCCGTGCTTCACGGCCCCGGAAATTCCGCAGGTGTCGTGCTGTTCGAGCGAAACACGCCCCGATATTCCGAGCCCACGACAAAAGTCACGGGTGCGCTGACGATCGGATCCTACGGACGAAATGACCAATTCCTTGAAGTGCGCACAGGGCAGCCACACGTGTATGCAGAACTTGCCAGCACGCGTACGGCTTCGGATGACTATGAGGACGGTGACGGCAGGGCCATTGCTTCGGCCTACGAACGATGGAGCGCCCGCACGGCGCTCGGTTGGACCCCGGATGCAGGGACCCTCGTCGAACTGTCTTCGCTCGTCAGCGATGGCGAGGCAGCCTATGCGGACCGTGCAATGGACGGCTCAAAGTTTGCGCGCCGTAATCTCAGCCTGCGCGCCCGCAAATCCCCCGGCACCGGAATCGTCGAGCAGATCGAAGCCAACCTGTTTCTCAATGCGGTCGACCATGTGATGGACAACTATTCCCTGCGTCCCTTTCAACCCAGCGCGATGATGCCCGGCCGCGCTGCTTCGAATCCAGA
>CAUJJL010000100.1 GCA_963205455.1 Verrucomicrobiota bacterium
GGATCCGCTGCCCCCGCCTGCCCCATCAGTGCAAACGCGTCGATCATCCCGAGAACGGTTCCGGCAAGCCCGACCATGGGAGCAATGACGCCGATCACCGAAAGATAGGAGATTTTCGTCTGAAACCGACTGTTGCTCGCCAAGATCGAACCCGCCACCGCATCCTCCGCCGCTTTCATACCGTCACCGCAATGCCTGAGCGCCGCTCCGACGGCTTCGCAGAACGCGTTGCGCACCGCGCCGCAATGATCGAGAGCGGCCTGGTAGTCGCCCCGCGCAAAACAGTCCCGCACCCGGGCGAGATCGGTCGGTGGGAGAAAACGCCGTACTCCGCTTTTCTGGTACAGATCGATCACCAGCCAGACGACCAGCAACGAGCATCCCAAAAGAAACCAGATCGCAGGCAGGTTGAGCTCCTGAAGCAACGTTCGCTTCACGACCAAGCCTGACTCCGCTGCAACTGTCTGCGCCTCCAACCGGGCGGCGCCCGCGATTGCGAAAACAACGGAGAGAAGGCTCCGGACCGGATGAGGAACTCCAGTGGTCATGGTGTTGAGTAGATTTGAAAATCAAAGTCCGGCCTCACGGGCGGCATCTCGCGCCTCTGCCGATTTCGGAAACTGATCGATCAGTTCAAGCGCGGCACGCTCAGCACGTCCCGCATCTCCCAGGCGCCTGTACGCACGAGCGCTGCCCAGCAGGGCCTTTGGCAGCAATGCCGTCTCGGCCGGATGAAAGGCGGGGAGTTGCAGGAAGGACTCCAGCGCCCCCTCCCAATCCGACTCGTGCAGTTTCAATTCACCACAAACCACGGCCGCCTCCGCCTCTAGTCCAGACGGCAGTTTGGACTTCATGAGCGACTCGATCCTCTTCCGCGCCTCCGGCCAGTTGCGCTCGTGAAGCGCCACCCGCGCAAGGAGCAGGCCCGCTTCCTGCCGTGTCGCATCGTCCGCTGCCCGATCGAAGAGCTGTCGGCCAGCCGCTCCGATTTCGGAGATCCGATTGAGCGCAATCAGCGCTTTGAGCCGTAACCGTTCGGCTTCAGGCCACCAGGAGCCAGGCAGTGTCGCAAAGGGAGCGAATCGGGTGACAACCGCTGTGGCGTCGCTCAATGCCTGTTCTACGGCCCCGTTGTGAAGTCCCTCGCGCGCACGCACCAGTTCCTCCGGTTCCGGCCAGTCCACCGAAACGATTTCACTCAGCGGATAACCCACCTCCGCCGTGCCGCCTCCCTTAACCTCGAGGAGGCGTACCAACTGGTTGCCGCGCACAACCACCGCATTCGCCGCCAACGCTCGGCCATCGCGAAGCCGGTACTGCTGTCCGCGGCAGACCGGAATCAGGCTCGCGAGGAGCACAGCTCCAACACCGACGCCAAGCAGCCGCCCGGACGTCAGGATCACACTGTGCCGCCATACAGGTCTAGCTCGATTTCTCATGGTTCCCTTCCTCCCATCTATGTCTTCAAATTCTGGATACTTTCCGCCTTCTGCATGGCCGTTTTTGTTTCCGGAAAGTTCTTCAGTCTCGGGTCGCGAAGAATCTCCCGATAGGTTGCGAGCGCGTCGGATTTCCGGCCCAGCTTCTCCAATACTTCTCCGCTGCGAAGCCAGGCCTTTGCCACCCACGCATCGTGCTTTCGGTAACCGATGGCGAGACGCTGAAAATGAGCCTGGGCCTGCGCGAGGCTTTCGGGATCGCCACGCTGGAGCAGGATTTCTCCGAGGGAATAAAGGCTTTCCGCTGTTGCGACACCTCGCCAGGGACGATGCCCGGCGATGTGTTCGAACACGGATCGCGCCTCATCCCATCGCTCCAAGGCCAGCAGGGCACGCGCCTTGCCGAGTGTGGCCTCCTTGAGTTTGTGGGTCGCGCCGGACAGGTCGACCGCGGCCCGATAGTGTTCAAGCGCCTTCTCGGGATCGCCATGCTGCAAAGCCAGATCCCCGAGTCCTACATGGCCGAAATCGGCAAAGGGTGACTTCGCATAGCGCTCAAGCAGCGCACCGTAATATTTCTCCGCCAGCGACGAATTGTTTTTTTCGAGGAGCAAATCCCCGAGCCGCCCGAGCAGCCCGGCAGGCAACGCCTTGATCGCGGTGGACGTCGTAATCCCGATGAGAAGTCGATCGGACTCCGCCACGTTTCCGCGCAGCGATGCAATCTCCGCCCCCAGAAACGCCACGCGGGCCCGTGCTGTCGGGGAGGACTTCAACTCTTCAACCAATAGCAGGGTCTCTTCATCGAACCCTGACAGAGTCTCACGCTGCAGGGGATCGGAACTGCGACCACTCCCTGCTTCACGTTTCAAGCGCCGGGCAGGATCCGCCACGTGCTGCTTCCGGGCGTGTGCGGAAATGACCTTGGCCATCTCCACAAGCACGCGTTCCACCGTGTCGCTTGCCGGATCGGCGAAGCGAGCCCGCACCAGTGATGCCATGGTTGAGATCGCCTCGGCATGCTTGCCTTGGCGACCCAGGATCCGCCCGATCCAGTACGCGGCATTGACCGCAAAGGCATGCTCCGGCCGGTTCTCCGCCAGTTTCTTCCAACGGGCGACGGCCTCGTCGTGCTGCCCACGGGAAACCAGAAGGCGTGTCAGCTCATCCATCGCATATCCGAGGCCTTCGTCGGCAAGTGGGTGTTCCAGCGCCTGGCGAAAACTCACGATAGCCTCCTCCGGCTTTGACTGCGCGGCGAGGATGTCGCCGCGTAGCGAGAGCACTTCGCCCCGCTGGGCATGATCATCCGGATGATCCCCCAACCACCGTGCGGCAAGGTCGTCCGCTTTGGTGTAGTGACCTAGTGAATACTCGGCGGCCGCGAGACGATAGCGCGCATCGGCCACGAACCGGCCGGCAGGAAACCGTTGCAGATAGGAATCAATCTCCGTCACCGCCCGTGCCGCCGGCCCTGCAATCAGGCCTGCCATCGCCTGAAGGTACATGGCGTCCTCCGCAAAGCGACCTTCGGGAAAGGCGGTAAGATACTCCCCGGCAGCCTGCCTGGCATCGTCGTGACGTCCCGCCGTGAAGAGCGTATGGGCACGCATCAGGCGAAGAGGCTCGTCCAGTTCCGGAGGGGGAACACCCTGGAGCGCAAGGTCCAGGAAAGCCATCCGGGCTTTGGCGTCGTCCTTTCCCTGTGACTTTGTAGCCGCCAGAAAACACGCCTGTGCCGAGAGTGGGCTTTCGGGAAATACCTGTACAAGCTTACGCGCCGCCGCGAGCGCCTTTTCAGTGCGGCCGGATTCAGCATAGGCGGTCACGAGACCTGCCAGCGCGCGCTCCTTCCTCGGCGATCGCCCTTCGAGTTTTGAAAGACGTTCAAAGATAAGTGCCGCCTCCCAGATTCCGCCTCGCCGCTGAAACGCCTCGCCGCGCCGCAGGAGGAGCGCGACATCGTGATCTTCGATCTTCTCGATTTCAGCGACGGCTGCACGAATCCGAGCGCGTGTACCCTCCAGGCGTTGAACCTCATCCAGGTCCGACGCGTTTCGTCCGGAACTGGTTTTCAACTGCTCGAGCTGCAGTTCCAACCGGCGGTCATTTTCCCGCTGGATCGCCAGGACTTCATCGCGTGTTCTCACAGAACGGTAGGCTGCGAGCGCAGCGGACGGATCGTCCTTGGCCATTGCAACATCGCCGAGCCGCAGGCTGAGCAGATTCAGAGCGACGACATTGTCCACGGGCGCCCGAGCCTCGTGCAGGAGCAAGAGTCCGCGCCGGGCCTCTTCGAACTGCTGCTGGTCAAGGTGCAGTGCGATCACCGCCATCGCCGCCTCGACCCAGCCTGCATTGCGTGGAGCACGCTCGAGGTGACGATGATAGGCACGGATCGCCACCTCCGTCTGCCCCGCCTGCTGGGCGGCCATTGCCTGGTAGAGCGATGCCTTGTCCGTATACGCGGGCGTCTCCGCCAGTTTCGAGAAGTCCTCCGCGGCTTGCTTGGAGTCCCCCAGTCTTGCATGGCATAGGCCCACAAGCCACCGCGCCTCCGCAGCGAGAGAACCCAGATTCGGCGCCGCGGACACGAGCGGCAATGCGAGTTGAAGCGCGCGCCGCGGGTTGTCCGTTCGATAGTGCGACGACGCCGCGAGCAGGGCCACGCGTTCGCGGACGACTCCTGTCGGCATCGGCTCACCGGCACCCAAGCGCTCCAGCACGCGCTCCGTCAGTTGGGCGACGTCGCCATGACGTTTCGCGGCCAGCGCCACCTCGATCTCCGCGAGGATTTGAGCCAACGCGATGGTGGGAGCGGACGGCGAGACCGCCGCCGGTGCGGCACCAAATGCGCCCGTCCACGGCTTGGTGGTGAACAGGAGGAACAGACTGAGGCGCAGCGCACGTTTCGGAAGCATCTCTGGATTGGAATTTAATGCATTGTTGCCACATAAATGCGATTATGTCCAGCCTTATTTGCAATTTAGCAGCACTAATCATCCTCGTCTCCCCTCGACAATTTCCCCTTTGTCCAAGCATGCCCGCAGTATTCGAACGCTTCAGCCACGAGGCCATGGCGACAACCTTCGATGTTTTCATCGCGGGTCACCCCAAGGACTTTGCACGCCAGGCCGCCCAGGAAGTTTTTCGTGAACTCGACCGATTGGAGGGTGAGCTCAGTCGCTTTGTTGAATCGAGCGATATCTCCCGGGCGAATCACCTACCCCGCGACGGATCAACGATCATTGGCGAGGATGCGCTGCGCTGCCTGCTCATCTCCGCGGAAATTTCGGCGGCCACGGATCGTGCCTTCGATCCTGCCTATGCCTCGCGCAGAGGCCCGGAGGACAGCCCCGAGGACCCGCTCTATGCGCTTGATCCTCAATCCCACACGCTGTTCTCGCTCGTGGAGCGGTTGCACCTCGACCTCGGCGCCGTCGGCAAGGGATACGCGCTCGACTGCATGGGCGAACGCCTGCGGGAGTGGGACATCACCACGGCCTGCGTGCAGAGCGGAGGAAGCACGGTCCTCGCCATGGATCCGCCCCCGGGCACACGCGGCTGGCCCGTCGGCCTCGGGGAACCTCCGGCCTATCGCACCTTTCCGCTCACCGGCCGCGCCCTGAGCGGTTCGGGATTGGCGGTCAAGGGCGCGCACCTCATCGACGTCAAGACCGGCGCCCCCGCATTGCGCACGCAACGCACCTGGGCCTTCGCGCCCACTGCGGCGGTGGCCGATGCCCTCTCCACCGCGTTCTTCGTGATGACCAACGAAGACATCCGCCGATACTGCGAGTCCCACCCCGACATCGGTGCCGCCATCGCCGCCCCCGACAACCGCATCGAAGTCTGCGGCACCGTGCCGTTCGAATAGGAACCCGCCGTCACCCCATTCGCGCCCATCGCACAGTTCGCCGAAAGCCCGCCGCGTCGCCTCACAATCCTCCGACAGAATCAAGTCAGTGCGATGCCAGAGAGAATCGCTAATCGCATCGTCAACTCGATCCCGCCCCTTGACATCGCTCCCAACCAGGAGACGCACGCTTGGTCGTGCCTGGTTTGGGATCGAAAAGCACTGGAAATTTACAGCTCCCGATTCCGATCCACCGACGGCCCATCTGCGAAAACCTGCGCCATCTGCGGATTCCCCTTCTTCCGCATCCCCGGCTCGACCCGCCGCGCGGAATCTGCCAAGGTGGAACTCCATGAAATACTCCCCGCGCATTCTCGTTTTGTTCTCCGCCCTGGCTGTGCTGGGCTCCGGCCTCCATGCCAAGCAGTCTTCTC
>CAUJJL010000101.1 GCA_963205455.1 Verrucomicrobiota bacterium
AGGATCGCATAGAATACGCGGCGGTTGTTCATGAGTTTCTGGAATAGGAGAACCGTGAGACTATCTGATCAAGGACAACCCTGCCGTGGGAGCACTGACGTGGAATGCGGACGATGAACTCACGCACTCCACCTTGCCGCAGCATTCGGCGATGTGATGCCGAGTGTTGCGGCATACAGGAGCAAACACTACAGGAACGCGACGTTCTGGTGGCCAAAGCGGCCGGCGTTCGGGAGGACGATGGGAAGATCGGTGGCGCTGACTCCGAACCAGCGGGCGAGGGTGGCGCTGTATTCGTCGACGCTCGTGGTAGGAATCCATTGGCCGCGACTTCCGGTGTCCTGTACGCCGCGCAGCGTCAGATCCGGCATGCGGCCGTAGATGTCGCCGCCCTTGACCGCGCCGCCGACAATGAGATGGTGGCTGCCCCAGCCGTGATCGGAGCCGTCACCATTGGTATTGTAGGTGCGCCCGAAATCCGAAGCGGTGAAAGTCGTGACTGAGTCGGAGATGCCCATTTCCACCGTGGCGTCGTAAAACGCCTTCAGCGAATTCGAGACATCCGTGATCAAATTGGCGTGTGCGCCGGTGGCTGTGGCGCCCGCGGTGACCTGGTTGTCATGCAGGTCCCAGCCGCCGATGCGCGCAAAGAAGACCTGGCGCTTGAGTCCGAGTTGCGACCGGGCTGCGATCAACCGGGCGATAGTGCGCAGTTGCTGGCCCAGGTTGGAGGTGGGAAAAAGATTGTAGTTTGTGGGGAAGGCGGAATTTGCACCCGCGGTGGCGGTGCTGAGGATGCTTGCGAGCAGGCCGCTGTCCGCGATGGCCTCCTTGGTCATGCCCGCGAAAGCGGTTTCAAAGAGGTTGGCGGAAGGCGAATTGAGCAGGTCATTCATCGCGCGTGTGCGCAGGGCGGCGGCGGAGGTGCCGGAAGGATCCGCTGATCCGCTGAGTGCGACGGCGCCATTGGGGGAAACGGAATATTGGGCCACGTTGCGGCCTACCTGAAAGGAGTTCTGTCCGTTCAGGCTGATCGACATTGAAATGCTTGGATTCTGGTTGAACGCGTTTGTGAGGTCGGCGAGACGTCCACCCCAGCCCGTGAAGAACGCCTTGTCCGGAATGCTGCTCTGCCATTCCACCTGCTGGTCGTTGTGAGAAAAGAGCTGGGGCGGAAGCGGAACCGACCGAGAGGAGTACTGTGCCTTGGTTGTTGGATAGAGGAGGGTGCCAACGTTCGCCAGAATGGCGGCCTTGCCCTGGTTATAGATGGAGTGAAACCCCGTCATGACCGGGTGTAGGCCCCAGGTGCGACCATCCCCGGCAGAGTTGGCAATCGGAAGTGCCACATTGTTGGGCAGGGCAAGGGCGGTGCGCGATGCGGCATAAGCGGCATAACCCGTGGCATCGGTCGGGATGATGAGATTATTCGCGTCATTGCCGCCGGCGAGGAAGAGACACACCAGTGCCTTGAAGTCATCCGCGTTTGCAGTACCCGGCGTTTGCGGGCCGTTACCGGGTTGGGCAAGCGCGCCCAGCACCCGCAATTGCGCGAGCGCGGAGAGCATACCGGTGGCGCTGACGGCCGCGCAACAGGCTCCGAGGAACTTGCGGCGGGAGGGGTCGAACGGTGCGGGCGGAGAGGAGCGTTTCATAAACGAAGCGGAGGATTACGGTTGGATGGCGCCATTGGGCGTTGAAATGAGCAGGTAAGCTGCGCTGCGCACCTTTTCGGTCATGGACGTATTTGAAGGCATGGCGGTGATCGCGGAAACGATTCTAGCGCGATTGTTGCTGCTGGTAGCAGCTCCCGTCAGGAGCAGGTCCAGTTTATCGACCAAGGCATCTGGTGTTGCCGCGAGCGGGAGCAGGCTGTCCAAATTCATGTAGACCGTCGTGCTGTTGTCCGCGGATCCTGGCTTGTTGGAGTAAAGGTATCCGTAGAGATAGTTGGTTGTCGTAATGGCCGTGGTCGCGGTGAGAATCTGGAACTCGGGTGCATAGAGTCCGGCTGCTGCGAGCGGGCCTGGCTGCACGTAATAGGGTTCGTAGAAGTTGAACACCGTCGGAGAGCTGAGGGGCTGCTGCGATGTCTGGCCAAAGGAATTGGTGATCACAAACCGCCCGGTATTCGTCGTGCCGCCGAGGGCGCGGAAGAGACCTGCCGTACGGAGCATGGGCTCCTTCAGTTTTCCGAATGAACTGACCGCGGAGGCCTCGTCTGAACGTGCCTCGAAATCCGTGAGGATGGCGCGGACGACAGCGCCGAGATCCCCGCGTATTCCGGCTCCGTTGTCTGCAAATTTCTGCGCCACTCGGTAGACGTAGGCCGGACTTGGATTTGCAGTCACAAGTCGCTGAATGAGTTGGCGGCTGATGAAGGGGCCTGTATTTGGATGGTTGAACAATGTGTCCAGGGTGTCGTTCAAATCTTTGAGGCCTCCCTGTCCCGCGGGAATCACCCTGCCACCGACGATTGTCTTGGGGCCGTCCTCGTGGTCTGCGGGGAAAAGGCGCAGCGGATCAATGTAGTCGCTTCCGTTTGCCGGTGGGTTTCCACTGCCGCCGCCGGTGAATCTTGGGGTCGTAGTGTAGTTCTGGGCATAGCCCCAGCCTGTGAAGATTTTTGCTGTTTCCGAAATGGTTGTCTGGTCGTACGTCGGAATTGGAAGTCCCTGGGCGTCGAGCCGGAGTGTTCCGTCGGGGTTGAGCTCGACGAGGCCGATGGTGAAGAGCTGCATCACTTCGCGTGCATAGTTTTCGTCGGGCAGGCTGCCTCCGTTTGCCTTGCGATTGCGCAGGTAGGTCAGGTAGATGCCCATCATCGGGTTTAGCGTGACGTCCTGCAGGAGCTGGCGGAAATTCCCGAAAGCATCCTTTGCGAGGACATCGTAGTAATTTGCGGCTCCCTCCTGCCAACTGTTGACGACGCCATTCTGGTCGGAGATCACCATGATCTGTGACAATGCGAAGGCGACGCGCTGACGGAGCTGGTCATTGCCCTCGAGCGCAAATTTCCACCAGGTGTTCAAGCGGTGGGATTGTCCGGGGCGAGTGTAGAGATTCGTATTCGGATTCCGATTCTGGCCACCCGCATTGTTGGCGGCGAAGTCGGCCATCACGGCGGCACGGTGGGAAGCCGCGGGGATGTTCATCTGATCGGTTATCCAAGTCTGGTACCCTTTCTGGATGACCTCGTCGATCGAGGCCTGGGTTATGCCAAAGGTTGCCTGAGTGAGGAATCGTGCCGCTTCAGCCGGAGTCGGATTCACGAGGCTGATGATTGGGGGATCCTCCGGTGGGATGAAGGTCATGCTGCCGGAGCTCTTCACGTAGGCACCCATCAGTTCACCCGTCGGATAACTGGTGGATTCCACGCTGACAAAAATGCGACCTTCCTTGAGCGCCTTGACGAGATCGGCCGCCGAATATTGGCCGCTGTCGCGGATATCCCATTGCACACCCGAGGCCTGGCCAGCTGGAATCGGAAAGAGATAGGCTGCACCGCTGTCATCGACGGTGCCGTAGCGCAGGTAGGCGACGGTCTGCGGGGAGGACAGCGCCGAGAAGCTCAGGTTGACCAAGGCGAAGGTCTCGTCGGAGCTCAGTCGAATCGAGGAACTGCCGTAGGCAACCGAGTCGATGGCAGCGCTGGAAGTACGGAGGGATGAGATAAACAGGCTTCCGGGGTTAAAGAAAATCGAGACGATTGCCGCATTGTTTGTGGCGGAACCGTAGGCGGAATTGTAGGCGAGGGTGAGCGTGACCGCTTTGTTGGTGGAGGTCGTCTGGGTTGTTGAGTAGGGCTTGATTTCGACGATTGCGCTGCTCGCACCCGCGGGGATGGTGACCGAACCTGGCACATTGACGAAATCGACACCACCAACGGCGGAGCCGGAGAGAGTGTAGGATACGGTGAGTGGCTGCGTGGTAGGTCCCGTGCGTGTAATGGTGAAGGCTCCGGGGCTGGCGCCGGAGGAGGTGTCTGTTGTAGGCTTGGAAGCGAGGACGCTGACGAGCGGCAGGTTTGACGGTGTCAAATCGTACGCCTCCACCAGAGCGACGCCCGAGGTGTTTCCGACACCACTGACCTGGATGGTGTACCCTCCGGGCGCGAGGTCGATCATCAGCGCGGAGTCTAGGCTGGTTGGGCTCGCGAGCGGGAATGCACCATTGGACTTGGCCGCCGCCGTGAGAGTGGCGGCGGTATTCGCGTCAGAACCCCAATTGTCGTTGCTGGCGATCTGGGTGCCGGCTGAGTTGAGGATCGCCATGGTTGGATTGGCGAGCGGATTGGCTACCTGGAACTGCGAGAGTGTCGGCCCAACGGCGCGAATCATCAAACGACGCACACCTGAGCCCGGTGCGACAACCAAACCGGCGATCACGATGTTGGCGCCGGTCTGAACCTCGGCACGTGTGGAAAGATTGATCATCTGCGGAGCGCCGGTCACATCGTACACCTCTGCGAGCACGAGTCCCGTCGTGGTGCCGGAGCCGGACACCTTCACTGTGTATCCGCCGGGAGCGAGAGTTGCCAGCAGGGCGGCGTCGTTGTTGTTTGTGAACGGAAATGCGCCGACCGAAGTGAAGTCTGCTGCCGTTGCGAGAGAACCACCGCTGGAAACTTTCCAATCGTCGTTCTCGAGGATTTTGACCTGGTCGCTGTTGTAGACCTCGATGCGAGGATTCGGCAGCACCTGCGTGGAGGGGAGGCCGATCGCAGGTTGCGTCAGGCTGAGACCAGCGGCGCGGATCAGCACCTGCTTCGATCCGCCAGGGCCGATCACGAAGCCGGTGATGACGGCGTTGTTGTCGCCCGTACCGACACGTGCACGGGTTGAGATATTGATCAGTCGCTGATCATACTGTGCACCGAAAGAAAGGGGCACGAGTGAGATGCTGGCGAGGAAGCCTAAGGCACACGCGAGAAAACGCGGAGGGATGCTGTTCATGATTTTGGCGGACACACTAAGTGGGGATGGAGGGATCATCGTCGATTTGATCGTTTCTATCAACGGGAATTGGGCTCAATGCTGATACACCCTAAACGGGCGAGACGTTGCAGTTATTTTGCCGGACATCAGTCATGCGCCGAGAAAGTTCGTTTTGCTAATTGTATGCACAGGAGTGGCGCCCGATTTCGCGATTAGGGAAAACGAGGAGTATGGAGGACTGAAATGGTACTTGGTTCCAACTACGGAGACGCAGTGCCTCACTTGAGGGTTACTTGCCTTGGAGTAGGTGAAACTACCAATGGAAAGACCTGAGGCAGAGTTGATTTTGAGGGTCGAAAGATCGCCCTTTTCTCGCCGAATGCACCGGATCTTGTTGGATTGAAGGATGATCAATGTACGCCCGGCGTGGAGCGTTTGGAATCCTCTTCAAACGAGGACGTCATCCGTGAAACGGTCGCGTAGTTGATATTCCACTACGCACCTATCCCTCTTCCGAGATGGAATGTAAACTCTCGCGCCAGGCTAACCCGAGTTCGTCAGTTTGAGCGGGGGGCGAAAATAAATTCAGAGGGGAGTGTCCGGCGGGGAGGATTCGCGTACGAGGGAAGCGGGTGGGCGAAGTGAATGTAGTGCCGAAGACCCTCTTGTTGGATAGGGAAAATAGAGGGATACTGGCGGCATGTTCCTGCGGCGGAAAAACAAGAAGTGGCGCGGCATCGGTTACAGCTATTGGCATTTGTGCGAGACGGTGCGCACGGCGCGGGGACCGCGCCAGCGGGTTGTGGCTTCGCTTGGCAAGCTGGACGAGGCGGAAGTTTCAGGACTGCGCGGCGGTTGGGACGATTTGATGGCGCTGCTTCGCGGCGAGGCAGACGCGCCCGTCCCGCGGACCGCGGAGTTTCCACAGTTGGCGTCGGAGCGGCCAGCTGCACCAATCCCGCAGTGGGAACGAGCCGATGTCGGTGGCCTTCGTGTCGAGCGCACGCGAGATTTTGGTGAAAGTTATCTTGGCCTTGCGCTGTGGCACCGGCTCAAGCTCGACGAGTTGCTTGCAACCCTGCTGCCCGTCGGTCGCGAGTCGGTCGCCTGGTCGCACATGGCGGCCCTGCTCACCGCGGCGCGTTTCTGCGCGCAATGTTCGGAACTGGGTGTGGCCGATCATTGGTATGAGACCACGGCGCTGGACGATCTGCTGGGCGTCGATCCCGCAGTGGTCAACGATTCGCGGCTGTACCGTAAGCGTCCGCGCGAGTCCAGGTAGAAGGAAGGCGGTGGAGAGTGTAGGATCCCGGGGATGTATGGGGGAACGAAATCGCGAACGAATCGATCAGGGCTGCGACTGGAGAAGGCGGTGGGGGAGGAAATTGTGCGCGGTGTGGTTGGTCGCGGAGGCGAGTCCAAAATTTTGAAGGAACGCGAGGGCAGGCTCGTGACTTCGGGTCAGTTGGAAATCGAACACCACCGCTCGCGCACCGGGCGAGAGGAAGGTCCACAGCCAGGCCTCTCGAGCCGCTCCCGGCCGGGCTGGATCAAGAACGCGGATGGGCGTTTCATCGCCAATCACATAACCACTGGAAACAACCATCGAACGCAGAAGGCCGTGCACGGGACGCAGCAGGTTCGCCGCATGTTCAACCCACTCGCCCATCGCCTGGCGGCTGAAGGAGGGGCCCAGCCGCTCAAGCATGGCTTCCTGCCGGTACAAGGGAATC
>CAUJJL010000102.1 GCA_963205455.1 Verrucomicrobiota bacterium
CTCCAGATGGAATGCATCGGATGCACCGCCTGCATCGATGCCTGCGATGCCGTCATGACGCGGCTCGGACGTCCTGAAGGTCTGATTCGCTACGATTCGCAACAGGGCTTCGCGGGAAAACCCACACGCTGGCTGAGGCACCGCACCATCCTCTACCTCGCGCTGTTTCTGGTGGGTATCGGCGTCGCCATGTGGGCTCTTTCAACGGTAAAACCCATGAATCTTGACGTGACGCGGATGACCGGCGCGCCCTACGTGGTGGATGCCGACACGGTAAGAAACCAGTTTCTCGTCCGCGTGCTGAACAAGCGCAGTGTGCCCGCACACTTCAACGTGCGTGTTGTGGGAGGTCCGGATGGATTGAAGCAGGTGGGCTTCGAAAGCGCAGTTGAAGTCCCGCCGCTCGCCGAGGTCGTCCAGCCCATGATTCTTCAGCAGGCTCGCGCTCGATACGAGGGGCCCTTCAGGTTCGGAGTCGAAGCCGACTGCGTCGAGTTCGATGCCCGTCTCTCCCGCTCCGTCGACTTCCTCGGACCAGAGGCCCGCCTGTTGCGCGAGGAGGAGGCGGAGAAGCGTCATGGCAAGAACTAAGTCAGCACGCTCGAAGCTCTGGCTCTGGTTTGTGGCCGCGTTCGTCGTGCAGGCCGCCATGTGGGGCGCATGGTTTGCCATTGCAGCACGCAATCCGGTGCAATCCGTGCCGCTGGCGACCCGGCCCTGACAATGGACCTTGCAGGCATCACCTCTCCGGGCACGGCCTTCACTGCCGGACTCGTCACGAGCCTCCACTGCGCGGGCATGTGCGGACCACTCGCCTGCGGTCTCATGCCGGGCAAGGCGGATGACACGGATCCGAATACGATTCGCACGGCCTATCATGTGACACGACTTCTGGGCTACGCGACGCTCGGTGCCTTCGCCGGCGCGCTGGGTCGGGGGCCGCTGCTCCTTCTCTCTTCATCCGCCGCGCGCTGGCTGCCGTGGATCATGGTGCTGTTCTTTGTTGCCCTCGCCTTTCGATGGGACCGGCTCCTCCCGAAAATTCCGATTCTGGGAAAGGCCTACTGGCGACTCCAAAACTGGATGAGAGGACAGTCCCGCCTGACCGCCGCAACGGCCCTCGGCCTTGCCACGCCGCTGCTTCCCTGCGGTCCGCTCTATTTCGTGCTGACGCTCGCCGTGCTCGCGGGGTCCGCCCGCCAGGGTGTTGAGCTGATGCTTGCATTCGGACTCGGCACCGTCCCGCTGCTGTGGCTCGCGCAGTCGCAGTTCAACTGGGTCAGAGGCAAACTCACGCCACTGTGGCTTGACCGGATGAGAAAGGGTCTCGCACTCACCGCCGCGGTCATCATCGGATGGCGCCTGCGCGGCACCCTAGGTTTCGAGGGTCCAACCCCTTGGAATTTCATCTGTTTCTGACTCGGCAATCATGAGCGCAACGCTTGCACCCTCAAAGCCAGAGGCGCGCGCGGGAAGAAATTCCGAGCCGCGCTGCCGACACTGCGGCTCGGCGTTGCTCGACGACACCATGCGGGCCAGCGGCTTCTGCTGCAATGGATGCAGCTATGTTTTCCGGCTGGTTCACGAAAACGGGCTGGACGGCTACTACCGATTCAAGGACGAGGTCACGGCGCCCGCAGATCCCGGCATCTTTCACCCCCGCGACTATGCGTGGCTCGAAGAGTCCCAGGCAGCCGCCGACGCCTCCACGGTCCAGGCGCCGACGCTCACGGTAAACATCCAGGGCATCTCCTGCGCGGCTTGCGTGTGGTTGATCGAACGCGTCTTCCTTCAGCAGCCCGGCACCCGCGAGATTATCGTCAACGCCCAATATGGCACCGCGCAGTTGAAATGGACGCGCGGCGAGTTCCAAGCCTCCGCCTTCGCGCGCAGGCTCCAAAGCTTCGGCTACACCCTCGGTCCCGCAGGAGAAACCAGCGACGAACCCGAAAGCCGAAGCCTCGCAAAACGGATCGGACTTTGCGCGGCGTTCACGATGAACGTCATGCTCTTCACCCTTCCGGCTTATTTCGGGATGGAGGCGACGTTCGAGTGGGCCAGCCTGTTTGAATTGCTCTCATTCGCCTTCGGCACACTGAGCCTCCTCGTCGGTGGAAGCTATTTTCTGATCCGCGGCTGGCGGGCGCTTCGTGAGGGCGCCATGCACATCGACCTGCCGATTGCACTCGGGATCACCGGCGCCTACGCGGGTTCGCTCTATGGCTGGGCCTCCAGCCGCCCAGAGTACCTATATTTCGATTTTGTCTCGACCTTCATTCTCCTGATGCTCATCGGCCGGTGGGCGCAGGTGGCGGCCGTCGAACGCAACCGCAGGCGACTCCTCGGCGGGCAGCCGCAGAAACAAAGGATCCAGATCGAGGGCGGTGCATCGACCTCTCCCGAGGACCTTCAACCGCAACAGACCGTCATCCTCACTCCGGGACAGACCGTTCCGGTTGAGTCGCGACTGATTGACGGCACCGCCGTTTTTTCGCTCGCATCGATCAACGGCGAGTCCGTTCCCCGCGTTTTCACCCCGGGCCAGCGCGTTCCTGCCGGCGCGGTCGCCGTCGGCCGCAGTTCGGTGCGCCTCCTCACCCTTCAGCGTTGGGAAGATTCGCTTCTCGCCCAACTTCTCGCGCCGCAGGCGGAAACGTCCACGCGCCACCTTTTCCTCGAGCGCATCGTCCGCGGCTACCTCTTCGGCATCCTGGCCATCGCATTCATCGCAGGCGTCTCGTGGTGGCTCGCCTCTCATGATGCCCTGAAGACGGGCGCGATCGTCACTGCGATACTCGTCGTCTCCTGTCCCTGCGCGGTGGCGCTGGCATTCCCTCTCGCCGACGAAATGGCCACCGTTGCGCTCCGGCGATTCGGCGTTTTTGTCAGGGACGCAGGCCTGTGGTCGCGCCTGCGTTCGGTCAGGCGGTTGATCTTCGACAAGACCGGGACACTTACGCTGGAGACCCCGAAGTTGCGCAATCCGGAGGAACTCTCCAAACTCGACGAAGATGCCCGCGCGGCCCTGCTTGCGCTCGTGTCGGACAATGCTCATCCGGTGAGTCAAAGCCTGCTGGAGCATCTGCTCGCGGGAGGTACAATGACTCCCTTGCTGGGCGAGGTGCGCGAGACCGTCGGTGCCGGCGTGGAACTCGGACCATGGTCATTGGGACGCGCGGGCTGGCGCGATGTGAGCGAAGGAAGTGCCACGGTCTTCGCTCGCAACGGCAACGTTCTCGCTCGCTTCGAATTCTCTGATGCCGTGCGAACAGATGCGCCGCACGAACTCGCAGAACTGTCACGGCGCGGCTACACGAGCGCGATCCTCAGTGGCGATGACCAATCCAAGGTTTCGGCGCTCGCCAAAAAACTGGGCATCGATGAGAAATTTGCCGTGGGTGAGATGTCACCTCAGGCAAAGGCCGCCTGGTTGCGCGACAACGCTCCCGGCGATGCACTCATGCTCGGCGACGGTGCTAATGACAGTCTTGCCTTCGATCAGGCGCTCTGCCGCGGCACTCCCGTGATTCACCGCGGAGTCCTTGAGCGAAAGGCGGACTTCTACTATCTCGGTCGCGGCATCGGAGGCATCCGCGCGCTGCTCGAAATCGACGCGACCCGCCACCGGACACAGCGCAACATCCTCGTCTTCTCCATCGCCTACAATCTCCTGGCCGTCGGCCTGGCCGTTGCGGGAAAAATGAACCCCCTCGTGGCCGCCATCCTGATGCCGATCAGTTCGCTTCTGACCCTCGCAATCGTCTCCTACGGCATGAGAAACAGCCAAGGAGTCAGAAATGCCCCGCAACCAAATACTCGGCTACGGAGTGCCTCATAGCTCACGCGCCCCTCCCGCCAAAAACTGGAGGGACACGCCTCGTCGTGTCCGGTATGCGATCGGAACGTGAAGGGAGCTTCCAGCTCCCTATCCCGATTCCAGCAGACCTGAGGAATTCAAAACAGATTTCGATGCTCGGAACCTGGATCGCCCCACGTTCCAAACAGGACATCTGGCAACAACGATCCAGGTATTCACCACGTGAAAAAGTCCCCAACTTAACGTCTTCAGTGATTGCCCGGTTGCTGCTGAAAGGGAGCCGCTCTTTAGGAGAAAGGTGAACCCGATGAATGCCCCTGATTTACCCCGCACCATGAAGGCCGTGCTTGCCTATGGCCCTCACGATTATCGTTTGGAGGAGCGTCCCGTTCCAAAGCCGGGACCCGGAGAAGTGGTCGTCCGCGTGCTCAGTACCGGAATCTGTGCGAGTGACATCAAATGCTTTACAGGGGCGGCCTTGTTCTGGGGCGACGGCAAGACCGGCGGGTATTGCCAGGCACCGGTTACGCCGGGCCACGAATTTGTCGGACAGGTGGTAGCCCTGGGTGAAGGTGCGGATGAGCATCACCATCTGCAGATTGGCGATCATGCCGTCAGCGAACAAATTGTTCCCTGTGGCACATGCCGGTATTGTCGGGAGGGGAGCTATTGGATGTGCGCGGTGCACGATATCTACGGTTTTCGCCAGCGCGTTTTTGGAGCGTGGGCGGGTTACATGCTCTTCCCCGCAGGATCCCTGAATTACAAGGTGCCCAAGTCCATCCCCGTACATCACGCGGTGTTCATCGAACCGCTCGCCTGTTCGATTCACGCGGTCGAGCGCGGAGAGATCAAGTATCGGGACACTGTCGCAATTGCCGGCTGCGGTCCGCTCGGGATTGGCATGGTAGCCGCCGCCAAAATGAAGAGCCCGGCCCGCATCATTGCGCTGGATCTCAACGACGATCGGCTCAACCTCGCGCTGCGCTGCGGCGCGGATGTCGCAATAAATCCCAGGAAAGAAAACGCGGTGGAAAAGGTGCGGGCGCTCACGGAGGGCTACGGCTGCGACGTTTACATCGAAGCGACCGGTCATCCTGGTGCGGTGGAACAGGGGTTACAGATGATCCGCAAACTGGGGACTTTCGTCGAATTCAGTGTGATGCGGGAAAAGGTTACCGTCGATTGGACGATCATCGGCGACTCCAAGGAACTGAACGTGCACGGTGCACATCTGGGCCCCTACTGCTATCCCGTGGCAATCCGCATGCTAGAGAAAGGGTTGTTGCCGATGGAAGAAATTGTCACACACCGGCTGCCGCTGACGGATTTTCAGAAGGGAATTGATCTTGTCGTATCGGGAGAAACCTCGGTGAAGGTCACCATGGAGCCTTGAGTTCGCCGGGGCCAAGCCGTCGCTTTGCAGGCATCTCGCCGGAGACTGGCGGTGATCCGTCCTTTCTTACGAACCGGACCCATATGAAATGACGACACAAGGCGCGCAGCGAATCTCCTGGAAACAGCGGTTGAGACAGTATCGCTGGCTGATCGTCGGTCTCCTGTTTGTCACCGCGGTCGTCAACAATCTTGACCGCCAGACGCTTTCCGTGCTGGCACCGACCCTGCGCGAGACCCTGGGAATCAGCGCGGTCGAATACTCCTATGTCGTTTCCTCTTTTCTTGCCGCTTACACGGTGGGCTACCTTTTTGCGGGTTCCGCCCTCGATCGCCTGGGCGTCAAGCTTGGACTGACACTGGCAATCGGATTCTGGTCGCTTGCGAGCGGCCTCCATATTCTGGCGACCGGCTGGTTCGGACTAGCGGTGATGCGTTTTCTCCTGGGACTAGGCGAATCGTTCAACACTCCAGCCGCCATCAAGGCGATTGCCGAATGGGTGCCCTCCCGTGAACGCGGCCTGTGCATCGCCATCTACAACAACGGGTTTGTCGTCGGCTCAATTCTCGCGCCGCCGTTGGTATCGCTCATCGCCCTGCATTTCGGGTGGCACTGGAGCTTCATCCTGACAGCGCTCCTGGGTGCTATGCTGCTCTACCTCTGGTGGAAATATTACGACTCACCCGAGACCAGTGCACGCCTGTGTGAATCCGAACGGACCTATATCCTGAAGAACCGGGCCACAGAGGAGGAAAACAATTCCGTCTCTCTCTGGCGCCTGATTCGCCATCCGGTGTGCGCATCGTTCATTGTGAGCCGGTTTCTCACCGATTGCTTTTCCTACTTCTTCAATTTCTGGCTGCCCGACTATTTCCAGACGGCCCGGGGCTTTTCCCTCGCACTGCTGGGCATGGTGGGATGGATCCCGTACCTGCTTGCGGACATCGGCGGACCGGTGGGTGGAGCGATATCGGACTGGCTCGTGCGGCGTGGATGGAATCCCTTGCGTGCCCGACTGCGATTGATGCTTCTGTCCGCGCTGCTGATGCCGCTCGGCATCGCGGCCGTGCGCACGGATGATGCCTGGCTTTCGCTGGCCCTGCTATCGATCATGTACGCGGCCCAGATGTGCTGGATGGTGAACCAGCTTTCGATTCTTTCGGAATGCTTTCCCCGCAAGGCCGTGGCACGTGTCATCGCCGCCACGGCCGTCGGAGGCGGAATCGGCGGAATCCTGGCGACGGTTCTTACAGGCAGGGCCGTGGCGAGTTACGGTTATGTGCCCGTCTTTACCGCCATGAGCGTACTCCATGTGACAGCCTTTGCAGTAGTGGCCTGGGCCGTGCGTGCGCGGCGCACTTCCGCCGACCTCAACGGCGACTGAGAAACGAGAGGAGCGAATGGCTTGACACGACCCGATCGTCTCTCTGTCGTAATTGAATCAGAATCCTGCATAACTATTCACTCGGCTGATAACCCTGTCTCACATGCCTGCAACTCTGACCGCCGGTTCGACCCTCGTCTCGGGCGCATCGCCTTGGCCTCTTGGCAAGCCGGTCAGCCCACCCGATGGGGGCGATATCGTTGAAAGAAAGAAAGGGGGGGCGCATCGCCCTGATTCATCAAGCTTAACGTTTTCAGCGAGCCGCAGATTGTTTCGGCCACAGAAAGTTTCCCAAATCCGTTGTCCGCCCTTGGCAAACCACGCCAGCCAGCCCGCAGCCGCAGAATATAGCCACGCTGCACCCTCTTTAATCCCAACATCCTGATTCATGAACAAACGAGCCCTGCTTCGATCGCACCCGTCCGGCCGACTTCTCTTTACCGGCTTCATTTCCACCTTCGCCGTCCTGTGCTCCGGCTTTGCACAAACCTCCACACTGCCGGCCAAATCACCCAGCCGGGACGACGTCGTGAAGATGGACGCATTGCAGGTCACGGGAACCGCATTGCGAAGCCAGGAGGAAGTCGAGAACCGGCGCGAAACGCTGAACCTCGCGGACACCCTTGCCATGGACGAACTCGGCAACCTGGCCGACGAAAACCTGGCCGACGCACTGATCCGGCTGCCGGGCATCAGCGCCATGCAGACTCTCTACGGCGAGCAGGAGGCATCCTATGTTTCCGTTCGCGGCATCCCGGCCGACCTGAGCTACACGTCGTTCGACGGCATAACGATGTTCTCCACCGCAAACAACGGCGACGGCCTACGCCGCGTGGACCTGAATCTGATTCCCACACAAATTTCGCGCACCACCCGCGTGTACAAAAGCTTCACGGCCGATCTTGACGCCGGAGCCATCGGCGGCGTGACCAACATCGAACCCTACAGCGCGCTCAAGGATCGGCGCACCGCGAACATCCGGTTTCAGCTCACCGGCGAGACGGGTCAGGGCAAATACATTTCCGACTTCTACACCCGTACGGGCAACTACAGGAACCGGCCGCTTGGCGGCGCCCTGTCCGGTTTGTATGTGAACCGTTTTGGCCGCGGCGGGCGCTTCGGCGTGGTTCTCAGCGGCGTCTATCGTCAGCGGGACTACAGCTACACGAAGACAAATCCTAACGGCCGCGTTTTTTATACCTCTACCAACACGACATCTGCAGCAAACCTTTCAAATTGGGACGGTCTGCATCCCTTCTCGTCCATCTACCGCCCCATGGACTACACCAAGTACTCCGAGATGTACGGCGGTTCGGCCAAGCTTGAATACCGCATCTCCGACGCCTGGTCGGTCTCGCTTCTGGGATTTGGCTACAAGAAGTTTGAGGATCAGGACCTCGACCAATTCTACCTCGAGACATTCACTGGGCTGACCCGCCCCAGCACCGATGTTGGACGCTTCAAGATCGGACGCGTCCGTACCATTTACAGTTATGACCGGTTTGCACAGGAAACCCGCGGCCTCATTTTCAAGCTGGAGGGAAAGATCGGCATCGACTCAACGCTCGAACTGCGTGCCGGAGCCTATCAGAATGATTTCTACGACAAGGATGAGACCGTCACCTTCCTCTACAGCCCGCCCGCATCCTTCATCACGTTCGACTACAGCAGCAGCCTTTTCCCCAAGACTACGGTCGAGAATGCGGATGCCCTCGCCAACATCTCGGGCTACCGCCTGAGCTCTGCACCCGTCAATATCATCGATTCCAACGTGGACTCCAAGCAGGTCCGCATCGACTACAAGAAGAACTATTCAACCAACGGCAATGGCTTCGGCTACACGGCTGGAGCCGATTGGCGCGAGACGGAAGTCAGCCGTGACAGCACCACCATCAACTACACCAACAATAGCGCGCCGCTCGCCGATATGGGCTTTGTCCCCGACTTCCGGTCGGTCAACTATCCCTATCCCGTAGTGTGGGTCAACTACACCAAGTTCGCGCAAACCGTGCTGCCCAATCTGGCGATCAACCAGAACTCGAGCAACAACGCCTCCTGGGCGAGCGACTACCTCTACAAGGAGCAGTTGTTCGCAGCCTATCTTTCGGCGAGGTACGGCTGGGAAAAGACAAAGCTCATTGCGGGCGCACGTTACGACAAGGTGGACTACGACGCACGCTCTCCACTCGCCAGCGCCAACGGCACGTACAACGGAACATTCACGCCGTCCGGCGGCACGTGGGAAAACCTTCTGCCTTCCGCCATCCTGACCCACTACTTCACTCCCAACCTTCGCGCCAAGGCCGCGATCAGCAAGTCGCTGGGCCGCCCCCAGTTCGACGATATCGCCCAGGCGGTGATTCGCGACGACGAGAATCTGACCATCAGGCGAGGCAATCCGAACCTGAAGCCGCGTCGGGCCACCAACTACGATCTCGCCCTGGAATACTTCTTCAACAGGGACGGCATGGTGTCGCTGAGCGGATTCGCCAAGGATATCAAGGATGACATCTATACCCAGACCGTCGATGAGGATATCGACGGTGTCGTCTACAGGGCGACCCAGCCATTCAATTCTTCACAATCAAAAATGCGCGGTGTGGAGGTTGCCTTTGTCCACAACGCGATCCCGGGCCTGCCCGGCGTCTTTGAGAAACGCATGGGCGTCGCACTCAACTACACCAAGCTGTGGGGAGAGATGAACTATCTCTCGGGTAGCACCTATGTGCACCTGAAATCACTCCAGTACCAGCCCGACTACATGGCCAACGCGACCATTTTCTATACGTTGCCTAACAAGAAGGGCGAGATCCGTGTCTCCTACAACTGGAAGGGCAAAAGTCCAATTTCTCTCGGCCTCTATCCCTGGACAACCTATTGGCTGCGCGAATCGGAGCGGCTCGACGTGGGTATCCGTTATTCAATTACAAAGAACTTCATCGTGAAGCTGCAGGCAAGGAACCTCACAAACCAGGGCGTGAAACAGGGTTATCTCGCACCTTTTGAGATGAACCGCTACGAGATGGATCAGGACAGGACCTACGCGCTGGATTTCACCTACAAGTTCTGACCGGATCATGATGAGACGTGCCGCGATTGGCTTGTCCGCCTTGCTGACAAGCTGGGTCTGGAGGCTGACAGCAGGTTGCCTGGCGTTGTCTTCGGCCTTGGGGCAATTGCCTGGAACCGACCCCACTCAGCACCCGCGACAATTCATTGCCCATCGCGGAGTCCATCTTCGATCCACGCTCGCCGGAGAAAACTCGCTTGAGGCTATCCGCTACGCCCGACGCGCGGGATTCTCCGCGATTGAGATGGATGTCAGGCTGACGGCAGATGGACGACTCGTTGTCATGCACGATGAAACGTTGAACCGGACCTGCCTGAATGCCGATGGCTCAAAGCTGGAGAAAGCGGTTCCCGTTGCCCTGGTGCCGTTCGCCGAACTGAGGACAAAATACGTTCTCAAGGCAGACGCACAGCATGACCGCGTTCCCATACCCACCCTCAAGGAATATCTTCAGGAGTGCAATAGACAGGGGTTGCTGCCTTTCATTGAACCGAAGCTGTACGATGCGAGCGGCGATCACTACCGCGACATCATCCATCTGGCGGATGGGGCGATGGGCCGTGGCAACTATGTCATCACCTCCAATAACGCCGCCAATCGCGTGATCCGGGCAATCGGCATCAAAGACGTCCGTTTGATGGGAATTCTTTATCAGACAACGTTCGAGGAGATTGCGGGACTTGGAAATACGATCATGGCGATCAGCACCTCACGTTTCACCACGGCCGAGTTCGCATCCCATGCCGCCCGTGCAAACGCGCTTGGGATACCCATCGAATCGCACGCGGACGATTACCGCCGCTTCGCCGTCATTGACACGCATTCGGTTGACTATGTTTCCACCGATCTCCTGGCCCCCGACTTGACTAGAAACACTGCAATCCTGGCCCAGCACAATCGTTGGGACGACTTCCGTTGCAACGGACAACGTGAGGACGGCATTTTGAAGCTGCCGACCCACGAGTCACTGCGCCTGCGGAACGACCTCCAGCAGGTTGCCTTTGGTGGAGTCTACCTGGATCTGGAAATGAAAGGCGGCTGCAAGGTCCGCTTGGGGAACCAGGAATTCTCCCTCGATCATCCCGGGATGAAGCGCTGCCGCTACCAATTGCTGATCTACAACACCGCACCCGCTTTTGAAATCATTGCAACGCGGTCATGCGACATCAGGAGCATCAGCCTGACGGTGGCAACTTTCTGACAATCATCGTCGAGCCTCACTTGGAAATCCCCCCTCGCTTCTTCGCGAAATTCAGAACCTCACCAGTTCTCACGCCACACACCGTCCAGCAAAACGGTGGTCGGGAACGAAGAAACACCCCACTCGTTGCGGTGCAGTTGCGCGATGGCAAGATCCACCGCATTGGAAGCAATGACTTCATTGCAGGGATCGATACCGGGAAGCACACCATGCGGATGCCAATCCAAGGTCACGATGCGCTGAGCCTGCGGGGCCAGTTCGCGCAGTTGCGCCAGCCCTTTCCCGTCCACCTGCCAGCCCAGCAACAGGACGTCAGGCTGGAATTTCTTCAACCAGCGAGCCAATCCCCGAAAGTCTCCCGGCTCGCAGAAGCGCACTGCCTCATGGGCGATCGCCGACGTGGGATGGTGGGTGATGAATGCGGCATGCTGCATCCGGTGGATCCTGCTCTGTACCTTCTCGCTGAAAATCGCTGCAGGACGGGTTCTTCCTTCTGCGCGCAATCGCTCCAGCGTCTGCCAGACACTGCGAAAATGGTAGTGAGCCACGCGGTTGATCACGGGTGAGATCTCAGTGCTGCCGATAATGACCGGCGCCAAAGTCTGCCAATCCCAGTCGATCGAAACGCCCTGATTTCCGGCGGCAGGGGAAATGAGAAGGCCTGAGATACCGCGCGCACGCAGGATGGAATGGAGCCGGTGCGGCGTCAGACCCGACTGGCCCAACCAGAATTCCTCGATGCCGGATCCGAGCTGTTCGGCCCGCTGCCGTGCGGCCTGGACGAGTACCTTCACGTAGTGCTGCAGGTGAATCGGCAAGCTGTCTGTCCGTTTGGGTGTGTTTACCCAGACAAGAGCCAGCGTTTCAGGTTGGGCGAGCACACGGCCCCGCCGGATCGTTGCCATCAGGGAGCTGACACGCAGATCGGGGCGGTACTTCATCTTCGCCGCGATCTGCCGGACCCGCTCGACGGTGCTGGCGGGGATGCTGGGATGTCCGCGCAGGGCGTAGGACGCGCCACCGGTGCTCAATCCGGCTGCGCGTGCAACGTCGGCGAGAGTGACGCCGAGAAGTCTTGGCATGCGGATTCCGTTGCTGTCAGGGAGGGTTCAATTGGATTGATAGGGCCCGTACACCGCCTTGATCCGATAGGTCTCGTCAGTGTCTTCGAGTACATACACGAAGAATTCTCCGCCGCCAGGCTTGACGCGGACGACAATATGTCCCGTGGGGGTCTTGATTCGATCGACATGAAGAGCCGCCAGCGTGGCTTCCATCATGTTCGTGTAGAACACATCCCTGTGACCCGGATAGGTGGCGGTGGAATGCAGCCGACGGTGTACACTCATCGCGGGCTGGCTCGCCCCCCAGGTCGACGCGATACTCACCTGCGGTCGAAGGATGCTCAGAAGGAATGGGCTGGTGGCGTCGTAATTGGCATGGTGATTGACCTTGTAAACCTCCACGGGCCCGGCGGCCAGGGCCACGGGCCGCTCGATGTTCTTCCACTGATCGCTGGGGCTTGCGATCTCCACATCCCGCACATCAAGGTCGCCCCCCGTGAAATAGTCGAATTTTCCATAGGAGATTCGCAGGGCAATGCTACATTTGTTCTCAGCTGGATAGTTGGTCTTGGGAAGGGCGGACAGTTCTGGAAAATGATTGCGTGTGACCGAGCCTACACCGGTCCAGACGTGACCGTTCACCGCAATGTTGCGGATTTCGAATTCCGGATAGTGAGACCTGTTGTGGAGCAGTCCGATCTGATCATTGCGCCCGGCTTCCACGCGCTCAACACGCAACTCCCGGTGGGAGCTCTCCCATGCGATGAATTTCCGGTAGTTCTGCATATTCAGGTCCACAAGAGGCAGCGGCCAGTTGTAATCCGGCCAGTTCCGATCGAACAGCCGACGGATCGGGATGTGTTCAGCGACCTCGGTCAATCCGCCAAGCTGAAACGCGCCCGAGGATGAGACCGGCGAGGTTGCACTGATCGACCCCATGTGATCGCCGTGAAAATGCGAAATCACCGCCTGATCGATCTGCTTTTCGGAAAACCGCTGGAGCATGTGCGCAACATAACGAGCAATCCATTCCCCTGCCCCGCGCGACCCGTCGGGTTTCGGTGGAGTGGACCAGCCCGCCTTGGGCGGAGCCGCCCCGGCATCCACGAGCAACGTCGTGCCGTCGGGCAGGATCAGAAACGCAGTCTCTCCGCGGCCAGTATTGATGTGATGAATATCAAGGCCGCCTTCCGACCACAGAGGGAGAGGGGCTCCCACCGTGGCGTCCTCCGCCCTGCCGCAGATGGCAACGGCTCCGAGAATGCCAATCGAGACAAACAAAACACGGAACAATGGGTAATGGATCATAGCAAAAATGCGCAGGGGGTTACTCCATGAAAGGAATTCGCCGTCAGTTGGAAGGACTTGAGAGCCCTGACGGCAGTCTGTGACTCGTCGGACGCATGCCAATGATCAGGGTACTGAAAGCGTTAAGTTGGGGCCGCATCCTTTCCAGCCTTTTTTGTTCCGCAACTCCGTCAAAGCGGGACAAGCCGCTCGTTTAACGCATTCAGCAACGCCCGGTTGGTGACTGTTCGAAAAATGTCTCATGTCTCTGCTCATTGCTGATGCTTCCTCTCAATCAACCCCGAGTCTGTCTTGCCAGTACACAAACTCGCGCGCGTATCCAATATTCCGCTTCAGACTGAAGCAGCCCCAATTCCCTTCGCTTTCCTCCTCCTTTCATGTCCACAGCCGCACAGCCTACCCTTCAGATCCAAACAAAGTTGTCATTGCTGAATCCTGACGGTGGAAAGTCCGCAACCGGATCCGGCCTCCCTGTGATTGAGCTCTCAACAGACGTGCTGGTCGCCGGTGGCGGAATGTCGGGCGTATGCGCAGCGATTGCGGCCGCACGAAACGGCGCAAGAGTGGTGTTGGTCCAAAACCGCTCCCGACTCGGCGGCAATGCCTCCAGCGAGGTCCGGATGCATATCGTCGGCGCAAACTGGCACAAGAACCGCCCCGGCTGGCGCGAAGGCGGAATTCTGGAGGAACTTCGGCTGGATGACGCGGTGAACAATCCCAGGCGCTGTCGCGAAATGTGGGACCTCTTGCTTTATGACAAGGTGATCAGCGAGCCGAACATCACCCTCCTACTCGACAGCACCCTGGTGTCCGCTGAGGTAAAAGAGGACCACATCGAGCAGGTGACAGTTCGATGCGATACAACTGAGCGAACCTACCGCATCCGAGCCGATGTGTTTTGCGATTGCACGGGAGATTCCCGACTCGCGCTGGAAGCCGGAGCCGAGATGCGACAGGGGCGCGAATCACGGGCCGAATCTGGTGAATCGTTGGCTCCGGAAAGCGCGGATAAGGAAAAGCTGGGCAGCAGCATCCTCTTCACCTCGCGCAGGCATGACGGACCCGTACCCTTCACACCGCCGTCATGGGCGCGCAAGATTGACGAGTCACAACTGCTGCGTCGCACGATCAAGTCGTGGGAATATGGATACTGGTGGATCGAGTGGGGGGGGCACATCGACACGATCAGCGACAACGAGCGGATCCGATTTGAATTGCTGGCGATCGTCATGGGGATCTGGGATCACATCAAAAACAGCGGCCGCTTTCCGGAAAGCCCCAACTGGGCTCTGGAATGGGTCGGCATGGTACCGGGCAAGCGCGAGAGTCGGCGGATCATGGGCGACCACATCCTGACCCAGCAGGATCTCATCGACGGCGGAAATTTTGAGGATGCCGTCGCAATCGGAGGCTGGCCTATGGACGACCACCCACCCGGTGGTTTCGACAGTGTCAGCGATTCTCCAGGCCGACAGGTCGCGACCAGGGAAGTGTTCAACATACCTCTGCGCGCGCTCTACAGTCGAAATGTCACCAATCTTTTCATGGCAGGCCGGAACATCAGCGCCACCCATGTTGCGTTCACCTCGACCCGCGTGATGGGGACATGCAGCGTCATGGGGCAGGCTGTCGGAACGGCAGCAGCCCTGTGCATTCGACACGGGATTCTGCCACGCCAGCTTTATCAGCAGAAACCACGCCTCCGGGAGCTCCAGCAATACCTGATCGCGGGTGACCAGACAATCAAAGGCGTACGAAGCGAATCCGCGAACGACATCGCCCGCCAGGCCATGATCACGGCTTCAGCCGAAGAAGGCGAAGCAGTCGCTGCCAATGTCACGAATGGCTGGCTGCGCGACTTCCCCGGCCCCAGCGTCAAATGCCTGCCCGAGCTCGATGTGCCGCTGGAAATGTGCGGCTCAGACACGACGATCGATGCAGCGGTCAATCACTGGGCCGGGCGCCTGGGCACGGAAGGGGCCTGGATCGAGCTGCGCTGGGAGGAACCAAGGACCATCCGTGGCGTCCAGTTGATCTTCGACACCGGTTTCCAGCGCGAACTGACATTGACATCCTCCGACAGCATCAACGAAGGAATCATCCGTGGTCCCCAGCCCGAAACAGTTCGCGACTACGATATCCTCGGACGCCTCCCCGACGAAAAGAATTGGCGTACGCTGGCATCCGTGACCGGCAACCACCAGCGCCTTCGCCGGCACACGTTGTCAGCGGAGCGCGTGCAGGCGGTGCGCATCCATGTCCACGCAACCCACGGCGATCCCTGCGCGAAGATCTTCGAGATCCGTTGCCTGGTTTGAAGTGCTGGCGGTTACCCGGCACGCATCTCAAGATCTGGTTGCGAGCGTACCTCCAGCGTGGGGAAGGCTCTTGACACCCATAGTCTTGCTTCGCTGAATCAAATTCAAATGCTGCATAAATATTCAGTGTTGAGGACAGCAATAACGTCGGTGGCACTGTTGGCACTCTGGCCTGGCATCCTGGGTGCGTGGACCCGGGCTTCACACGGTCAACTCGCCGCCACCGCCATGGAAGGCGCGAAGACGTTCGAAAACTATGCATCGCAACAGGGCCTTGGCGCCTACGTGGTCCAGGCGGTTCAGGATGCAGACAACGAAAGCGAAAAGGTCTTTACCGCGGATCTGGAGAAATCATACCCCGGGATCCGGATGATCAAGGGCGATGATCCGACAAAGGTGCAACATACCTCGCCCGTCCTAGCTTACCACCTGCCCGATGATACGCGGCTCCACAATGCTCTCGAATGCCTGAAGATTTCGCGGGAACTTCGGTTAAAGGCGACGACACCGGTGGAACACCATGCCGCGATGCGAATCTTCGCCGACGGACTGCACCTAGTGCAGGACTATTTCGCCCACCTGAATGCTCCCGGCCGCGGAAAGACCGGGTTCTCCCATGGCGTCGGCAACCTGATAGACACCAATGGAGATGGCACACCCGATACGCCGGCAGGCAAGGTCGTCGACAATGTTAACTGGGATTGTTTCTCAGACTATGGCAACGACTTCGTTCCGGCACATCTTCGGATCATCAACTACTTCTACTCTCCCTTCTGGCACAAGCACTCTGCCAAGGAGCAAGGCTGGCGCTTCCAGGCGGCACTCCATGCCGGCATGGAATATATGGAGTGCTACCTCGCCGAAGACGGACTCGCGCGATTCACCAAAGCGCTGACGGACGGCCATGTCATCCATGACGGAGAGAGGATCGAACTCGACTTGATCACGCATATTGTCGTGGATAACTCCGACAAGGCCTGCCAACTGTCGGGTGATTGGAAGGCGTTGGAATTCCCAGGCAGCTACATGGCCAAGTCTGCATTCGCTGAGGTAAAGGATCCAATGACCGTTGCGACATGGTCCGTTTCCATTCCGCTCGATGGTCGCTACGACATTTACATGCGCTGGCCCGAGAGCAGCGATCTTTCCTCAAAGGCAACCGCCATCGTGCGCCACGCTGGGGAATCGCGCGAATCATTCGTGAATCAGCGGACCAATGTCAACCGCTGGAACCTCCTGGGGCGCTTCAATCTCAGAAAGGGCCGGAAACTTTCCGTCCTGCTGACAGGCCAAATCGGCGATCGCATTTCTGCCGATGCCGTGTTGCTGGATAGAATCCCAGATTAGTTCGTTCCCGCCGCACCCCAAGAATTCTCCCCACCTTGGAGGGGCACGCTTCGTCGTGCCCGGGATCGGCCGGCGTACGTAGCATCCCTGCGCCCGTTCTTTCGCCTTTGCGATCTATCCCTCCTTCTCACGAACCCTCGGGTAGATTTCCGCGTATCCTGAAACTTTAGCATGATCGCAATCCGGGCACGACGAAGCGTGCCCCTCCCGTTCATAGGGCCTGTCAAGGACGCGCGGCGGGGGGCGTTCTCAGAATGGCGTCGAGGATCTCGGCGGTTCCGAAACGGACTGCATCGGTTGCGGGCAATCCTGTTTCCCTTGCGGCATCGTCCACGGCGCGGCGGGCTGCGTCCTCGTCCATCCCCCAGGTGTTCAACGATACTCCCATG
>CAUJJL010000103.1 GCA_963205455.1 Verrucomicrobiota bacterium
CATGGAACGTGCGGCTCAATCTGCAGATCCGGCAGCATCGCATGGAGCATGTCATCGTGGCCGTGGGACTTCTCGCAGCAGATGGAACCCCGGTGCAAACCACCTGGAGCGCGCCGCAGTCGCTGGATCCCGGAGATTACGAGGCCCTGTTTACCCAGAAGGCCGTGCAACTCGAGGCCGGCACCTATTCGCTTCTGATCGGCTTGAGCGAACGTGAACGCACGCTCCAGCAGTTCGAGGCGGGGCGCCTTCACATCAACGGGGAGCAGCCGGTCGGCTACTTTCCAGCCACATCGGGAGTAGGCACCGTCCTCAACGGCATGTCCGTTCAGCTTCGCCGCCTGCCATGATCATAACACGTCTCACCGGTGGACTGGGAAATCAGATGTTCCAGTACGCAGCGGGTCTCGCACTTGCTGACAAACGCAGGACGGTGCTGAAACTCGATGTGTCCTGGTTCCGCGAAAACACCGGTTGGGCGCCCCATGGCCGCTACGCCCTCGATGGTTTTCTCCTGCCGGCGCAGTTTTCCACGGAGGACGAATCCCTTCGTGCATCAGGCGTGCGACTCACCCGGAGTGAACGCTTCAGTCTGACCATCGCCCGCCTCCTGCACTTTCGCCAGTACGAGCGCGGGCTCCCCTCAACGAGCCGACTTCACCGACCCGGCTCCTTTCGCTTCTCTCCGGATTTCTTTTCCCTTCCGGACGGCACGTTTCTCGACGGCCTCTTTCAATCCGAACTCTTCTTTCAACCCGTTTCCTTGCAGGTGCGGCGTCACTTCTCGTTCCGATTTCCGCTATCCGCCCGGGCCAAGGAAATCCTCGAAAGCGTTCAGTCCAGGCCTTCCGCATTTGTGCACCTTCGCCGCGGCGACTACATCACCGATCCGCGCTTTGGTCGCGAAATCGGCATCCTGAGCGCCCGGTACTATCGCGCTGCCATCGATCGGCTCTCCTCCCTTCACCCCGGCGTTCGACTGCACGTATTCTCCGACGATCCCTCCGGTGCCGCGGAGTTTCTCAATGGATTCTCCGACCTGTCGATCGTCGATCCAAACCGTCAATTGGACGCGCACGAAACGCTCCGACTCATGGCTTCCTGCCAGCACGCAATCGTGGCAAACAGCTCCTTTTCCTGGTGGGCTGCGTGGCTGATGGATCACCCGGACAAGACCGTGATCGCGCCCGCTCCGTGGTACGTTGCCAGCACCCACGACACCTCCGACCTCGTGCCCAAGTCGTGGTCAACCCAGTTGGCTGACTTCGTCAGTTGAAGCCGGATGTTCCATGATGCGTGTCGCCTTCGTTTCAACGGTCTATGGCTATGCCTTCAGCGGAGCAGACAGCCTGTGGGTACGCGCCGCTGAACTCGCGGTGGCCCGCGGAGATGCCGTCCTTATTGCTGCAACACCTGCAGTCACGGCCCATCCGCGGCTTCATGCTCTCATCCAAAAGGGGGCGAGAGGTTTCTCCAGTCAGGTTCCTGACATTCCAAACACCACCATCGATCGCTTCAGGCGGAAGCTCGAATACGTGTCCGCCGGCTCAGAAAGCCTTGTATCCGCCCTTCACGAGTTTTGCCCGGATCGCGTCATCTTCAGTTGCGGCGGCACATACGATCTTGTGAGGGAAGGTCGCGTGCTCGGTTTCCTGCGCACCCAGCGCATCCCCTACCGGGTGATTGCCAACTGGCAGACGGAGAAACCGTTCCTGAGTCCCATCGATCTCGGACGCGCACGCGCCTGCTTCCAGGACGCCGATCGCCTCTTCTTCGTTTCGCATCGGAACCTCGAAATCACCCGTCGCCACCTCGGTCTGCCCCTGCGTCATGCGGAACTGATCCAGGTGCCGATCCGCATCCCCAGGGCCGGTGGAGCGCCGTGGCCGGAACTGAGTGTGCCGACCTTTGCCGCGATTGGGCGACTCGAACCGGTCAAGGCATTCGACATTCTGCTTTCCGCCTTGGCGAAATCTCCCGGTACGACTGAGGCCTGGTACCTCAACATCTACGGCGAAGGAGCCGGACAGGGCGAAATACAGCATCAGGCCGACGCTCTCGGAATCGCGGATCGCGTCCGTTTTCACGGCTTCGTTTCAAACCTCGACGAGATCTGGAAGGACAACCACTGCCTCATCTCCGCCTCGCGCGACGAGGGTCTTCCCACCGTCATGATCGAGGCCTTGATGTACGCACGTCCGGTGATCGCCACCCGTGTCGGCGCAGCCACAGAGTGGATCGCAGAGGATGAGACCGGATTCACCTGCGAGCCGGAATCAGTCGATGCTCTCAGCAAGGCCATCGACCGCGCCTGGAAGGTTCGGTCTCGCTGGAGGACAATGGGGGCGGACGCCCATCGTCGCGCGGTTGCGAAGTATCTGCCCGACGATGCCCTCCGTCTGATCGAGCCCGCTTTTGCCGTGTATTGAAGTCGCCAATACCTTGAAAATTTCCGTCATCATCCCCACCCGCGACCCGGACACGGACACCCTGATCAGGGTCGCCGACGCTCTCGCCAGGCAGACACTCCCGGTCGATCAGTGGGAGGTCGTGCTGGTTGACAATGCATCGCTGCCTCCCGTCTCGCTGGATCCCTTCAAGGCCCTCGCCGCACCCGTTCGTCGGGTCGAGGAAGGAGTCCCCGGCCTCAGTCGCGCGCGTTCGAAAGGGATCGCGGAAGCCAGGGGACCGCTCCTGGTTTTCATCGACGACGATGTCCTGCCCGCTCCCGATTTTCTTGAGTCGGCCTGCACGCTTTTTGCCCGCCTTCCCACACTCGGAACGGCGGGTGGAGGCATTGTCCCGGAATTCGAGGTACCGCCCCCGGACTGGTTCGAGGAATTTTCCGGATTGCTCGCTCTTCGTCCGGCTCCGCCTGTCGAACACATCCTGTCGCACCTTCCGACTCATCCCGCTTCCTCACCGGCCCACGACTCCACCCAAGCGACGCTTTCCAAAACCTTCGATCTGCCGACGTGGCTTCCCAATGGCGCCGGACTGATCGTGAGGCGGAAAGCGGCCGAGGCGTGGGTTGCACGCCAACGGAATAACAAGGCGGGACCGGAAATCACCGACCGTGTGGGATCGTCACTCGCATCAGGCGGCGATCAGGACATCGTGCTCGCCGCATTGCGCGCCGGATGGCACACGGGCTGTTTTCCGACACTTCTGGTCCGGCACATCATTCCAACTGCCCGTCTTCAACCCGCCTACCTCTGCCGGTTGAATCACGGCATCCAGCGCTCGTGGGTGCACGTTTTGCATCGTTACGGACTCAACCCATGGAATCCAGTCCCGCGATACTCCGCGTCGCTTCGCAAGGCCCGCGCCTTTGTCCGGTGCGCCGCATGGAAGTCACCCTCCCATCGCATCCGCTGGCGGGGACTCTGCGGACGCATCGACGGACTGGCGGACATTGCTCCCTTTTCCGGTAACGCACAGATTCACCGTTGACCATGCCACAACCTCCCTTCTCATGGACACGGCCTGGGCACTGGCTCTACCAGCTCTGGTATCGCCCCTTGGCCGCCGTGCAGCGGTCGCGGCGCGAGGGCGGTCCGCTGGAGCAGTGGAAAAATCACCGCGGACGCCAGGCCATGCGCGCCGCGGCGATCCGTCTGCCGGCGATGCCTGTCCGTTCACCGCAGCAAGGCGAGCCATGCCTCATCTTCCTCACGGGTCATGCCTACTGGGAGCAGTCCGCATTCTGTCTCCGCTCCCTTCAGGTGCAGGTTCCAGGTAGGATCTGGCCGGTGCTGTTCATGGATGACGGTACGCTTTCCCCTGCCCAACGGCGCTCCCTCGATTCAGCATTCCCGGGTTCCGCTGTTGTATCCGAGGTCTCACTACAGCAGGCGCTCGACGTTCTCCTGCCCGTGAATCGATTCCCGACCCTGCGTGAACACCGGCGTCATTTTCCGCTGCTCAGGAAACTCACGGATACACACGCCGCCCGGCCCGGACCCAATCTAGTCCTGGATGCCGACATGCTTTTCCATCACCCTCCCGACGCGCTGCTCGCGTGGATGGATGACCCCTCGCTACCGATGGTCATGACCGACTGTCAGGAGTCTTACGGCTACAAGCGGTCCGTCCTCGCCACGCTTGCCGCGGGACCGATTCCGGAAAGCGTGAACACGGGCATCTGCGGATTTGAGACCTCAACCATCGATTGGAGCAACCTCGAACGATGGACCCATTCCCTCCTGACCACCCAGGGTTCAAGCTACTTCCTTGAACAGGCACTCGTTGCCCTGCTTCTCAGCGACCGGCCCCACCGGCAGTTGTCGCGGAACGACTACCAAGTCGCGCCCGACCCCACTGAGATCCTGAATCCCACCGCCGTCCTTCACCACTACGTGGCACTCACCAAACGCGGTTATTTTCGCCAGGCATGGCGCCGCTATGGCTGCGAGCGCGATCGCAAGCTAAACCGCGACTCCTGATCCATGGCCGTCGTCCACGTCTTTGTACCGACCTATCGCCGGGCGCATCTTCTCGGACGCGCACTCGGGAGCCTTCGTGCGCAGACATTCTCCGACTGGACTGCCCTCGTACACAATGACGAACCCAGTGACGCGGAGCCCGGCCGGATCGTCGCTGCCATCGGCGATCCACGCATCCGCATCCTTGTCCACGAACGGAATCTCGGCGCCGTCGCCTCCTTCAATCGCGGTTTCGCCGAAGCTTCGGAGACAGTACAATACTTCTCCATTCTCGAGGACGACAGCACCTGGCAGCCGGAATTTCTCGCCACGCTGACACAGGCGCTGGAGCAGGATCCGACCGCTCATCTGGCGTGGTGCAACCAGCGTATCGCGGTTGAGAATCCGGATGGATCCTGGAGCGACACCCCGCGCACCGTGCACCCCCAACAAACGGGTCTCTCCGGAAGCGTCACCCGCGTTTATTGGGGCTCCCTTTTGCAGGCAACCGGTGCACGCATGGCCAATGGCGCCATGCTGATCCGGCGTTCCAGCCTCCCGCCCGCGACCCCCGGCGACCTTCCGTTTTCAGGCATGGAGGCCTTCCGCGAACGGCTCATCCGCCATCCCTTTGTCTATGTCGCCGAACCGCTCGCGACCTACGCGCAAACCCGGACTTCCGCAAGGGACGTCGACGGGTACCGCTGGGGCGAAATTCAGACGCTGCTCTTAGCCACGTACGTGCGCAACTCGGGCCTGAATGCCGCAGGCATCCGGGAACTCTGGACACACCTTCGCCAGCAGTCGCCTCCCCCGACAAACATCGCCCTGCATGCGGCGCTGTCCGATCCCGCATGTCGGCCTCTCCTGCAGGGCGCCGCCCCGAGCGACTGGCTGCGCTACTTCCGGACATGGATCGGACGTCCGCGCGCGGCCTGGGCCTGCGTGCGTGCGCGGATCAATCATCCCGAATGGTGGAGGATGTTGGACACGGCCACATCCGAGCGTTTCGATGAGGAAAAACAACGCCTCGCAGGCCGGAACCTGCCATGACACCTCCTCCCGACGTCAGCATCATCATCCCGTGCCACAATGCCGAACCGTGGCTCGCCGCCTGCCTTGAGTCGGTGCTTGAGCCGGAGGGTCACACGCAGGAAATCATCGTCATCGACGACGGATCCACCGACGGCTCACGCCATGTTGCGGAACGCTATGTGCCCCGCGGGATCCGACTGATATCACAGACGCGCACGAGCCCCGGCGCCGCGCGCAACCGGGGGATATCCGAGAGCCGCGGAGCTTGCGTGCAGTTTCTGGATGCCGACGACCTGATCGATCCCGGGAAAATTTCGCGACAGTTGTCGGCTTTGCGGGAGTCCCCACCCGACACGGTCGCGAGCTGCGGCTGGAGCCGATTCTACGGGGAGTTCACACCCGGTGCGTCCCACACGGTGGAGGCCACGACCGCGAAGGACTACGTTCCGGCTTGGCTGTTTCTCCGGACGCAGGCGAACGAAGGTTGCATGATGCACCCCGCCGCATGGCTCACGCCGCGCGAATTGATCCGGAAGGCGGGCCCGTGGGATCAGAGCCTGACACCCAATGACGACGGCGAATTTTTTGCGCGCGTGCTCGCCCATGCCTCGGGCATCCGTTTCGTCCCCGGCGTTCACACCCACTATCGCTCGGGACTGCCAGGGAGCATGTCGGTCGCCCGCAGCAAGTCCCGCATGGAGGCCATGCATCGTTCGGCCCTTCGATTCTCAGAGACTCTCCTGGGCTGCGACCAGTCGCCCGAGACGCTGGCCGCGGTCAGCGAAATGTGGGAGCGGCTCCGCTATGAGCTCTACCCAGAGGCGCCTGCCTTGAGCCGCGACGCCGCCCGCCGGGCCCGCGAGGATGGCCTTCAGCCAAGAACCCGTCTCCCGTGCGGCCCGCGACTCAAACTTCTCAGAGCCATCGGCGCATGGAAACTCGCCCGGAGGCTCCAGGT
>CAUJJL010000104.1 GCA_963205455.1 Verrucomicrobiota bacterium
TGTATACCTGAAGGCAATCGGCACCGTGACGCCGCTCAACACCGTGACCGTGCGCAGCCGCGTCGAAGGACAACTGATCCGCGTTGCCTTCACCGAGGGACAGAAAGTCCGCAAAGGAGACCTCCTTGCGGTAATTGACCCCGATCCGTACAAGATCAAGCTCGCTCAGGCGGAGGGTAACCAGAAGCAGAACCTGGCCCAGCTTCAGAATGCAGAGCGAGACCTCGATCGCCTGAAGCAGCTCTTCGAAAAAACGCTTGTAACCGCGCAGGAGTTGGACGCCGCACAGGCGCGCGTGGCCGAGCGCCGGGGTGCGCTCGCGGCAAACGAAGCCCAGGTGGAAGATGCACGTCTGCAACTCGCCTATACGAGCATTGAGGCACCTATCGATGGGCGTCTCGGTCTGCGCCAGGTCGATCCGGGGAACCTGATCCGCCCCGGTGATTCAAGCGGGCTGGTGGTGATCACGCAGACACAACCCATTTCCGTGGTATTTACGATCCCGGAGGTTGATCTCCAGAAAGTCCTTGAGCCACTCCGGTCTGGAAAGGAACTCGCCGTGGAGGCCTGGGATCGCAACGAACAGCACCTCATCGAAACGGGTGTTCTGAGAACGGTGGACAACCAGATCAACATCGCAACCGGGACCGTGCGTCTAAAGGCGGAGTTTTCAAACGCCGACGAAATCCTTTTCCCAAATCAGTTCGTAAATGTACGGCTTCGGGTGAACACGGTCGAGAACGCCATCGTCATACCTGCCGACGCCGTGCAGTTCGGCTCCCGCGGAACCTATGTCTACGTCGTCGATGCGAAGAGCCGCTCCATCATCCACGATGTCGTGCTCGGACCTTCAGATGGCACCTGGCAGGCAGTAACCCAGGGCGTGACCGTTGGCGACCAGGTGGTCCTTGAGGGCCTTGATCGCCTGAGGGAAGGCCGCCCTGTCAAGATCGTCAACGACACTCCTGAGCCAACACCAACCCGCTCCCGAGCAAAAAGTTCATGAATCCGTCGCGCCCGTTCATTCTGCGGCCGATCGCCACGACATTGCTGATGGTGGCGCTGCTCCTCTCGGGGGTAATGGCCTACCGGCTCCTGCCGATCGCAGCGCTTCCGGAGGTGGATTATCCCACCATTCAGATCTTCACCTTCTATCCGGGAGCGAGCCCGCAGGTGGTGGCGAGTTCGATCACGGCGCCGCTGGAGCGCCGGTTCGGGCAGATTCCCGGCATGAATCAAATGTCGTCCGCGAGTTCAGGTGGAGCCTCCGTGATCACTCTCCAGTTCTCGCTCGAAATCTCCATGGGGGTTGCCGAACAGGAAGTCCAGGCTGCCATCAATGCAGCTGACAATCTCCTCCCCAACGATCTCCCGGCACCACCGGTCTACCGGAAGGTCAATCCTGCAGACACGCCCATTCTGACGCTCGCGGTCACCTCGCAGAGTCTCCCTCTGCCCGAGGTGCATGACCTGGTCGACACACGCGTTGCCCAGAAACTCGCACAAATTCCCGGTGTGGGCATGGTAAGCCTCGCGGGGGGCCAGCGTCCCGCCGTCCGCGTGCAGATCAATCCCGCCGCGCTCGCCGCCCACAAGCTCAACTTCGCCGATGTGCGCGCCGCGATCAATGCCGCCAGTGTCAATCAGCCGAAGGGCAGCTTCGATGGCCCAACACGAAACATCCTGATGGACGCAAACGATCAGCTTCGTTCCGTCGAAGAATACCGCAACCTCATCATCGCCTGGCAGAACGGCGCCGCCCTCCGGCTTGGCGATGTGGCGCGCATTGTAAATGCCTCGGAAGACCGGCGCCTTGCCGCCTGGGCCAACGAGCTTCCTGCGGTGCTCATCAATGTACAGCGGCAGCCCGGTGCCAATGTCATCGAGGTCGTGGACCGGGTGCAGGCTCTCCTGCCCCAACTCTCCAGCAGCCTGCCCGCCGCCGTCGAGATGTCGGTGCTGACGGACCGCACACAGAGCATCCGCGCCTCCGTGCGAGATGTGCAGCACGAACTCATGTTCGCGGTGGGACTTGTCGTACTCGTGACCTTTCTGTTTCTCCGCAATTTTGCGGCGACCATCATTCCCAGCATTGCCGTGCCGCTTTCACTGATCGGCACGTTCGGAGTCATGTACCTGGCTGGTTACTCGCTGAACATCCTGACCCTGATGGCCCTCACTATCGCAACGGGGTTCGTCGTCGATGATGCCATCGTGATGCTGGAAAACATCGCGCGCTACCGCGAACAGGGCGCCTCTCCCATGGAAGCGGCACTCAAGGGCGCCGCACAGATCGGCTTCACACTCGTGTCTCTCACGATCTCCCTCATCGCGGTCCTCATACCGCTGCTTTTTATGGGCGATGTCGTCGGGCGACTGTTCCATGAATTCGCCATCACCCTTGCGGTATCGATCCTGATCTCGCTCATCATCTCCCTCACGCTCACACCGATGATGTGCGCCAGGCTGCTTCCCCAGCATTCCGCGCATCACGCGCCAGGATTTCTTGACCGCGTCATTGCGCACTATGGGAAATGGCTCGACTGGGTGCTCCATCACCAGGGCGCCACGCTGCTCGTCTCTCTCGGGACGCTGGCCCTCACCGTGCTGCTGTATCTCGTCGTGCCAAAGGGCTTTTTTCCCGTACAGGACAATGCGGCCATTCAGGCCGTGACCGAGGCACCGCAGTCGATCTCTTTCGCGGCCATGTCCGAGCGGCAGCAGCAACTCGCAGCCATCGTTCTCGACGATCCAGCGGTCGTCAGTCTGTCCTCCTTCATCGGCGTCGACGGCACCAATGCGACCCTCAACAGCGGGCGCATGCTGATCAATCTCAAGCCACACGCTCAGCGCAAACACTCCGCAACCGAAATCATCGAGCGCCTGCGCGAAAAGTCCCGGGCTGTCTCGGGCATCTCCCTCTACATGCAGCCCGTTCAGGAGCTGACAATCGAGGACCGTGTAAGCCGCACGCAATTCCAGTTCACGCTGACGAGCCCCGACCAATCCCTGCTCGACCAATGGGTGCCACGAATCATTTCCCGACTGCAGGAGCTGCCACAACTTGCCGACGTTGCCAGTGATCTCCAGCAGCAGGGCCTTCAGGCCTATGTCGAGATCGACCGCGACGCCGCCAGTCGGCTCGGCATCAGCATCGCAAAGATCGACGATGCTCTCTACAGCGCATTTGGTCAGCGCCAGATCTCCACTTTGTTCACCCAAACCAGCCAATATCGCGTCGTGCTGGAAATGGATCCGCGCCTCGTGCACGGGCCATCCAGTCTGGGAAACATTTACGTGGATGCCGCCTCCGGCCAGCCTGTGCCGCTCTCGAGCATCACCCGCGTTACCGAGCGCCCAACCGCCCTGCTCGTAAACCATGTCGGACAGTTTCCCGCCGTCACGGTCTCCTTTAACCTGGGTCGTGGAGCCTCGCTCGGCGACGCCGTCACCGCAATCGAGGGGGCGACCCGGGACATGGCGATGCCAGCATCGATCGAGATGCGATTCCAGGGCGCGGCGCACGCGTTCCGGGCCTCGCTCGCGAGTACACTCTGGCTCGTGCTCGCAGCGGTCGTAACCATGTACATCGTGCTGGGCATCCTCTACGAGAGCAGCATCCACCCGGTGACGATCCTGTCGACCCTGCCATCGGCTACCCTCGGCGCGCTGCTGGCATTGAAGCTGACAGGCCAGCCGCTCGACATGATCGCAATCATCGGCATCATTCTCCTCATCGGTCTCGTGAAGAAGAACGGCATCATGATGATCGATTTCGCCCTCGAGGCCGAACGCAAGCAGGGCTTGAGCCCGCGCGACGCCATCCATCAGGCGGCTCTCCTTCGTTTCCGGCCCATCCTGATGACGACTCTTGCTGCCTTGTTCGGTGCACTTCCCCTCATGCTGGCCAGCGGATCCGGAGCCGAACTGCGCCAGCCGCTCGGCCTCGCCATGGTCGGCGGTCTTCTCGTCAGCCAGGTGCTGACATTGTTCACGACTCCCGTGGTCTATCTCTTCTTTGACCGGCTCTCAATCCAGAGTCGCCGTTCGCGAGCATCGGCCGTCATGCCGCACGGGGCCGAGCCTGCTCTGCATACGCGCACTGCCGCTCACTAGGAAAACACCGCAACGAGGTATGAATCTCTCCCGCCCATTCATCCGACGTCCGGTGGCAAGCTGCCTCGTTGCCGCAGCTCTGGTTCTGCTCGGATTGCTCGCCTATGGATTGCTTCCCATCGCACCGCTCCCGCAGGTCGATTTTCCCACGATCCGGGTAAGCGCCTCGCTGCCTGGAGCTAGTCCGGAGACGATGGCGTCGGCCGTCGCGACTCCGCTCGAACGCGCGTTCGGCAGCATCGCGGGAGTTACCGGCATCTATTCGTGGAGCAATCAGGGAGCCTCGAGCATCATGCTCGAATTCGCGTTTGATCGCGACATCAACGCTGCTGCGAGGGATGTCCAGGCGGCGATCAATGCTGCGCGCAGCCAATTGCCAGCGGGGATGCCGGGCAATCCGAGCTACAAGAAGACCAATCCCTCACAAGCTCCGATCATGGCGCTAGCCCTGAGTTCGCCCAATCTTGCCCCCGGAGTCCTCTACGATGCCGCATCGACCCTGATTGCGCAGAAGCTCTCCCAAATCCGCGGCGTCGGCGAAGTGAGCGTTGGTGGGAGTTCCCTCCCTGCCGTGCGCGTGCAGTTGAATCCGAATTCACTCGCGCACTACGGAATCGCCCTTGATGAGGTCCGAACGGCCATCAGTGAGGCAAATTCGCTCAAGCCGCGTGGCTTCATCGACGGTGGTGACCGCACGTGGCAGGTGCAGACGAATGACCAGCTGCGGCACGCCGAACAATACCTGCCCCTCATCATCCGATATCAGAATGGGGCGCCTGTCAGACTGGGTGATGTCGCCACTGTGACGGACTCCGTCGAAGACCGGTACAGCAGCGGCTTCTACAACGATCGGCCCGCCGTGCTCCTCATGATCAGCCGACAGCCTGGTGCAAATATCATTGAAACGATCGACGATATCTATGCCGAGCTTCCTTCCCTGCGCGCCCTCCTTCCTGCGGACGCTGATCTCGCGGTTGTCATGGACAGGTCTCCTGGCATCCGGGCGACTCTCAGGGAAGCCCGCAGAACGCTGATCATCTCAGGCGGATTGGTGGTTCTCGTCGTGCTTCTATTTCTCGGCAACGCGCGATCGGCCCTCATCCCCAGCCTCGCAATACCCGTCTCCCTAATCGGCACGTTTTCGATCATGTACCTGTACGGGTTCTCGCTGAACAACCTGTCGCTGATGGCCCTGATCGTCGCCGCAGGGCTTGTGGTGGACGACGCCATTGTTGTGCTCGAAAACATCTCCCGCCACATCGAGCGTGGGCTATCCCCCTTTCGGGCAGCATTGAAGGGTTCCCGCGAAGTTGGATTCACGCTCCTTGCAATGAACCTGTCGCTCGTCGTCGTCTTTGTTTCCATTCTCTTCATGGGAGGATTGATCGAGCGACTGTTTCGTGAATTCTCCATCACCCTCGCTGCTGCCATCACGGTATCCCTGGCGGTCTCCCTCACACTCACGCCAAGCCTGTGCGCAAGGTGGCTCAAGCCCGCGTCCAACCACTCAGCAGGACGCCTTGCACGGATCAGCACCTGGTTCATTGAACGGCTCCGCAACACGTACGCGCGTTCGCTCGCCTGGGTGATCCAGCACTCGACCATCACCCTGATCACCCTGATTGGAACCATCGCCCTCACAATCACCCTCTACATCCGTATCCCGAAGGGCTTCCTTCCGCAGCAGGACACCGGACAGATCATGGGATTCGTTCGGGGCGATGACGGGTTCTCCTTCCAGGTCATGCAGCCCAAGATTGAGGCCTATCGTCGCCTGCTGCTGGCCGACCCCGCTGTTCAGGACGTCATAGGAACGAGTGGCGGCTCCGGCGGCCTCAGCAATTCCCGGGTGATGGTCCGCCTCAAGCCGCTGGCGGAAAGGAAGGTCTCCGCGACCGAAGTGATCAACCGCATAAGGGCCAAGGCTCCGCAGATTCCCGGCGGCATGCTCTGGATGAGTGTCTCGCAAGATATCGATTCCCCTCGCACTTCCGATTCAGGATCCTACGAATTTCTTCTTCTCGCGAGCGAACTCTCCGATTTGCGCATCTGGGGCCCCAAGGTGTCGGAGGCCTTGCGGGAAATTCCGGAGCTGGTCGATGTGGATGCACCCTCAGAGCGAGGAACGAAGCAGGTGCGCCTTCACATCGATCGAGATGCGGCACGCCGCCTGGGTGTGGACATGCGCATGGTCACGCAGGTCCTGAACAGTTCCTTCAGTCAACGCCAGATCGCCACGCTCTACGATTCATTGAACCAGTACCGTGTGGTAATGGAACTTGAACCCAAGTACACGCAGGACCCCATCACACTCGATCAG
>CAUJJL010000105.1 GCA_963205455.1 Verrucomicrobiota bacterium
CAAGCAGGACGTGGTCGACCACTACTTCACCTGGACGCCTTCGCGTGTCGGCGGAATCGGCCTCGATGTCATCGCCCAGGAAGTGCTCATCCGCCATCGCGCGGCATTCTCAGAGCGCTCAACCAACCAGGTTTTGCCCACGGGCGGTCTCTACCAATGGCGTTCGAGCGGTGAGGCTCATCTCTTCACGCCCGAGTCAATTCACTTCCTCCAGAAGGCAGTGCGCACCGGCAGTGTCTCCGCCTACAAGGAATACGCCAAGCGCATCAACGATCAGTCGGCAACACTCTGCACGCTGCGCAGTCTGCTGCGGTTCAAGACGGGGACGTCAGTTCCGCTCGCTGAAGTGGAGTCTGCTGCCTCGATCATGAAGCGGTTCAAGACGGGCGCGATGTCGTACGGTTCGATTTCCAAGGAGGCCCACGAAACTCTCGCAATCGCCATGAATCGAATCGGCGGCAAATCCAACACCGGCGAGGGCGGAGAGGATCCCGAGCGCTACAAGCTCCTTCCCAATGGCGACTCCAAGAATTCCGCGATCAAGCAGGTCGCCTCGGGTCGCTTCGGCGTCACCAGCGAATACCTTGTCGCGGCCAGGGAGCTCCAGATCAAGATGGCACAGGGTGCGAAGCCCGGCGAGGGCGGGCAGTTGCCCGGAACCAAGGTGTACCCGTGGATCGCCAAGACCCGCCACACCACCGCGGGCGTGGGGCTGATCTCACCGCCGCCGCACCACGACATCTATTCGATCGAGGATCTCGCTGAACTTATCCATGACCTCAAGAATGCGAATCGTAACGCACGCATCAGCGTGAAACTGGTCGCCGAGGTCGGAGTGGGCACCGTCGCTGCGGGCGTCGCCAAGGCGCATGCCGACGTGGTTCTGATTTCCGGCTACGACGGCGGCACAGGCGCGTCTCCCCAGACGTCGATCCAGCACGCTGGGCTTCCCTGGGAACTGGGCCTGGCCGAGACTCACCAGACTCTGGTGCTTAACAACCTGCGTTCGCGCATTGCCGTCGAGACTGACGGCCAGCTCAAGACGGGGCGCGACGTCGTCATCGCCGCCCTCCTCGGCGCTGAAGAGTTTGGTTTCGCGACGGCTCCGCTTGTCGCCACAGGGTGCATCATGATGCGTGTCTGCCACCTGAACACGTGTCCCACCGGCGTCGCCACACAGGATCCCCAGCTTCGCGCCCGCTACACGGGTCGGCCCGAGGATGTCGTGAACTTCATGACCTTCATCGCCGAGGACATGCGCGAAATCATGGCCGAACTCGGCTTCCGCACGATCGAGGAGATGATCGGCCGCACGGATCGGCTCGAGGCTGCCAAGGCCATCAGTCACTGGAAGGCCAAGGGTCTCGACTTCTCCAACATCCTCTATCAACCGGACGTCGGACCCGAGGTCGGACGCTTCTGCCAGATCCAGCAGGATCACGGCCTCGAGCGTTCGCTGGACATGACCTCACTGCTCAAGATCTGCGAACCCGCAATCGAACGCGGCGAGAAGGTCATCGCCGAACTTCCGATCAGAAACGTGCATCGTGTGGTCGGCACGATCACGAGCGGCGAAATCACGAAGAAACACGGCGCAAAGGGTCTTCCGGATGACACGGTTCGCATCCATTTCAAGGGATCCGCGGGCCAGAGCTTCGGTGCCTTCATGACGCGGGGCATGACCTTCACGCTTGAGGGCGACGCCAATGACTACCTCGGCAAGGGACTCTCCGGCGGCAGGATCATCCTGTTCCCGCCGAAGCAGTCCACATTTGCCGCCGAGAACAACATGATCGCGGGCAATGTCGCCCTCTACGGCGCAACCGCCGGGGAGATCTACATCCGCGGCATGGCGGGCGAGCGTTTTGCCGTGCGCAATTCGGGCGTCAACGCGGTCGTTGAGGCAATCGGCGACAACGGCTGCGAGTACATGACCGGCGGACGTGTTGTCGTGCTCGGCCGCGCGGGACGCAATTTCGGCGCGGGCATGTCAGGCGGCGTCGCCTATGTCCTCGATGAGGCCGGCGACTTCGCACAGCGCGTGAATCTGCAGATGGTTGCGATCGAAAAGGTCGAATCTCCCCGCGATGTCGCGGAGCTCAAGGAACTCATCGAAAAGCATGGGGCGCACACCCGGAGCACGCGCGCCGAGGTTATCCTCGGGGCGTGGGATGCGTACCTGCCGAAATTTGTCAAAGTCATGCCGAAGGACTACAAACGCATGCTCGCCTGCATCGAACGAGCGCAGGCACAGGGCCTCACCGGAGACGAAGCCATCATGGCCGCATTCGAGGAAAACGCGCGCGACCTCTCGCGCGTGGGCGGAAACTAGCCGTCCGGAAACGTCCAGGAAATCAAATCACAAAACTCAAATTTCAATCATCCATGGGAAAGCCAACCGGATTCATCGATTACCTGCGCGAACTGCCCGTCGATCGCACGCCCACTGAACGCGTGCGCGACTGGAAGGAATTTCACCAGCACATGGAGGAGAAAAAGCTCCGCCAGCAGGGTGCGCGCTGCATGGACTGCGGAGTCCCGTTCTGCCACACGGGCAAACTCATCAATGGCATGGCCTCGGGCTGTCCGATCAACAACCTGATCCCCGAGTGGAATGACCTGATTTACCGCGGACGCTGGAAGGATGCGCTGGATCGCCTCCACAGCACGAATAATTTCCCGGACTTCACCGGGCGTGTCTGTCCGGCTCCCTGCGAAGGCTCCTGCGTCGTGGGCATCAACGCGCCGCCGGTCACGATCAAGAACATCGAAGCATCGATCATCGATCATGGTTTCGATGAGGGGTGGGTGACACCGGAAATTCCCAAGGTCCGCACGGGAAAGAAGGTTGCCGTGATCGGCTCCGGGCCCGCCGGGCTCTCGGCGGCTGCGCAGCTCAATCGCGCGGGTCACACCGTCACCGTGTTTGAACGCGCGGACCGTCCGGGCGGACTGCTCATGTACGGGATCCCCAACATGAAGCTGGACAAGAAGGACGTCGTGCTTCGCCGCATCAGCCTGCTCGAAAAGGAGGGCATCAAGTTCATCTGCAACGCGAATGTCGGCGAGAACGTCGAGCCGCAGATTTTCCTCCGCGAATTCGACGCCACGGTCATCTGCACCGGCGCCACGCAGCCCCGCGACCTGCCGATCGAGGGCCGCTCGCTCAAGGGCGTGCACTTCGCGATGGATTTCCTCACGGAGAACACGCGTGCCGTGCTCAATGGCAAGACCGCACCCATCCATGCCAAGGACAAGGATGTGGTGGTGATTGGCGGCGGCGACACCGGCACGGATTGTGTCGGCACCTCGATGCGCCACGGCTGCAAGAGCCTTGTCCAGATCGAGATTCTGCCGAAACCTCCGATGGAGCGCGCTGCAGACAATCCCTGGCCCGAATGGCCGAAGGTCTACAAGCTCGACTACGGACAGGAGGAGGCAGCCGCCAAGTTTGGCGATGATCCCCGCGTCTATCTGACAACGGTCAAGAAGTTCGTCGGCGACTCGCAGGGCAATCTGAAGGAATTGGTCACGGTCGAGATCAAATGGGAAAAGAACGACAAGGGTCAGTTCGTTCCCAAGGAAGTGCCCGGCACGGAGAAAACCCGCCCAGCTCAGCTTGTGCTTCTGGCGATGGGCTTCCTGGGACCTGAACAGGCGCTTCTCAAGGAACTCGCACTGGAGAC
>CAUJJL010000106.1 GCA_963205455.1 Verrucomicrobiota bacterium
CTTGCCGAACGCAACCTCCGGCCGGTTCGGTACGAATGGAAAGCCGACGGCAAGAGCATCCTCGAGAAAATCCACCGCGCCCGTGAGGCCCTGACTCGGCAGCAATTCGTTAGTAAAGACATTAAAGAGACAGTGCACTAGATGGTACCGCTCGTTCCCGTCTCCCTCTTTGCATAACTTATAATGTCTCGCGTGACGCGGACGGATAGCAGCTTAAACCGAGGGCCCCGCCGCTGCCGGCGGGTAACTTTCGCGTTCGAGACGGGAAACGTCGCCCAGCAGTCAAATCGTCACCTGCAACCCGCGGGGCGCTCGCCGCCCCCGCACCCCCGGGCGGGGCAACCAATCCAAGAAAGCAATCCCACTCCATATGTAACCCAATCGGCAAAACTTCCTCTTGACGTCCCGAGGCTTCATAGCGGCGCCTTGTTCGGCGATTTCATGGCTCGTCGTATTCAGCAACAATTCGACCGCGTGGCTTGAGCCAACGCTTCACCAAGTCCTGCGCCTTTCTTGGCTCTCGATGGAAGAGTCCTACCCTCAGCGCGAGGATCGCATCAAACTTCTGCCCTCTCGGGTCGTACTTCTCCAAATCAGCCGCGTGGAACTCCGCGAGCCCGGTTTCGACGTGCACGCGGTTCCGGAGCTTCGCCGCCGCGATCATCTTGGGTGAGCGATCAATCGCCACCACCTTGCCGCTCTTCAGTCGCTGGCAGATCAAGTCGACCGCAACTCCATGTCCGCATCCCACCTCGAGGACGACGTCATGCGGCCGCACCCTCAATCGCTCAACGGCAGCTTCGATCCGCTCACTCACGCTTTTGCCGAACAGTGTTATTCGGCCTTACCCAAAGGTCTGATTGGCGTGGGGTGCATGAGCAGAATAAATGTGATAAGTGTCTGGCGGGCAAGCGCTGAAATTTTTGAGTCAGGCATTTGCCGGTTGCGGCAGGCCCCGGATAATGCCTGACTGGGTGCCGGTTCTTCCACCCCATGAAAACGCCCGCAAATCATGCCGACATTGTGCGGTTCCCGGATTGGAAACAGGCGCTGGCAATGGCGAAACTCTAAGACCAGACCCCAAGATCCGCCCCCGCCCCATCTCCTCTTCCTTGATACCCACTTCTATAAAGATCAAGAATCAAGAACTGACGTCATTTGCATTGTCCCCTTCGCCCGCTCAAGCCCCTTGAAAAGATAACTTTACCGCACGCGATCGCGCGCCAAACCGAATGAACCCTTGCTCAGCCACTCCTCGATCAGTCGGAATCAAACCGCAGAAACAAATTTAGGACCTCCCTAACACTGTTAGGCAAAAAACTTCTGTTATGAAAATCGCAACACTCATAGGAGCTTTCGGAGCTGCTGTTTCGATCGCTCTCAATCTAATCTCTCGTATTTCGATCGATTTCTATCGAGAGAACATCGCAATCATCGGCATTGCTTCGCTGGTCCCTGCGGTCTGTTATCTCGTTTTCTTTATTACACTATATTCTCGGCAATCAGGCAAAAAGTCATGAGTAATATCGACGACGTACTTGGAGTTTCGCAGCCGACCGACCGTGTTGAAGTGAAGAGTTCGGCGGTTGGCACAGTCTTTACTGTCCTCGGAGTTATCAATCTTCTGGCTGGAGTATTCGGCCTCTTCATGCTGGTCGCCGGCAACTCAGAAGAGCGCTCGCACGGCATGATTGTGAGCATATCGTGCCTGTCTGGCATGGTGATCTGTTTCGCAGTCGCGTCGGTGCTCCACTTCTTGGCAGAGATTGCTCATCGGCTCGCGATGCTACAGGAGTTCGGTGCACCGCGAAGCAGGGTGGAGACAAAAAATGCCTAACAAGGCACCAGAGCCAACGACCATGGCTCATCTTGAACGTTAGCCAAAAACAATATGCATACAAAGAACACCATACACTGCGGTGATGCGCTTGATCTCCTGAGAAAGGTCGAGGACGAGAGTATCGATCTCATTGTCTGCGATGGCCCTTACGGGGTGACCCAGAACGATTGGGATCGCATCCCCTCGATTCAGGAGTATAACCTAGACTTGATTCGGCGTTTTGCACCGAAGCTAAAAGACGGAGGAGCACTTTACTTGTTCGGGAAATCGGATTGTTTAGATTTTGTTGACTACCGACCTTTTCTGAAACTCCGCTCACGAATTGTCTGGTATCAACCGAGCCGACTCGCCCAAGGACGCTTGAATTACACGAACAACTACGATGTCATTAATTACTTCATCAAGGGAAAGCGGCCTAAGTGCTACAACCTTGATGCGATCCGGGTGGCCCAGTTGGTCGAGCTTGAACACAGACTTCGTTGTGAAAATGTTCCCTCGGTGAAAAACGGGCAATATGGCAAGACCAAGTTCAACGAAGACGGTAAGAATCCCGGTGACGTCTGGGGCGACATTAAGCAGCTTACATACAAGTCAAAAGAGCTTGTTTCCCGAGAAGCACTGAACACAATCCAGAAACCCGAAAAGCTAATCGAGCGAATCGTGCTCGCAAGTTCGAACCCAGGTGACTTGGTTCTTGATCCATTTACTGGAGTGGGGACATGCCCAGTTGTATGCAAGCGCCACGGACGCGCATTTCTTGCGTTTGAGATGCAGCCTGAGTTTGTCGCTGCCGCAGAAGCCCGCATCGCTTCCTTGGATGGAGGTCAAAAGATTTTGGAGTTCTCCTATGGCACGTGAAATATACCGAAAAATTGTTGATCTGGTCATCAAGGCTGCGGAGCTTGCGCGATCCGTTGGCATTCACAATATTCTCCAACCAGGACTTGTGAAAGAAATGATCATCGCAGACATCCTTGGCCACGAACTGATTACCACAAAGAGAGACGCTGACGCGCGTGATGCTCACGATCACACGGTTCTCTTTGAATACCTCTCATGCAAGGAGGGCGGTAGTGGACAGCTTGATAGAATGTTCAAAGAGCCGCCCGATAAGAGACAAGAGTCACTCAATCGAATACGAAGGAATTCGAAGATCTACTTCGCTGTATTCTATGAAGCAAACCAGACAAAGGCGAAGGTGATATACGAGATCGAACCTGAAGTGATGGTTAGAGAGACCGAGAGGCAACTTGATCGGAGTCGCAATGACATCTCTCACGTTGGCTTTTCTGAAGCCTGGGCGAGGACCAACGGGACGCTCGTATACGAGGATAAGAACACAGCCGTCCCATAGGAATTGAGTAGAAAGCGGTTGGAGTTGGCGGTTTTTCCCGGTTGCGATAGGACAAGGCAAATGACGTCGAGTCTCGATTCTTGACACGCGTAAATTGGCGTGATGCTCAATATTTCCCCGGTTGCTCACATGAAACTAGGCTTGCTCTCTTCATCATCAGGTCAACATGTAAGACCTGATCCTATTGATCGCCTACACGCCTGACGATGCCTTGATGTAGGCTGCTCAAGAGAACAGATTCTTTCACCCGCACGAGATGGGCAGGCCAATCCCGATTGGGAGCTGGAAGCTCCCGCAACTCTCTGACCTAGAACCGGGCACGACGATGCGTGCCCCTCCAGGATGAGAGAGATGTCAATCGCCCGTACGGATGAAATGCGCGGAGCAGAATGTCTTGGATCTGTGTGCACCGTGCCTTCTTTGGTCAACAGGGATTGATGGCCCACAGGTTGACAATACCTCGAGTACTTCGTTTATCCGAGAAATCCGGCATCGATCCACCATCAGGCAATCTGCGCAAATCCTGAAATCTGCGGATCCTTTTCTCCGAAGTGCCGGGCATTCTTCGATCCAGATAGGACGAGCGGGACCTGTTCTGGTCTCAAGTAACATCGTGAATCTTACAGGTCGGCTTTGACCAGAATTGGGAGCTGGAAGATCCCGCTACTCTCTGACGCAAAACCGGGCACGACGAAGCGTGCCCCTGGTTTGATTGCAAATTCAATTTTCAGTTTGGACGGGTTGATAATCGCCTGCATCGCAATTGCGAAATAGTTTCTGCAATCGGCATTGTCAGGTTGCCCTGCTCCGGGTGGATGGTTACCTTCATCCAAAACGGACGTCTATGCATGAGATGACATCACCCTTCCTCGCGTTGATTGGAGACATCGGCGGTGCAGAACTCGCGCTTATCTTCATCCTGGTGCTGGTGTTGTTCGGAGGAAAACGTCTGCCTGAATTCGCGAGGGGGCTCGGGAAATCCATCCGCGAGTTCAAGAAGGCGACCAGCGGCGTGGAGGAAGAATTGCGGCGCGTCATGGAGGAGCCGCCACCGCCACCCCGCAAGAAATCGCAAGCCACCCTCCCCGCCTCCTCCACCGCCGCATTGCCGTCGGGAGGCGAATCACAGTCCGGGGTGATTACCGACGAACATGCCTACGATTACGACTACGGCTCCGAGTACGCATCGACCGACCCCTATCATCCGGGTCCGGATGCACCCTCCGCCGCGTCCCCCGAGACAGAGGGTTCGGCTGCAAATCCGCCAGCCAGCACCGAGAGCACTCCTTCCCCCGGTGTCAGCACGCCCGCGCCGGACTCTGCAGCATCCAAGGCTGAAGACAGCGGTTCCCCTCCCCACGACAAGAATCAGCCATCACACTGATTTCAGGGCTCACGCAATACTGACGCCAGGAATGACAGCAGTTGCGTGGAAGTAACCGCCATCGCTCCTCGGGAGCGCGCGAGCGCATCCGCCGCCAGTCCCTGCCAGACGACTCCTGTTGCGGCTACGCCCAAGGGGTCATCTGGATGCTGCGCCAGTAGCGAACCGATGATCCCGGAAAGGATGTCGCCGCTGCCGCCTCGCGCGAGCACGGGTCCCCCGAACAGCGATGCATAGTGTGCCCTTCCGGAGGCCACCTGCGTAACCGGGCCTTTCAGGACAACCGTCGCCTCATGGCGGGCGACATACTCATTAAGCCCCAGCCCGCCCGCGATCCTCGCAAACTCGCCTGCATGGGGTGTGAGAATACGCGGGCACGCCCCCGCTGTCAGGATGTTTGACTGCAGCGCATCGGCATCAATCACGACAGGGAGTTTCAAGTTCGGCAATTCTGCGGCCAAAAACGCAAGCGTCTCGGCCTCGCGTCCCAAACCCGGACCGATGACCAAGGCAGTCAAGCGATCGCATCGCTCCCGAAGCAGATGCACGCCTTCCATCGCCAAACTGCCGTCCGGTGTCTCGGGCCAGCCGATCCACATCGCTTCCGGTGCTGCGGCAGCATAGCTCGCAACCAGCGACTCCGGAACAAAAGCAGTCAGCAGACCGCAGCCGCTCCGCAATGCAGCGTGCACGGTCATGAGAATCGCTCCGGGATACTGACGTGAACCGCCCAACACTCCGAGGTGACCGAAGGTCCGCTTGTCAGAATTTGGATCGCGCAGCCTCTTCAGGGGATCAAGCGTCCCAGACGTAAGGATCCGCATCGCAGTGGAAGCTCCCGCAGGCACACGCCAATCCAGGTCCAGAAGTCGGAGCCGTCCCGCGTTCGAAAGCGTCAATAGCGGGAGTTTGAAAATGCCTGTAGCATAGGTGAGGTCGGCACGAAACGCATGCCTCTCCGCCACACCGGAGGGCAAGTCCACCGCCGCCCTGAGGCGCACATCGAGGGAATTGACCTTCTCCATCCACCGGCCGATGCCTTCCGGAAGCGGCGGTCTGAACTGGAATCCAAAGACACCATCCACCACCAGGTCATAGGCCTCAGCCAGAGAATCGGGGGAGTTCATCAGGCAAATCCGATTGAATCCAGTTTTCTGATACAACCGCCAGGCCCGAAGCGTCAGGGGACGCAGGGAGCGTTCGCCAAAAAGGAAGACGATGTCGGCATGCGCACCGGGCGTTCGCGACAGCAGAGTTTCCGCGGCGATCAAAGCATCGCCGCCATTGTGCCCCTTCCCCACCAACACCAGGAACCTCGGACTCGTCCCAAATCCTCCTATCTCATCGGCATCCGCACTGATCGCATCCGCGAGCAACCGACCCGCACGCCGCATCGCCTGCCATTCCCTTTCCTCGTCACCCTTAAAAAAACCGGCCTCAAAATCACCTGCCTCCCGGCAGGTCAGCACCGGTTCCGACTGAATCTTGAGCGCTTGTCCCATCATCGACGCGGGTTCACGGGGGCCGGGGCGGTGAATTGCAGCGGACACTGGATGCCGAGTCCGCGGTCGATCACCGGGCGCGTCAATCGCGTCAAGCTCCGGAAATAGACGTGGTCGCCATAGCGCACGACCTCGAAGAACTCGGAAAATCCTCCCTTGTCGACATTCCACATGGCCACCTGTGTGGTTTCCCCCTCCCAGATGGCATGTTCACCCCAAACCGCCCACACTGCCTCGATGGTAGCAAGGGGGGCGTCCGGTTTGCGCTCGGCAGCCTGGATCGAGGCGAGCACGGGCGCCGACGTGCCAACAGGAGCAACCGGCGGGGGAACCGGTCGGATGTAATCGCGACGCAGGAGGAAAACAAACGTGGCTCCAACAACAAAGCCGAGGAGTATCCACGACGGCACTTTCGAGGGTGGAGCCGGCGGGGGAGAATTCTCGTGGTCGTCCGCTGGCATGACCTGACAATCACCCTCGCACGATGGCCGCAACGGCAAGCGCAGCAGTATCGGTATGCGACAACGAAACCAGGACCTGCGTGCCGCCGAGATCCTTCAGAAGAGCCATGCCACTCTCGTCGAGTCGCACGCGGGGATCCATCCTCGGCCCATGATAGATCGACACGGATTTCCATCCCAATTCGGCGCCGATCCCTGTGGAGAATGCCTTCGACACGGCCTCCTTTGCTGCAAAGCGCGCGGCAAGGTGCTTGTGGGGATGGGCCATCTGCATGCAGTACGCACGCTCTTCGTCCGTGAAAATCCGTGACAAGAAACGATCGCCGTGACGTTCGTGCGCACTCCGAATTCGAGCCACATCCACGATGTCTGTGCCCAAACTCAGAAGTATCCCGCCCGGAGGTAGATCGAATGTCATGGTGACAAGTGTCTCAAAGCCTCTCACTCCCCGCGGCAGGCCCGCAATCTCCGTCCCTGCTCATGAGGCATTCATACGCTGTTTCATTTCACGTACCGCTTCATCAACCCCCGTGAAGAGCGCCCTGCTGACGATGCTGTGCCCGATGTTGAATTCATGAACATGGGGGAGTGTGCGAAAATCCGCCACGTTCACGTAGTTGATGCCATGGCCCGCGTTGACGACGAGCCCCAACTGGTGGGCATAGGCTGCCGCGCGACGGAGGCGTTCAAACTCCGCGGTGCGCTTCGCCTTGGATATCGCATAGGCCTCGGAGCACGCGCCGGTATGGAGTTCGATCCACGGCGCGCGCAGCTCGGCCGCAAGGTCGATCTGCCTCTCGTCCGGATCGATGAAGAGGCTCGTTTCAATGCCTGCGGGAGACAGGGCGTTGATGATCGCCGCAACCCGCTCCCTGTTGCCGATAACATCCAAACCTCCTTCAGTCGTCACCTCCTCGCGATTCTCGGGCACGAGACACACCGAATTGGGCCGCAAATCGAGTGCAAACTCCAACATCCCCGGCGTGCAGGCCATTTCCAAGTTCAGCCTTGTGGCCAGTGCCTCCTTCATCCGTCGAACATCCTGCTCCTGAATGTGACGCCGGTCTTCACGCAGGTGAACGGTGATGCCGTCAGCTCCCGCCCTTTCACAAGCGATCGCAAACGCGACGGGATCAGGTTCGATAGCCCCTCCAGCGGATGAACCGGCGTTCCGATAGCGCGCCTGCCGCACGGTTGCACAGTGGTCGACGTTGACACCCAAAAGGATCATGCTGCGAGCTTGCGCCAATTCGGCCTTCAAACAAAGGCTGAAGTAGGCGGACATGCATCTTCCCGCCGATAGCTCCACCCGTCCACCTTCATCATGCCATCAACCCCTGCGAAGCGCGAAAATCTGCTGCTGAACATCGTATTCAATGTCGCGCTTCCCTCATTCCTCCTCACCTATCTCAGCAAACCCGCCGCGATCGGCCCGGTGTGGGGGCTCATCGTGGCCCTCTCATTCCCTCTCGGATACGGGATCTGGGATTTCGTTCAGCGTCGGCAGGCCAATTTTGTTTCAATCATCGGCTTCGTGAGCGTTCTGCTGACCGGCGTCTTTGCGCTGATTCAGGTCAATCGCTTCTGGTTCGCAGTCAAGGAGGCAGCCATACCGAGCGTCATCGGTGTGGCGATCCTTGCATCCCTGGGATCCCGGCGCCCCCTTGTCCGCCAGCTTCTCTACAACGAGCAGGTCATCGATGTCCCGCGCATCGATGCCGCGCTGGAGTCACGCGGCACGAGCAAGGCGTTCGAGCGTCACCTGCGCGAAGCCAGCCTGCTGCTCGCGTCCAGCTTTGCGATCAGCGCGGTCCTCAATTTTGCGCTCGCGCGTTTCCTGATCCGCAGCGACACCGGCACGCCTGATTTCAACGCCGAGCTCGGAAAGATGAACGCCCTGAGCTGGCCGGTGATCGTTGTTCCCTGCCTCGTCATCATGCTGATCGCACTTTGGCGGCTAATGAAGGGCATTTCACGCCTGACCGGCCTGAGCACCGAGGAAATCCTCCGCTCGCAACCTGCCCCCGCGACGAAGTAGTCCACGCGGCTACTGGCGGAGATTCGTCGGAATGAAGTTTCGGTGTGACGGACCCGTGTAGATCTGACGAGGGCGATAGATCTTCAGCTTCGGATTCCGCGCAACCTCATGCCACTGGGCGATCCAGCCGGGCATGCGCCCCATGGCAAACATCACCGTGAACATCTCTTCCGGGATGCCGAGCGCACGCATGATGAGGCCTGAATAGAAATCAACGTTGGGATAGAGTTTCCGCGCGATGAAGTAGTCATCGCTCAACGCGACCTCCTCGAGCTTCATTGCAATGTTGAGCAAGGGGTCATCCTTGATCCCGAGGGAAGCGAGCGCCTTGTAGAAACTCGTCTTGATGATCTTTGCACGCGGGTCGTAGTTCTTGTAGACGCGATGCCCAAAGCCCATCAGGCGTTCGCCCTTTCCGGACTTGGCTGCGGCAACAAATTTGGTGCCATCATCGCCATCCGCGTGAATCGACTTGAGCATCTCGATAACTGCCATGTTGGCCCCACCGTGCAGCGGTCCCCAAAGCGCATTCACACCCGCCGAAATCGACGCAAAGAGATTCGCCCCAGCCGAGGCTACCATGCGCACGGTTGAAGTGGAACAGTTCTGCTCGTGATCCGCGTGCAGCAGAAGAAAGAGATTCAGCGCTGACGAGACTTCAGGGGTTGCAATGTAATCGTGCGACGGCTCCGAAAACATCAGGTGGAGAAAATTGTCGCAGTAGCTCAGCGAACGCTTCGGGTGATTGAGCGCCAGTCCGCGACTGATCCGATAGGAGTGGGCCGCGAGCGTACGAACCTTGGATATCGCTATCGCCGATGCATCGTCAAAGTGCGCGAGATCCTTCTGGTGATTGTTGGTCGCGAGTTCGGGATGGTAGCAGCCCAGCACGTTCATCATCACCGACAACACCGCCATCGGATGCGCTTCCTTGGGAAACCCCCGAAGCTGCTGAGTCATGCCTTCATGCAGCGGGGCATGTTTTGTCAGCAAGTCGGAAAACCGGGTGCGTTCCTCCGGAGTAGGCAGATCTCCATGGATGACCAGATAGGCGGTCTCGATAAAATTGGACCTTTCTGCAAGCTGCTCGATTGGATACCCCCGGTACCGCAGGATACCTTGCTCACCATCAATGTAGGTGATGGCGCTCTGACAGGAACCCGTGTTGCCAAAACCTTCGTCGAATGTGATGTACCCCGTCTCCGCGCGCAGCTTGGAAATGTCCACGGCCTTCTCGGCCTCGGTTCCAACAATCACCGGCAGGCTGAGCTCAGCATCATCAATTTTCAGGGTAGCAGATTTCGCCATATTTCCCATTAGACAGCAAAAACTGCTCCGCTTGCAAAGGAAAGTTACCCGACTTTTCCCTCCCCCCTCCGACATAAGGGGGATTGGTGACGCAGGTAAGGAAAAGTTTCCTCAC
>CAUJJL010000107.1 GCA_963205455.1 Verrucomicrobiota bacterium
GGAGGCCGGTGTGATGACTCCGTCGCCATTGAATTTGGTCGCCGCATAAACCTTGGTGAGGCTGGCAGCCTGGGAGAGAGAGATGCCGGAGGCGTTTGCTTCGCCGAGACCTGAGAGCATTTCCTTCGCAGCGGAGATGACGGCCTTGCCTTCTGGCGTCTCGCTGTTGAAAGCGGAAAATGGCAGGGTCTCACTGCCCTTCAGGAGGTCGCCGGTGTCACGCATCACCTTTGCAGCCCAGTCGATTGCACCGAGCAACTCGGGCACGCGGACGCGGCTGTCATTGTCGGTATCGATCAGGGTCAGCGTCTTCTCGTCGACTTCGAGACCTTTGACGGGGCAGCTCAGGGCGACCCAGAGCTTTTGATCCAATTCCTTCAGGTGAAGAAGGTCCTCACCGCTTTCTATTGCAACCTGATCAAGTCCACCGATGCGGTGGAATTTCCATGTATGGGATGCGTGTGCCATGAATTTGGGATTATGAATAGGACTTGCGACCTGGGGTAAGTTACCTATCCCCAAGTTTATGAAGCAACCCTGAAGTCGGGCGCGCGGCTCTCAGGTTATCGCGTCGATTTTCCGGATGCGGGCGAGGTGGCGACCGCCCTCAAACTCGGTTGCGAGCCAGACATTTACGATCTTGTGGGCCAATTCCTCGGAAATGGTGCGTTCGCCCAATGACAAGCAATTGCCGTCGTTATGGGAACGGTTCCAGATGGCGACCTGTTCGGTCCAGCAGAGGCCGCAGCGCACTCCTTTCACGCGATTGGCTACAATGGCTTCTCCGTTACCGGAGCCGCCGAGGACGATGCCGCGTTCGACCTCACCTCGGGCGACCGCTTCAGCGACGGGGCGGATAAAGTCGGGATAGTCGCAGCTGGCCTCTGAATGGGTACCCATGTCGCGTACCGTGTGGCCGGCGGAGAGGAGCATGGCCTTGATGGACTCCTTGTAACGAAAACCGGCGTGGTCTGAACCAATGGCGATGGTGAAGAGTTTCATGGGAAGCGGTGAAGTGGGATGCTGGCGGAGAGTTGCAGCCTGCCGCAATCTCGGTAGGCTAGGTGCATCGTCGCTCTCAAGTTAACGACCGCAAAGATAAATTTCCATGAACCTCCACTCCCTGTTTCTCGCAGGCAGCGTGTCAACTCTGCTCGTTTTGAGCGCATGCTCATCCGTGCAGGATCGCATTGATCGCGATCCATCGGCCTATGCCCATTCGTCCCCTGAGGACCAGGCGAAGATCCGAGATGGAAAGGTCGCGGTGGGATTCACCCGTGAGCAGGTGCGACTGGCGCTTGGGGACCCGACAGGCGTTGCGACACGCACCACGGCTGAAGGCACCCAGGAAGTCTGGAGTTATCACGCCAAGGGGCCGAAGTTTGGGCTCGGAGTGGGCGTTGGAGGAGGAAGCGGTGGAGTCGGGGTCGGCGTGGGAGTGGGTACAGGGGATCGTTCCGACGAACCTAAGATGCGGGTCATTTTCAGTGCGGATCGGGTCGTTTCCGTGGAACAACACGCCAAGTGACGGCATCAACGTGCGAGGAATGCGTACACGTGGAACCAAGGTCGGGAGGCGGACGTCATATATCTCAAGAGAACATCACCCCCAAACATTCAACCCATCAACCTAACATGAACTCCACACGTCTCCGTCTGTTTCTGGCGTCACTCCTGGTGGCGTTATTCGCGGCGGGGTGTTCCACCCCGCAGAGCCGTATCGACAAGAATCCCGCGGCCTTTGCACGCCTGACTCCTCAGCAGCAGGACATGATCAAGAAAGGGCAAGTGGGTCTCGGGTTTGACAAGGAAGCCGTCCAACTCGCGCTGGGCGAGCCTGACCGGCTTATCACGCGCACGGATGCTTCGGGCACAAAGGAAATCTGGAGCTACACGACGTATGAGGGCGCAGATGGTGCGTTCCTTTATCGGGGCTGGTACCATCGCTACTACTGCTACGGTGATCCCTTTTACCCGTACTATCTCAATTTCCCGAGCCGCCGCACCCGCGAACGTTTTCGTGTGGTGTTTTCAGGCGACAAGGTGATTGAAGTCCAACAGGAGCATTAAGCAACCTCCGCCTTCAGAGCTGCCTGCCAGTTTCAGCCGGGCCTACTCTTGGCCCGGCTTTTTCTTTGGCTTCACTCGTCTTATACGGGCCGCTACGATTTTTCCTGCCTTCCGAAACCATTCGTTTCTGCCATGCGAACCATCAACCGCTTCCTCCTGGATAACGCCCTCAGAATTGCATCAAACCCCTGCATCAGCCCCGACTTCTGCCTGGATTGGCCCTCGCTGGCCGCGGCGATTTCAGGAAATAGCGCTTCGGTGCAGGCCTGGCCGAAGAGTGTCTTTGTGACGTCGGATGGGGAGTGGAGCCTGGTTGAGGATCGTGCGACCGGGGATTGTGCCTGGAGATTTGTATCCGGGAAAGCGCACACGTCATCGGAGGTTTTGCGAGAGGGGCGGGAGATCGCGGGCGCGCATTATTTTCCCGCAACATGGGAAAACCTGCTCCGATTGAAGAACCTGGTGCAGGCGCACGATGCCGCGTCGACGATTTTTCCCACGGCTGCGGCGAGGCTCGGCCAATCGACGCTAGGCATTGGCGCCCGCTTCACGACGCTGCATTGGCCGGCGGTGGAATGGGCGATGAGCGCTCTGGGAATCGGCGTCACGGCGAACCAGAACTCGATTCCCCGAGAATTGGTATTCGACGTGGATGCGATGCTGGCCGGTTCGTTGGATACGGTGCCTTTTCCGTTTATAGGAACCAACGTGCCCGAGGGGCACCAGGGGCAGAGCGTCGAGGGCATGAGCCATGGCTGTGTGCTCTCGAAGCTGAAGAACGGGTTTCATCACCTGAAGATTGCGTGGAGCTTCAACGCGGACCATCAGCCGATCGGCGGGAAATTTGATGTGCGGGAGGATATCCTGGTGCGAGGCTGCCTGCTTGCGAGTTACATCACGTTTGATCTTTCCCCTGAACTGGCGCTTCGGCAGCCCGCGAAGTTGGAATTCATTGACGCCGGACTCCTCGTCAAAGTGAGGACGCGCGTAAAGGCCGCAGGAATCGCACTGGACGACACTGCCTTTTCGACACTGCTCGCCACGGTCTGGCCCTCCTTGCAGAAGATGAAGCGTCGCGACGAGAAATACGCGGCTGCCCGCGCCGCGGCATTCACCACGGAGGTCGGACGCGCCTATTTGCGGGAATTGTCCATTGACGAACTTCCCGGACTTACGACGCCCGAAACGACCGCGATCATGCTGGCCCTGTGCGAGGTCATGGGCATGAAGATCCACTTCGTTGCCCCTGCGTTTGGATTTCAGAAGAACATGCCATATCCGGACAATGCGGCGTTGCGGAGCCTCATCGAGAAACAATGGAAAGTGTGCCGCGAGTTTGGCGCCAGCATAGGGTTCCACTCCGGGTCAGGGAAGTCGGCCGAAAATTATCGGGTGATGGGTGAGGTCACGGGCCAGCGACTCGAGATCAAGACGAGCGGCCGTTACACGTATGAAATGGGCAAAGCCCTGTTTGATTCCCGCAATGCGGGCGATCAAGCCCTCTGGCGCGACTGGTATCGCTTCACCCTCGAACTCGCGCTGTCCGGCGCCTTCAGCGACGACTCGACCGAACAGAAGATGGCGCGGAGTTTTATAACGGATGCGCTGTCGAAGTCAGGCGCGAAGGATCCCGAGCCCTTCTCTTCGCCGGAGGCCGCGCGCTTTGCGCTCGAGGCGCTGCCCCCGAGCCCCGAGCACATGTTCTGGTTCGAGTACAATTTCCTGTTTGTACTCGCGGCCGGAGGACGTGCGGAAAAGAAGTCGCTTGGCGATCATTCTCCGGCCGGTTACCGCCAGCGCGCGAGATTCTACGCGATCAGCGACGAAGGACGACTCAACTTCGCGCGCAATGTCGCGGCGTACATCATCTTCCTCGCCGAGCATACTGGGCTGACCACCGAGGAACGATGTCGGGCGGCAAGCGCTCTACTGGGGCGCTACGCCACAATGGACGCGTTTCTTGGTGATATCGGCCGCTAAGTGTTGTCCTCCCGATGTCGTTTCGGACCAAGATGACTACGGACCCGATCCGCATGCGGCGATGTTCTCGCGCTTCTCGGTTCAGTGCCAGTTTTCGACGAGCAACCCTCGAATCCGCGAAAATTCCCTGGTATTCCTCGTCACCAGGGTGGCTCCCAACCGCAGGGCTTGTGCGGCAATTAGCGTGTCTAACGGGCCAATTCCCATTCCCCGCAACTCCAGGTCATGGCGAATTGCCGCGTAGTGCGTGGCGTCATCGCGCGTAAAGGGCTCTACCGTTACCGTCTGTGCCAGCGCCGCCAACTGCAGCCGGGATTGGGCGCTCTTCCCCTTGGTGACGCCAAACTCCCGCTCAGCGAGCACAATCGCCGACAGCCGCAGATCTGGAAAAGACTCCTGCATTCTTGCGACCAGCCCTGGTGGATCGCCCCGCATGTAGGCGGATATCGCATTCGTATCCGGCAGGTAGATCATTCGTCGCGCGGCAGGTCGGGCGCGTCGTGTGCAGGCACGTCGTCCAGGTCGGGACAAGAGCCTGCCAGTGCGATGAACTTGCGACGCCGTTCCTCGAAGTCCGAATCCAACGGCTCCAAAAGCACGCCTCGTTGTGTTTTCAAGACCCTGACCTCTCGACCCTCGAACCTGAATTCACGAGGAAGCCTAACCGCTTGAGAGCCGCCGTGTTGGAATAATTTGGCCTTGGTGAATGGCACCATAGCTACATGTAGATACATTCTGTCCGAATTGTCCACATCTTTCCTCTGTAAGCGCGGTTGAGTCCGTCCCAGCGTAGTCTGCAGTCAGCGAAAATTTGCCGACTTGGAATGACGACAAAATGCTATGGCTCCGACTTTGCTGCTCGGGCTTCGTCAGCGTCCACTTAGGGTGAACGGCACCGACACCTTCACATTGGCCGTGCGACCGGTCTTTGTCGTGGCGGGTTTGAAGCGCCATTTGGCGAGCGCGGCGATGCACGCCTTGCCGAAGTCCTCAGACGACGCCTTTTCCAGCGTCAGTGATTTGGGAACGCCGTTTCGATCGATGACACAGGAAACCACAGCCTCGCCGAGGTCCTGGACACCTCGGGCCACAAAGTCGGGGGTGACCGTCTTGATCGCGACGGGCGCCTGGGCAATTTCGGACATCTTGAGGATGCGGTCAAAGGGATCGAGTGCGGCTGTCACCTCGGCGTCGGCACCCGCTGCGAGACGTGTCTTAACGATGGCCGAGTCGTGCTCGGGTATTGAAAGTTCGAATACGTACTCCCCGGGTTTGAGTTCTGACAATTGAAGCGGGGTTGTTCCCAGGAGTTCCTCGTCGCGCATCACGGCCGCACCGGATGGGGTGGAAGTGATCAGCAGGCGTGCGGTCGGGAAGAGCGGCACCACTTGTGTGGTCTGGAGCGAGGAGACTTTTGCGGTTGAAGTGACCGGATTCCAGCCTGGTCGCAGAAGGGTCACGGTGTAGTCGCCCACGATGAGTTCGCTGAGAGTGGACGGTGTGGTGCCTGTTCGCATCGGTGGGGAGTCTGGCTTCTCCGATGCCTGACGCAGTTCGAACGCGAGGCCGACGGGCTCACTGATGATTTCGAGGCTGCCGAGCTGACGCGTGAGTTCGATCAGGCCAAGGTCGGTCGTCTGGTCGCGCTTGAGCTCTACAGTGCGGGTCGTGGTATCATAACCCGGCAGGCTGATGGAAAGATGGTGGGTGCCGATGGAGAGGCTGTTGATGGAAAGCGGTGTGGCCTGCGGCAGGGCGCCATCAATCGAGACGTGTGCACCTGTGGGCTCTGTTCGTACGACCAGGATGCCTGGCGCGTTTGCCCGACGCTCCGCTTCGATTCGTTGGAGAACCTCCTCCTCGGTACGAAGCTTGACGGCGGCGACGGCCCTTTCCCTTTCGAACTCAGCTTCCTTGCGGAGCCGCTCGGCCTCCAGTCGAGCTGCCTCTTCACTTTCCCTGGCTTTTGCCATGGCTTCCGCAGCGCGCTGCCTGGCCTCCGCTTCACGTAGACGAGCAAGTTCGTTCTCCTTCTGGATGTTCAGGGTGAACCAGGTGGAAATGCCGACTGCAACCAGGGCGATCCCTGCGATCCACAATCCGCTCCTGGAGGCCTTCTTCTTTTGCGCGGGAGGTGCCTCATCCTTCGAATCCGCCTCAGCGGGTGCTTGGGCGGCTTGGCTGGTTTCGGGCGGGCGGGGAGGATGGGGAGCTGCGGCCATGGCGCTTGATCGCCTGATGGCGGAGACGACTGCACCGGCTTCGGGCTTGTTGCCACTGGAAGCCTCGGGGTGAGCGGCGGTGACTCCCGACAGGAGGGCCTGTGTTTCCGTCTGTGTTCTGGCGGAGGCCGCCAGAGCCTTGGCAGTGGTGCTCTTGGGTGGGGCCGGTTGAGGAGTGGGATGGCGCTCCGCAGGAGGTTGTGCACGAGTCAGGGCCGTGGCGCGTGCGCTTGCCTGCGCCAGGACGGAATGGGTCGCCACCGTGGTCGCAGTCGCGGTTTGCGGCGCGGCCTCGGCAATACGGGTTTCCGCTGGTGCCTTGGCTCCGCGCGATTCGGCAACAGCTGCCTTTTTCCCACTAGTGACGTTGGTCGATGCCGCGATGGCTGCACGCACCGTGTTTCTTGCCCCGACGTCGATCATTTGCCAGGCGGGTTGCCAGCCTTCGGTTTTTGCGGCGTGCCTGCCGATTAGATGCAGCAGTCCTGCCGCGTTGAAGCTGAGATTACCGGCCAGCGAGTTGCCGAGGAAATCGACGCCAAGCTCGCGGCTGAGCGCGGTGATGGGCGGATGCCACGGGGTCATACCCAGCAGGGTGCTCACCTCGTTTGTAAACCAGGAATTGTCCGCGGGGAGTCCGATGCAGAAGAGCGCCGATGGAGCGCCCCCGAGTGCGTGATGCGCAGGCTTGATTCCGGAAGCGAGCCGCCTGACGACCTTGGGGCCTGTGTCAGCGAAATCAAAGAACGCATTCAGAAAAAGCTTTGTGGCTGCGGCGCGGGATGCGAGCGACAGTTCACCTTGAATCGCATCGGCGATGTGATGAATGCCGATCGGGCAGGTCTGAGTGGCCAGCACTCCTTTGCGGTTTACGAGATAGAGGGTGGAGTCCGACTCGCCCAAGTCCCAGGCCATGACCGAACTGGGCGCGCCCGAAAGCTGGCAGGCCGTCTGCAGTGCTCCCAGATGACTGGTAATCGCGGGGCTGATGACGGTGTCGCGCAGGGAAAATTCCGCCAGATGCGCCTGGGATGCTGCGAGCGAATTCTGTCCGGCTGCCACGGCCAGCCAGCGCCCATGGGATGAGGATGCGACGGAGCAACCATCGTCGGCCCGGCACAGTGCAAGGGCAAGGGGGCCGTCGATGAATCCGTCCGGCAGATTCAATTCGCGCGCAACCGCATCCGGCGTTCGAATGCGTTTGCACTCCTCGTCCGTCCCGAGATGCGCAAAGCGCCCGGATGGGCTGATGGCGGCCACGATTGAAGCGGATGAAAACGTCTCCTTCGGTGAAGCCTCCTTGAGGGCCTGCAGGATGTCGTCGCGATGATCGCGCAGGCACTCGCGATAAATCTCGACGGTGCGGCCGTTGGCGCGGACAAGCTGAACCGTCAGCTCCGAAACTTCCAGGAAGAGCTTCTTTTCGTTCGAGGTGGACACCTTGGAGAGGGATTGTGTGGTCCACTTCATCGGCTGATTCGGGGCTCAATTGAGGTGCAATCCCCCACGGATGAATGGGCGTGATGCGGAGCGCCGAGACTGCGCCGTCCGCCCACGGGACACAGCCGTTTTAGCACCGGCTGCGGTGTGCCTCGTAAAAGAAACGCTAAAGCGCGTGGATCGCGCTCTTCGAGACTGCCAAACCCGCCTCCTTCAGTGCCTCGCTCATGGTGGGATGGGCGTGAATGGTTCGGCCCAGGTCCTCGGCGCTGCCGCCATATTCCATGTGTGTCACGATCTCGGAAATCAATTCACCGGCGTTGGCACCGAGGATTTGCGCGCCAAGGATGCGGTCGGTTTTGGAATCGGCGATGATCTTGACGAAACCGTCGGTCGTTCCCGCCGCGATCGCGCGACCATTGGCGGCGAGATTGAATTTCCCGATTCTGATGGAAAGGCCCTGTGCCTTTGCGGCGTCCTCGCCCAGTCCGACCGATGCAACCTCGGGTGCCGTATAGACGACGCCGGGAACGAGGTCCCAATTGATATGGCCAGCCTTTCCGGCGATCCATTCCGCGACTGCGACGCCATCCTCCTCTGCCTTGTGGGCGAGCATGGGGCCGGCAATCACATCACCGATAGCCCAGATGTTGGGCACACTCGTCCTGAGCCGGGCATCGACCTTGACGCGCTTCTTCTCGTCGAGAACGACACTCGCCTTGTCGAGTCCAAGTTGATCGGTAAACGGGCGCCTGCCCACAGCCACGAGCACCTTGTCCGCAGGGAATTCGAGAGGCTTGCCGTCCCGTTCCGCTGTGAGGACTCCCTTGGAGAATCCCGTGACCTTGGCACCGACCTCGATCTTCAGTCCCTGCTTCTGCAGAATACGGGTGAAGGACCTGACAACATCGTCGTCGAATGTTGCGATGATCTTCGGAAGAAATTCCACGACGGTGACCTCGCTGCCGAGTCGCGACCAGACGGAACCCAGCTCAAGTCCGATCACACCGCCGCCGACGACTACGAGTCGGCGGGGTACTTCCTTGAAGGCGATGGCGTCATCGCTGGAGACGACGGTGTCGCCGTCGAATTTCAGGAACGGCAGCTCGACCGGGACGGAGCCCGTGGCGATCACGATATTTTTCCCAGCGATTTCCACGGCTGTACCGGAGAGCGGGGTCACGCTCACGGTGGTTGCCGAAGTGAAGGCAGCCGCGCCGGTGAAGACCATGACCTTCCTGCCCTTTGCGAGCTGGGTGACACCGCCCACGAGTTTGTTCACGACCGCGTCCTTCCGTTTCATCAGCGCGGCGAGATCGAAGTCGACTGAGCCCAGCTTGATCCCGTGTTCCGCTGCATGCTGTCGTGCGAAGACCAGGTGTTCGCTCGAATGAAGCAGCGCCTTGCTGGGAATGCATCCCACATTGAGGCAGGTTCCGCCGAGCGTTGACCGCTTGTCGATCAGTGCCACCTTGAGGCCCAGTTGGGAAGCGCGAAAAGCGCAGACATAACCGCCGGGACCGGCGCCGATGACAATGAGGTCGAAGGATTCCATGGCAGGTGAAACGAAAGAGTGGTCGCGGGCGGCCGGCTCGCCGGGTCGCGGGCGGTCGTCCGGCGGGGACTAGATGGACAGAAGGAGGCGGGTGGGATCCTCGATGGCCTGCTTGACCTTGACGAGGAACGTGACCGCCTCCTTGCCGTCGACCAGCCGGTGATCGTAGCTCAGTGCGAGGTACATCATCGGGCGGATGACAACCTGGCCATTGATGGCCACCGGGCGTTCATTGATTGCGTGAAGGCCCAGAATGCCGCTCTGCGGAGCGTTCAAGATGGGCGTCGACAGCATTGAACCGAAGATGCCGCCATTGGTGATCGTGAAGACGCCCCCTTCAAGATCGGCGAGCGTGATCTTGTTGTCGCGGGCCTTTTTCGCGGCCTCTCCAATCGCCTTCTCTATTTCAGCCATGCCCAGCCTGTCTGCGTCGCGGATGACCGGCACCATCAGGCCTTTCTCGGTGGACACAGCGACGCCGATGTCGAAGTAATGGTTCTGGATAACTTCGTCGCCCGCGAACTGCGCATTGATACCGGGCACCTCCTTCAAGGCATGCACGACCGCCTTGGTAAAGAAGGACATGAAGCCAAGCTTGATGCCGTTTCGCTTGACGAAGTCGTCCTGGTATTTTGCGCGCAGGGCCATGACAGCGGACATGTCGACCTCATTGAAGGTCGTGAGCATGGCCGCTTCGTGCTGGGCCTGCACCAGCCGCTCGGCGATGCGTTTGCGAAGCGGGGACAGTTTCCGGCGGGATTGTTTTTCTGTCGGCGATGCAAGGGCCACGGGTGCTGGTGCGGAGGGCACGGCCCGTGCGGGCGCCGCCTGGGGGACAACGGGCGCTACGCGAGGCGTCGCGGGCGCCTCGGCTGCGGCGAGGACATCGCCCTTGGTGACGCGTCCGCCCTTACCGGTGCCAGCGATGTCGGCCGTGTCCACTCCGGTTTCCTCGGCGACACGACGGACGGCGGGTGAGGAGGGAAACGAGGAACCTTTTGAAGCCTGTGCAGCCGACGCGGCTTTTGCCGCGGCTGCCGCAGCGGAAGGTGCCACCGGTGCGGCGGTTGGGGCGGCATCGGTGTCGATGGTGGCGACCACTTCGCCGATCTTGACCTCGGTACCCACGGCTACCTTCAGGGTGATTCTCCCGGCTGCTTCCGCGGTGCCTTCCGAGGTGATCTTGTCGGTTTCCAGTTCGAAGAGAGGCTGATCCTTCTTCACGGCGCTTCCGTCGGCGACGTGCCACTTGGCGAGAACGCCGGAATTGATGGATTCGCCCAGGGGGGGGATCTTTACTTCGAGAACAGGCATGGAGAAGTTCGGTTGAAGTTGCGCAGGGTGGAAGCCGACATCAGATCGAGAAGGCAGCCTTGAGGAAATCAGCGAGCTCGCGACGATGCAAGGCAAGCGCACCGACCGCCGGGGATGCCGCGGGCTCGCGTCCGGCATACGCGGCCTTTCGTTTAAAGATTTCCTCCAGTGATGGAGCCAGATGATTCCATGCACCCATGTTCTGAGGCTCCTCCTGCGCCCAGACGATCCGTGCGTTGGCGTGCTGGCCTGCAATTTCGGCAAGGCGATCCGTGTGCAGCGGATAGAGCTGCTCGATGCGGACGATCATCGTGTCCGCGATCTTGTTCTTCTCGCGATAGTCGGCGAGGTCGTAATACACCTTGCCGGAGCAGAGAATGAGTCGCGCGGTCTTCTGCGGCGCAGCGGGATCGTCGATGATTTCCTGGAACGAACCCGTGGTGAATTCGTCGATGCGCGAAACCGCGGCGGGATGGCGCAGCAAGGATTTGGGCGACATTACTATCAACGGCTTCAGGAAATCACGCTTCATCTGACGACGAAGCACGTGATAGAAGTTTGCCGGTGTCGTGATGTTGGCGACCTGGATGTTGTTTTCCGCGGAAAGCTGGAGGAAACGTTCGAGGCGTGCGGAGGAGTGTTCGGGTCCCTGACCCTCGTAGCCGTGAGGCAGAAGCAGAACAATGCCGCTGGTGCGCTGCCATTTCGATTCGGAGCTGGCGATGAACTGGTCGATCACCACCTGGGCGCCGTTTGCGAAATCGCCGAACTGCGCCTCCCAGATGCAGAGCATCTGAGGGTAGTCGAGGGAGTAGCCGTAATCGAATCCGAGTACGGCCGCTTCGGAAAGCAGGGAGTTGTAGACGCAGAACTTGGTAGGCTTGCCGTCGTCAAGGTGCTTCAGCGGAGTGTAGCTTTCACGCGTCTCGTGATCATGCAGCACCGCATGGCGATGGCTGAAGGTGCCTCGTTCGCAATCCTGTCCGCTCAGGCGTACGGGGGTTCCCTCAAGCAGGAGAGTGCCGAATGCGAGTGCTTCACCCAGGGCCCAGTCGACCGGACCGCCTTCCTTCAACGCGTGCAGGCGTGCGTCCAGAAGGCGGCGGATCTTTGGGTTCACATTGAAGCCCGAGGGCAGTGTGGTGAGTCCGCGGATGACCTTCTCAATCTGAGCGTGGGGCACCCCTGTGGGAACGGGAGCGTGGCTGAAGTCGGGCTGGAAAACCGCGGTTGAACCTGCAAATCGGGCCTGGGGGTCGGCCGCCTTCGCCTTGCGCCGCGCGGTCTTTTCAGCCTCACGGGCCTTTGCCTTTTCAAGGTTCGACTCAAGTGCCGCAAGATATTCGGCCTTGATTGCCTCACATTCGGCGGGGGTGAGACTGCCTTCTGAGGTGAGCTTTTCGGTATAGAGGGTTGAGACGAGGGGATGCGCACCGATCTTTCGATACATCTCAGGCTGCGTGAACGCGGGTTCGTCAGACTCGTTGTGACCGTGCCGGCGGTAGCAATACATGTCGATGACGACATCCCGTTGGAATCTTACGCGGAACTCCAAGGCGAGCCGGGCAACCATGCAGACGGCCTCGGGGTCGTCGCCGTTGACGTGGAAAATCGGCGCTTCGATCATCTTGGCGACATCGGTGCAGTAGCGCGTGGACCTTGCCTCGCTCGGAAGCGTTGTGAAACCGATCTGGTTATTGATGACGAAATGAAGCGTGCCGCCGGTGCGATAGCCGGGCAGTTGGGAAAAATTCAAGGTCTCCGCCACCACACCCTGGCCGGCGAAGGCGGCGTCGCCATGCACCAGCAATGGCAAGACCCGGCGTCGCTCGACGTCACCCCGGATGCGCTGACGCGCGCGTGCCTTGCCCTCGACGACGGGGTTTACGATTTCGAGGTGGGACGGATTGGCGGCGAGCCGCATCTCGACCTTTCCGCCGGTGGTGGTGTCGAGAATGGATTCGTAACCGAGATGGTACTTTACATCGCCGTCGCCTGCGACGGTTTCAGGAAGATAATTTTCCGAAAACTGTTCGAACAGCAGCTCGAATGGCTTGCGAAGAATCGAGGTCAAGACGTTCAGGCGGCCGCGGTGGGCCATGCCCATGACGATTTCCTCGACTCCCTGTGCAGGGGAGTGCTCCACGATCGCATCGAGAGCGGCGATGAAGGTTTCCCCGCCTTCAAGTGAGAATCGTTTCTGGCCGACGTACTTGGTGTGAAGAAAACGTTCGAACAACTCGGCTTTGTGCAGCCTTCGCAGGATGCGGGTCTTCTGTGCCTTTGAGAATTCCGGCTGATTGCGTGTGGACTCCATGCGTTCCTGCAGCCAGTTGCGCACCTCCGTATCCTGGATGTGAACGTACTCCACTCCGATGCGACCGCAGTAGGTCTGGCTGAGGGAATCTATCAGGCTCCTCAGATTCATCTGCCCCTGGTTCAGGTAGTGGCTCACATCAAAGGAGCGATCGAGGTCAGCCTCGGTGAGACCGAATTCACCCAACGCCAGGCGCGGGGAGGGTGACGGAGGATCGCTCAGGGGATCCAGATGGGCCTGGGTGTGCCCGATGGATCGATAGTGGTAAATCAGGCTGTGGACCTGCGACTGCTTGAGGCTGTCGGATAGATCGGAGGGCTCCGGGGAGACGCGGATTGCCGCACCGTTTTTTCCGTATTGCTGATTGCCGAGAGCGAAGCCCTGGAAAAAGGCCTGCCAGGTCGGATCTACGGCATCGGGATTTTCAAGCCATGCGTAGTAGGCCGCGTCGAGGATATCGGCGTTTGCGCGCGTCGGCAAGGGAAGTGGTCTCATGGAGTTTATTCAGAAAGGAAATAGAAAGGAGAATGGATCGCGCCGCGTGGCGCGTGTCTTGAACTGACAATAGAGATTTCCATTCAAAGATCATTGCGGCTGTGAGGCAAGCGGGTGAAGGCTGGGCAGTCTGATTGAAGACTCGCTTAACCCACGCAGATTGAACATGAGAATCGGGTTTCTCGACTATGGAACAGGCGATCAAGGATTCACTAGTGGAATTGATGGATGCCATCAAGCAATCTGATGGCGAGCGGATTGCCATGGGATTGAAGCGTTTGGATGATCTCCGAGAGGCTGGACGGGATGTTCTTCATCCGCAACTCATTCACTTTCTCGAGGGTAGAAGCTATGCCAAGGCGGTGGCGTTTCTGGGTGGTGAGGGAGGGATCCCGGTCGGCTCCTGCCGAGGCAAGGGGGCGGGGAGGTAAATCACATGAGTAAACCCGGAAAGGTACCCACGGGCGGAGGTGAATCGCTTTCTCAGAATCCTTTTGGTTCGCTCGATGCCTTGAAGCGTAGCCTTCCCAATCTTCCTGCCACTGCGGCGCGGGAATCGGGTGGAGTGAGTCCTGAAAGTGAGCCGGGGCTTGCGAAGAAGAATCGGGGTCGGGTCGATATCCGGCGCACGACGGCCGGACGCGGGGGCAAGACCGTCACGGTGATCGATGGTTTTGTTGGAATCGGCCATGCGGAAAAGGAGAGCCTGGCGAAGGCGATGCAGAAACGGTGCGGTTGTGGGGGAACGGTCAAGGAGGGCAGGATCGAGATCCAGGGTGACAAGCGGGAAGACGTTGCGCGGGTGCTCGAGGCGGCGGGATTCCGTCCGGTTTTCGCGGGAGGATGAAGATGGAAGGCTCGCGTCCACCAGTTACCGTGCTTTGCGGATTCCTCGGCGCGGGGAAGACCACGGTGCTGAATCACCTGCTGACGCAGAGCGAGGGGGCCCGGTGGGCGCTGGTCGTGAACGATGTCGGTGCCATCAATATCGACGCAAGATTGGTCGCCCAGGGCATGATGGCTCCTGGAGTCGGCGGTGGGCGGAAGCAACCGGTGATTGAGCTCGGCAACGGATGTGTGTGCTGTTCCATCAAGGACGAACTCGCAGAGTCTCTCGCGGAGCTTGCCCTAACCGGTCGTTCCGGCGGCCCTTCGGGCGAGCCGTTCGATCACATCATTGTTGAAACCACCGGAGTCGCGGAGCCGCGTGGCGTTGCCCAGTTGTTTCTGCAGAGGAATCCGTTTGGCCGATCGCTCGCGGACCTGGCCAGCCTGAGTTCGCTCGTTACGGTGGTTGACGCCGCCTATTTCCTGAGCCTGTGGAATTCGCGGGTGGCAAAGCGCCCGGCCGACGAAAGGGCATCCGTGGGCGAAACAGAGAAGGATTTTTTCGATCTCATGCTTGTTCAGATCGAATCAGCGGATCTGGTCCTCGTGAACAAGTGCGACCTGGTTTCCGAGGACGAACTTGAAGCCGTGCATGCCGCAATAGAGGGAGTGAATGGTCGGGCGGAGAGACATTCGATCGAACGCGGGCAGGTTTCACGCGAAGTGTGTCTGGACCGGCAGCTATTTGATCCACGAGCCACCTTGTCCGGTGCTCGCTGGCTTCAACGGTTGAATGCGCTCGCGCCTCAACCCGGAAAACTTTCTGGAGCGACTGTGTTCAAACCCGAGCGTGCGACGTCTTCCTCTTCTGCGAAGCACGGGTTATCGAGTTTTGTCTATCAGGCGCGGCTTCCGTTTGCGCGGGCAAAATTCGAGTCGCTCCTGCGCAACGGATTTCCAGGTTTGGTGAGGGCAAAGGGATTCTGCTGGTGGGTGGAGTCGCCCGACGAGATGGGTTTCCTATCGATAGCGGGGTGTCGTGCAAAATTGGATACACTCAATTACTGGTGGGCCGCCCTGGTCGAAAATGGAAAGGCGTCCCTTGAAGACCGGCCCGAAATGATTCGTGCCCTGTGGGTGGAGCCTCATGGCGACCGTCGGCAGGAGCTCGTCTTCATCGGCCAGTCCATGGATGAGGCTGCGATCCGTGCGTCGCTCGACCAGTGTCTGATGAATACTGAGTGACCGCGGTGCCGCAGCGCGCCTGTGAGCCGTCGAACTCCTGACACAGTTTCCGCCGCGCGCGAAATGACGGTAAGTTGTTTATCTTTAGGAAAGTGGCGTCCGCGCGAATCGACGCGGAGGTGTGTGCCGTCGAAATGCCTTACACAATCCCTGGCGGCGGCAAACGACGCTTCGAGCCGCGCAACTGAAAGGAGTCATTGGTAACAGTTTCAAGCGGAGCTACATATATCTACGTAGATTTGCAGTTCGTAGAAACACGTAGATTGGAATGCAACGTGCTAGAAGGATTCCCGTGCCTGCATCATCATCCGTTTCAAAGTTGGTCTCACGAATCATCGGAATCGCTGGAGGATTTTTGGCGTTGTTCGCGCCTGCGAGGCTGGGCGCTCAGACGGCTCCGGCGGCATCGGTTGGAGAGAGCGGCTACACCTTGTTCTTCCTGGGGGTCGCGCTGCTTGCACTGGCGGTATACAATCTGCGCAGGCGGCGGTCGTAGGCGCGTTTGCGGATTTTTTGGCTGAGAGGGCAAAGGCCTCAGCGCACACTTGCCATGTGGCGGCTCGATCGTGAGCGTGGCCCATGGCTTCCGAATCCCCGCCTCCCGTCAAGCGTTCCGAGATCTTCGGGTGGTGCTGCTTCGATTTCGCGAATTCGTCGTTCACCACGATCATCATCACGGTCGTGTACGCGACCTACTTCAGCAAGGTCATCGCCGGGGATCACCCCGGCGCATCAAGCTGGTGGGGACGGGCGCTGGCACTGTCACAGGTAGTCGTGATTCTTTTCGCGCCATGGCTTGGTGCGGTCGCGGATTTCACGGCGGCGAAGAAGCGGTTCCTCATGGCGTCGGCGGTGGTATGTGCAACGGCGACGGCCTGTCTCTTCTTCACCGGGCCCGGCGATGTGCTGCTGGCGCTTGCGCTAGTGGTGACGGCGAACATTGCCTTCGCGATGGGCGACAATTTCTGCGCGAGTTTTCTGCCGGAGATCAGCACGCCGGCGAATGTGGGTTGCATTTCGGGCTACGGCTGGAGCTTCGGTTACATGGGAGGCATGCTGAGCCTGGGACTGGCGCTTTTCATCATCCAGGGACTGCAGGCCTCTGCACGCTGGACATTTCTGATGACGGGCCTGTTTTTTCTGCTCGCCAGCCTGCCGACCCAGATCTTGCTGCGTGAACGCGCCGTGCCGAAGCCGCGGCCCGAGGGCGCGGGTTATTTCAGGGTGGGATGGGGCGCGATTGGAAAAACGCTTCGCGAACTGCCGAATCACCGTACGCTCGCTGTCTTTTTCCTGGCGTTCATGCTGTTCCTCTCGGGGCTGATGGCAGTCATCGTTTTTGCGTCACTGTTCGGGCAGAATGTCCTGCATCTCACCCAGACCGAGAACATCATTCTTTTTGCGGCCCTGCAGATCACGAGCGCGATGGGCGCGTTGGGATTTGGATATTTTCAGGACCGCATGGGTGCTAAGCCGGCGCTGGTCATCTCGCTCCTCCTGTGGCTCGTCGTTTCCGGATGGGCCGCGTTTTGCGGCACCAAGATGGAGTTCTATGCGATCGGCGCGATTGCCGGGCTGGCGATGGGCTCACTGCAATCCGCGAGTCGGGCCGTGGTATCTGCGCTGACTCCGCCTGGGAAGGGCGGCGAATTTTTTGGCTTCTGGGGACTCTTTGGAAAACTCGGCGGCGTGATCGGCCCCCTGACGATGGGCGAACTCGCAACGAGTTTCGGCTACCGGACCGCGGTGCTTCTCAATGGTATCTACTTTCTTGGCGGACTGCTGATCCTGCTGCCCCTGGCGTTGCCCAAGGGAGGCGCGCGGACTGACTCGGATGTCCGGGCCTGAGCGCGGGTCTAGGGTTGACCTCGGGTGACTGCGGTTGGAGGGCTGACGGAGAGAATGCGTCTCCATAGGAGAAAGAAGATCCAGGCAATCAGTGCCGTCACCATGGTATGGCTGAGAAAATGGGCTCCTTTCGCCATTTGGTAGGCACCCATGGACGTTCCCACTCCAAGGCCGAGCAGCGTCAGCAGCGCGCGGCCGCGTCGAGTGCGGGCGAGTCCCACCAGCCCCAGCAGCGCGAAGCCGCCGCTCGCGTGGCCTGCCGGGAAACAACGACCGCGTTGCGCGGGGCGTTCGTTTTCGGTGTAGCGCTCCAGCACACGGACGTAGGGCTCATCGCCTCCATAGGCACGGATCTCCGAAGGGCAGAAAACATTTGTCACGGACTTGAGTCCGCCGACAAATGCGGGAACGGTTCCGAGAGTCAGGAAAGCCACGAGGAGATTTTTTCGAGCCGGATCCGGAATGCGCAGGCGAATTCTCCAGGATTGCGGCCCAAGAATCAGCAGCAGGAGCGTCAGGCCAAGGACGATGAGCAGTGCTTTGGGTCCGGTGTAGAAAACAGCCCGTGGCACAACGGCATGGGCGTCGATCAGCCAGCGGCGCGTGGAAAAATCATACAGTCGATTCTGTATCGCGAGATCGAACCGGGTGGATTCGAACAGCACAAAGGTCAGCACCAGTGCGGCGACTGAGGGTCGCAGGGTATGATCAATTCCGAAGCGCGACATGGCTTTCGGGCTTCTCCGTTCCGGGGGAGCGCTGGCCACCGTGAGCGAAGAGCCAGCTTGCTGATTGGTAGTAGGCAATGGCGTCATCCACGAGGGATGGATCTGTCGGCTTGGGCTCACTCGTCTGGTGAACAGCGTCGTACTTGAGGGCGACCGACTGGCGCACGGGTTTAAGCACCGTGAGCGTGGCGTCCTTGAAATAGCCGAGCTTCTGGTAGTTGCCAAGAAGGGCCCGCCCCGTTTCGCCGTCGGGCAGATCCAGTACATTCCAACCATAGAAGCGGCTCGGATAGGACCACCCGAGGAGGGCGAGGAGGGTGGGTGCGTAGTCTATCTGACTCGTGATCCGCTTCACGACTCCGGGTGTAATCTGACCGCCCGGTGCAAAGATCATCAGTGGGATGTGATAATTCTGCACGGGTAATTCGGCCTTGCCAGCGCTTGAGGCGCAATGATCTGCCACAATGACAAAGACGGTGTTCCTGTACCAGGGTTTCGACTCACAGTCGCGCAGCAGTTTCGCAATCGCGTAGTCGGTGTACTTCACTGCCCCGGACCTTCCCGAAGTCTTTGACGGCAGATCGATGCGTCCGTCGGGAAACGTATAGGGGCGGTGATTGGACGTGGTCATCACGAATTGGAAGAAGGGCTTTCCCTCCTTGAAACTTCGATCGGCGTTCGTGATTGCCCAGCGGAAGGCGTCTTCGTCGCATGCGCCCCAGACGTTGGCGAAAGTGATTTCGCCGCCCGGCACGGAGTTGCGATCCGTGATTTCGTAGCCGTTGTGCCCGAAAAAGTAGTTCATGTTGTCGAAATAGCCGAACCCTCCGTAGATGAACTGGGTGCTGTAGCCCTTTTCTCTAAAGATGGACCCGAGAGTGAAGAGATCCTCGTTACCGGGTCGCTTGATCAACGAGCGCCCGGGCGTGGGCGGCACGGACAGGGTGAGAGCCTCCATGCCGCGGTCGGTCCTGTTTCCCGTGGCGTAGCATTCGTCGAATACGAGCGCTCTTGGAACAAGTGCATCGAGGTTCGGTGTGATGTTTTCACGGCTGCCGTAGCGCGCCATGAAGCTTGCGCTCAGGCTCTCTACCGTGATCTGGATGACATTGAGTTTTTTCTCGGGGCCGCGGTTCGAGACGTAGCGCAGCAGGTCCTCCTCGTTGGAACCGGCGAAGCGTGATCCGTCCTTTGCAAGGATCTTCCGTACCCGGTGGAATGCGGCCGTGCGAGGCATGGTCGGGTAGAATTGTTCATAGTCGAGCCGGTTTGCTCGAAACGCCGCGAACAACGACCAGAGCCCGCTCTTTGCCAGTTCCCGATTGTAGTTGTTTGAAAAATTCGGAAGCGCGTTTTCGCTGAGGACAATTCCGAAGAGGAGGCACACAACCGACGCCATTGCAGCCGTCTTCCACCGCCGTCCGGCCGGTTCGTCTGCATTATCCAGCCACTGCTTCATCCATCCGAGACGGACAACGGCAAGATGGATCAATGCGGCGCCCACGCCGATTCCGAAGAGGATCCACGGCATGGGATAGGATTCACGAATGTTTCCGATGACTTCGGTCGTGTAGACAAGGTAGTCGACCGCGATGAAATTGAAGCGGACGCCAAACTCCTCCCAAAACACCCATTCGGCCGTCGCGCCAAAAAGCAGGAGGAAACCGATGACAAACACCGCGACGTGCGAAGCGATGCGCGCCCAGGTGTGAGAGAAGAAGCGCCGCGGCAGGGACGCCAGCAGAAGCAGGAGAGGAATCGACCACCAGGCGGCACTTCCGACGTCAAAGAGTTCACCCAGAAGAAATGAAGCGACGAGGCTGTAATCCCATGAAACCTCGCCTGCGGATTTCACGAGGAGAGCAGTCCGCACGATGAGCCCGATGAAAAGTGCGATACTGACTGCAATGAAAGCGAGGCCGCACCGGCGCCTCAGGCATGAGGAGATCCAGGCGGGCGTCTTCATGGCGCAGTGGCGAAGGCTCTTGTGATACGCCTCCGCATAGCGGACACACGGGGCGGCGTCGCTGATGCGCGCTTGCCGGGAGCAGAATGATAAAAGGGGAATCTCCCTTCCTTCAGGAGGCCGGAGTCGGAGATCTCACCGTTTTTCGTGATACGTGTGGATGGATACACATCCCGTAGGATCGCTATCCGCCCCAGATGTTTGATACATTACAAAACCGTAATGCATTGGTCATCGTCCCGTAACACTTGCCTGCAAGACATGGGCGGGAGGGGAAACGATTGGGAACGCGCGGCAAGTGGCATGCGTTCCGCGGGAGCGTTTGCCGTTGCGAAGGATTGCAGATGGAATTCCCTCTTGATCGATCTGAAGATGCGGCACCCGTCGAATTCCTGACCCGTTCCCATGCGTATCTTGGTTGTTGACGACGAGAAAAAAGTGGCGGCCATGATCAAGGCCGGCCTGGAGGAACGCGGCTACGCGGCTGAGGTGTGTCATGATGGCGACACAGCCGTGACCCTTGTAAAGAGAGGAGGCTTCGATGCCGTGATTCTCGACATCATGATACCGGGTCGTGATGGGCTCAGCGTGCTGCGGAAGCTGCGAGAGGAAGGTCACACGATTTCTGTCCTTCTTCTGACTGCCAGGGGCGATCTCGATGAACGCGTTGAGGGCCTCAATCTCGGTGCAGACGACTATTTGGGAAAGCCCTTTTCCATGACCGAGCTTTTCGCGCGGTTGAATGCCGTGTTGCGCCGGCGCACGGGCGTGGGCCTCAGCCTGCAGCGTTGCGGGAATCTCACCTTGAATCTCATGACACGCGAGGTTCAGCGGGAAGGCGCGCGGATTGAGCTGACGTCGAGGGAATTTGCGCTGCTGGAATGCCTGCTGCGCACGCCCGGCAAGGTCGTGAGTCGTGTGGAGCTCAGCCAGGATGTCTGGGGGCATCAATTCGATCCTGGCACCAATTTTGTCGACGTGGCCATGCAGCGGTTGCGTCGCAAGGTCGATGATCCGTTTCCTGAAAAGCTGATCCAGACCCACCGGGGAATCGGCTACTCAATGAGGCCTGACGAATGAAGGCTCTTCCGATCCGCTGGAAATTCGCTGCCTGGATGACAGGACTGACGACTTTCATTCTGCTCGTCTATTCAGGGTCCACCCTGGTCAACTTCTACCAGGAGCAGATTGAAGCGGTTGATCTCGAAATCACAGCGGAAGGGCATCGCCTGCTGGGAATGAATGAGCTTTCGCGGATCGAAGCAGCGGCGCAGGAGGATGAATCCTATGCGGCCTGGCTTGCGCATGCTGTCTTTGATGAGTTTGGCAGGCTTCGGTTTCGCAGCGATCGTTTGACGGAGAAGACGGCGCGGCTCGCGCTCGTGAATGACCTGCCTCGCACAATTCGGGACGGGAAGGAACGCTGGAGGACAGCCGTGTTCGCGGATACGAAAACCTCGGTCGTGGTCGCCTACAATCTTGAGGAGGTCTGGGATATCCTCGCCGATCTCGTATTGGCGTATGTCCTGTCGCTGCCTGTCGCGATCGCGATTGTGGCTCTGAGCGGCATTTGGATTTCCGGACGTGCACTCCGTCCGCTGGGCCATCTCACGAATGCCGTGGAACGAGTCCGGGCAGAGCGCCTGGACGATCGCGTCCAGGTGCCCGCCGCGAAGGACGAATTGCAGCGCCTTACCCTGGTGTTCAATGCGATGCTTGGCCGCCTGCAAATGAGCTTTGAGCAGGCGCGGCGATTCGCAGCGGACGCCTCCCATGAACTGCGCACGCCGCTCACCATCCTGCGGGGCGAGGTTGAGAGCCTGATGCGCGCTCCGGGAATCACCCCTGACCACCAGAGAAGGCTCGTGAGCATTCAGGAGGAAATCGCGCGCCTCCATCATATCACCGACAACTTGCTGCTCCTTGCGCAATTCGACACCGGAGCGGCGCAGATTCCCGTGCGGGAGCTGGAGTTTTCGTCTCTTGTTGCTGAAGCCTGCGAGGACGTCGAAGCGCTTGCCGAAGGCCGACAAGTTCGGATTGAAAGGAAACTTGCGGAGAAGGTCCGGGTTGTCGGGGACCTGTCGCATATCCGTCGTGTGGTCCTGAATCTTCTCGACAATGCCATCAAGTTCAACGTCCCCGGGGGCGTTGTTCGCTGTTCGCTTGTCGCCGCAAAGGGCAAGGCGATTTGCCGGATCGGCAATACGGGACCTGGGATTCAACCCGAGATGAGGTCACGGCTCTTTGAGCGATTTTTTCGCGCTGATCCCAGCAGAAGTGACGCCCGGCCTGGCCATGGACTGGGGCTCAGCCTCAGCCGCGAGATAGCACGCGCACTTGGCGGTGATTTGGAAGTGGATGCATCCGTTGCGGCAGATTGGACGGAGTTCGTGTTTTCGCTCCCGCTCGTGTCGAAGACTAGCGATTCCACTCCGTCCTGATCAGGAGAGTCGCAGGTGCGCTCCGCATCGTTTGGGAGGTTTGCTGGCGCTGTAAGCTCTGCCGCGCTCCAGTTGCTGCGTTTTTCCGAGGTTTCAGGAGGAGGAATCGAGCCAGCCGTTGACGTGAGGACGGGGTGACCTAGCGTGGGCGGGTGCGTCTCGAAGATCTTTCCAGTTTGCAGCAACTGGTGCTGCCGGACCGGTGGCAGGCGGAGGCCATCCAGGCGCTGCGGTCGGGGAGGGACGTGATCATCGATGCGCCGACGGGTGCAGGGAAGACCTACGTTTTCGAACGGTGGGCGGAGCAGACCAATTTCTCGCGACGTGCGCTTTTCACGGTTCCTACGCGGGCACTTGCCAATGACAAGTACGCCGAATGGCGTGAGCGCGGATGGCGCGTCGGCATCACAACCGGCGACCTTTCGATCGACGCCCAGGCCCCGCTGGTTGTCGCAACCCTTGAGGCCGTGCAGCATCGGGTGACGCCTGTGCGTCATGAGGGTGGAGGGGAGCACACATCGGAATTTCGACTGCTGGTCGTGGACGAATACCAGTGGCTCGCGGACGAGTTTCGTGGATCCCATTACGAAGGCGTGCTGCTCGCAGCCGCGCCGGGATTGCAGCTGCTTCTCCTGTCGGGCGCCGTCGGTAATCCGGAGGACGTGGCAGCCTGGCTGAGACGGCTCGGGCGCGACGTTGTGGTTGTCCAGACGCGGCAGCGTCCGGTGCCGCTCGAGGAGATTGAGGCGGACGATCTCGTGCGCGGACTGCCGCGTACCGTCGAGGGATTTTGGTCGCGGCGCGTGGCGGGGGCCTTGCGCGAGGGGCTGGGTCCGGTGCTGGTTTTTGCGCCGCACCGTTCGGAAGTGGAACGGCTGGCGCGCCAGTTTGCACGGGAGCTTCCGCTGCCCGATCCGTTGATGCTGACGCAGGAGCAGGAAATCCTCTGCGGACCGGCGCTGACGAAGCTGCTGAAGGCCCGGGTAGGCTATCACCATAGCGGGCTTACCTATGCGCAGCGCGCGGGCGTCATTGAGCCGCTTGCGAAGGCAGGACAGTTGCGCGCGGTGGTGGCGACGCTCGGCCTGAGTGCGGGGATCAATTTTTCACTGCGCTCCGTGATGATCACCGCTGGAAGCTACCGTCACGGCCAGCGCGAGCACGAGATAGAGCCGCATGAACTTCTGCAGATGGCGGGTCGCGCGGGGCGGCGCGGCCTGGATGAGACGGGCTTTGTGCTGGTCAGCAGTTCAACGCCGCGCCTGCGCCGTGCGGCGCAGATGCGACTGAAGCGGTCGGGACCGCTCCCGTGGGCCTTCTTCCTCCGGCAGCTTCGCGCAGGCGGGAGTGTGCGCAAGGTGGCGCTGTCGTCCGTCGGCCGGTTTTTCACGGATGAACCGATGATTCTCGGCATCGAACACACGGCCAGCCTCAGGCCGGGAAGTCTCCCCTGCGATCAGCGAACGGATACGGGTCGCGCGCGGCTCGTGCGCCGCGTGAAGAATCCGTTCCCTGCCTGCCGCGGTTGTGCGCATCGTGCGGAGTGTCTTGGATTTTCGCCGCAGCCGACCTTGGTCTGGCAGCTTCAGCGTGTGGGTGTGCTGGACCGGGAGCTCAGACTCACGGCGCGCGGGGAGATCGTATCCAATTTCCTGGGGCCGGAGGGACTGGCGATTTCGGCTGCGCTGGAAGACCGCAGGTATCCGCTCGACGCGATCATCTTCGACATTGCGAACATCACCGCGGGCGAGCGTTTTTCAGGGACCAATCCGCGCGTGCTGGGGCGGCTCTCGGCAGTCTGCGAGAAGGCCTATCATCGTCTCACCGTGGAAGGCTACCTGGAGAATGGCATTCCACCCCAGTATGGTTTTGGCGCTGCGGATGTGGTGAAGGCTCGTGTGGAGGGCGAGCGACTGAAAACGCTTGCGGATGCGCAGGAGACTGCAGGCCGCGGTGACATCGACCGACTGATGACGGAGTGGCGATCGTTGCTTCGTCAGATGATTGCGGCACCGCCGATCAGTGAGCACGCGATCCAGCGCAGTGCGCGTACGTCCCGGGTGGTTGGAGAAAATGCGGCTCTTTTTCTTGCAGAGCGGTGGGACAACCTTCGGTCGCTGGCACACGCCCGTCTCTCGGATCTCCGTGCATCAACCCTGCCGGAACTCCCGGGTCTCACGGCGGAGCAGCGACGCCCGATCAATCATCGCTTTTACTCCCGTGGGGCGGGGCAGGTGGGGGACGCGCGCCCGTTCAGGTCGGTTGCTTCGGTTCGCGGATGATTTAGGAATCCGGAATTCAACGGGAAGGGGACTGGCCGCGATTTCCTGCTGCGGCGAATCGCACTCTTGCAGCAGGTGGGGACACGAGCATGCGCAGGTTTGTGCTCAGGACCAGCCCTGCGCGAAGAGGAACCACCGGTCACAGGTGAGCACAGCGGGTGGCCTTTGGTCAGACGTGTCGCTGAGGTAGGGGAGGGATTCGGAACGGGCAAAGTGTCGGGACAAGAGACGTTCCAGGTCCTCACGTGAGGAATCTCCGGAAATTTTTCCGCTCAGCATGATGCCCTGGGTTGTCACTCGGCGGAGTTCCGGGAGCCATTCCAGCAAGTCCTGAGGCGTTGTGTCGAAGCCGAGCGCATAGGCAAAACCGTGATCCCGATACGATGTTGTGAATCCCCTCCTCGGCCGCGTGAAGGGAAGTCCCCGGGCCGCGAGGAATTCGCAGGCATCGGGACGGCCTTCAATGCCGTGCCAATGAATGCCGGATTTGCATAGGCTGTATCCGACATCGCCGCGCCCGCAGTTGAATTCCACGATGCGTTGGCGAGTGTCTGGCAGTATGCGCGTGATGATGCGGCACAAGGAGTCGTGAGAGGGATGACGTTGGACGACACGCGGAGTCGGAGGGCGCGGATCCCCATGCGTGACGAATTCGATGCTCCGTTCAAGTGTGCCCACCTGACGTGTGCCGTCGAAGAAGCGCAGTTCGAGTTGCGTCAGTGTCGGCTTGGGCGGCAGTTTTCCAGGGAATAGTCCGATTGCGAAACCGGGTGTGATGGGGCGGGGAAGGGCCAGAGCAGCGGTCACGTCCTCGCGTGTGTGCCAGTGGCGTGTCGCTCCCGCGCGGTGTCCGTTGATCCACACTTCGACTGATGCAAGTTGGAGTGGCTCGGATGAACCCACGGCCCAGCCTTCCAGCAGGCATCCGTTGAGATCACAGGTTTGATTGACGGAAGGTGTATCCAGGCAAGCGCGCACAACTCATTTGACGGGTTATGGCTGTGTGCCGCCGAGTGCAAAGTGGGAAATACGACTGCAGGTCAACACAACCCCAAGGAGCGCAGCAAATGGACTGCCCCTACCGATGAGCTGCGATGGCTGTCGAAAATGTACGGCATTTTCCGAAATTTGCAGCAGGTCTTGGGATTCATTCTGTGAAGAACTCAAAAACGTGTAAAAATCCGATGCTGAGTACGAACTCGGTGTTTGAAATTTCATTGTATCATAATATATTGATAAACAATATATAAAGAGCGCCTTGAGCCCTGTTATGAGGGAGCTTGAAAGCGATTCCGTGAGGCGCTTTCTGCCTGTGAATATCGTGTCAGTAAAAACCCCGTAAACGCAGCTCTCTTTCCTTGACCAAAGTGGTAGAAAATGGGGATAAATGTGACGAAGTGGAGGACAGCTGTCGCTCCCACCATGTCTATCTCTGGCACAACGTTTTACACCGGCCTGTTCCGGCATTCGCTCGACGACAAGAATCGTGTCACGATTCCGTCGCTGTGGAGGTCCACACACGCGGATGGGGACGTGTTTCTGGCGACCTGCCATCCGAGTGGTTACATCGCGGTGCTTCCCCCGGCCGAAGTGGACAAGCTCCGAGAAAAGGTTTCGCAGGTTCCGCTGTCGGATACTGCGGGGCAGGATTTCCTCGCACGCTTCTTTTCGACGACGCAGGCGGTCTCGTTCGATTCGCAAGGCAGGATGATGTTCAATGCGGATCTTCTGCGTCATGCGGGAATTGGGAAAGAGGTGGTTCTGACGGGGACCATGAACAAGTTTTTTGTCTACAGTCCGGAACGCTGGGTGCAGGCCACGGCACGCACGGAAGGCGAGTCACAACTCGATGTCATGCGGAGGGTGGGAATCTAATCATGGATTGCCGAGCTCACGCAAATTCAGCAACGCCGCGATGGCTGATGGTGAGGTGCGCCCATGCATGCAGCGCAGCCTGAATCGCAACTCCAGCCCATGGCAAACGGTCACACTTCCGTCCTTCTCGCCGAGGTGATCAGCCTGCTCGCGCCGCGTGCGGGTGGGCGCTATCTGGATTGCACGTTCGGTGGTGGAGGGCACACGGAGGCGATTCTTGATTCGGCTGAAGCCGTGAGTGTGGTGGCGTTCGACCGAGATCCGTCCGCGCAGGTTCGCGCGCAGGCACTGGCGTTGCGACATCCCGGCCGATTCAGGCTGATCGACCGGGACTTCGGCACACTCGGCGAGTGGGAGGAATCGGGGTTTGACGGCATTCTTTTTGATCTCGGTGTGTCGTCGTTTCAGCTCGATGACGCCGAGCGCGGCTTCTCGTTTCGAACGGATGCGCCTGCGGACATGCGCATGGACACGCGCAGCGGTGTGCCTGCGGGCGTGTGGCTGGAGACGGCGACGGAGGAGATGCTGGTGCGCGCTGTCAGGGATTTTGGCGAAGAGCCGCACTGGAGGCGGGTCGTGCGTGCCTTGCAGGCAGCGCGTGGAACAGGGCGCCTGGCGCGCACCGCGAGCCTCGCCGAGGTGATTGCCGGTGCGATCCCGACGCGGGAGCGTTTCACCTCCCGGATCAATCCCGCCACCCGCACCTTCCAGGGAATTCGCATCGCGGTGAACGACGAACTCGGTGCGCTTGACCGTGCGCTGCCCGCGGCGTTCGAGCGGCTCGCAGACGGTGGTGTGCTTGCGATCATCTCCTTTCATTCGCTCGAGGACCGTCCGGTGAAACAGTTTTTTCGAGGACTCTGCGGACAGCCCGTGAGTGAGGATGACAACCGTCCGCAGGACCTGCGCACGAAGGTCGCCGAGCCGCTGACAAGACGTCCGGTTGTCCCGTCGGAACAGGAAGCCGCCGCAAATCCCCGCAGCCGCTCCGCAAGGCTGCGCGCCATACGAAAACTCCCTTCAGCCCCACGCCGTCACACGCCATGAACAAGTCTGAGAATCACGCCTTCATCAACCAGCTCCTCATCTACACGCTTTGCATGATCTGCTTCAGCGGAGGGATCGGGCTCGGAACGGTCTGGTTTCGTCACCAGATTTCGGATACAGCCAATGTGGTCCGCCGTCTGGAGGCGCAGGTTGTGGAGGCCGAGCGGCGGCTGGCGGACACGCACATCCAGGTGGCGCGTGAGGAGACCTTCGAGAATCTCGCCCGGCGCAATGCTGAATGGAAACTGGGCCTCGTCGCTCCGGTGGAGGCGCAGGTGCGCCGTGTGCTGGGGTCGCCCGAGCGCCGCCTGACGATCCTGCGCAATCGTGATCTCTACAGCCGCGACTCCGCCGCCGCCGGAGACTCGGTGGAAGCCAACCCCGGACGCATGAACCGCTGAACCCATGGCGCGCGGGTTTGCCTCCAATTACCGGATAGTCCTGCTGAGCGCGGTTGTTGTCGTCGCGTTCGCCGGAATCGGCCTGCGACTCGTGGATCTTCATGTGATCGATCGCGAACGCCTTACGCGTTATGTCGACAAGGCGCGGCGGCAGGTTGTCGTGGAGAAGGCGCGGCGGGGTGACATTCTGGACTCGCACGGTCAGATTCTTGCGACCTCGCGTCCGCTGATTGTCGTGGGTGTGGATCCGCAGGTCACCCGTCCCGAGGATGAGGAACGCTGGCCCGAACTTGCCCGCCTGCTCAGGCTGCCGCTAGCAACCGTGGCGACTGCGTTCCGCACGAGGAACCGTGTGGTGTCGCGCTTAAATAAGGTTGCGGTACAGTCCGATGCAGGAGCCAGCGGGGATGAGCCCGGGGATGATGCCGGGGGCTCGGAGGTGCGCTGGGTGAAGTTGAGCGACACCGTGGACGAACCGACCTACGACCGCATCATGGCGCTCGGGATCAAGGGGGTTTATGCTCCGCCGAAAAGTTACACCCGAGCCTATCCGAACAACGAGCTTGCTGCACACGTCATCGGGTATGTGAACAAGCAGAATGTCCCGGTGCAGGGCATCGAACGCTGGGCTGACTTCTACCTGCGCGGCCAGGATGGCTGGCGCGAATCGGAGAAGGATGGGAAGCGGAGGGAGCTGCCGCAGTTCCGCACACGGGAGGTTCCCGCGACCCAGGGGTACACGGTGGTGCTCTCGATCGACTCCTTCGTGCAGCACATGGCGGAGGAGGAACTGGCCCACATCATGGCCAACTACCATCCGCTCAAGGCGACCATCATCGTTAGTGATGCCAACTCGGGCTTCATCCTTGCGATGGCGAATACGCCGACCTTCAACCTGAACGACTACAACAAGCTGTCCGCTGATGAAATGAAGAAGAGCTTGGACAACGTTGCGGTCGCCAACATTCTTGAACCCGGTTCCACGTTCAAGATCGTTGCGGCGTCGGGTGTGCTTAACGACGCCAAGGTCAACCTCACGCAGCGTTTTGACTGCAGCCTGGAGCGGATCGACTATCGTGGGAAGTCGATAGACATGCCGGGTGAGGCACACCGGTTTGATCATCCGCTGACGCTGACGGAGATCGTGTCGCATTCATCCAACAAGGGAGCCGCGCAACTCGGCATGATCCTCGGCGAGCAGCGCATGTGGGAGTATGCGAAGGCGTTTGGCTTCGGCGAGTATACAGGGTTCCCTGCGATTTATCCGGAGTCGCGTGGCAGGCTTTCCAACTACACCACGTGGCGGGGGACGGACATCACCCGCATTCCCATGGGCCACGGTGTGGCTGCGACACCGCTGCAGATCCACTATGCGATGGGCGTGATTGCAAGTGGCGGCGAACTGCTTCGTCCCCAGATCGTTCGCGAGGTGCGCGATGCCCGCGGCGAGGTGCTCTACGCGTTTGTGAGGTCCGTGCGCCGCCGGGTGATTGAGACGGCCACGGCGAAGACGGTTGCACAGATGCTTCATCGGGTTACCCTTCCGGGTGAAGGCACCGCACAGGACGCAGCAATTCCGCAGTTTGAAGTCGCTGGGAAAACCGGGACCACCCAGAAGCTCATCGACGGGCACTATTCCACCCAGCACCACATCGGATCGTTCGTCGGATTCTTTCCGGCGAGCCGGCCCGAGGTCGTCATTTCGGTGTTTGTCGACGACGGGCAGATGCCTCCGGGCAAGCTTAACTATGGAAGCGCTGTCGCGGTTCCGAGTTTCCGGCGCATCGGCGAAAAACTGGCGCAATACCTCCGCATCACCCCGGTTGCCTCGACGTCCGTCAGGCCCCTGTTCGCGCTTGAAGGAGGTCACCGGTGATCGGCTATCTCACCTTCAATCCGGCGTTGATCCATGCCTTTCGTCCGCGCGTCCCGGCACTTGCCGGCCGTGCGCGTCGGGAGAAAGAGATTGCAGGACGCATTTTTAAAATGGCACCCAAACTATCCGAATTGTTCACCGACGAAAATGTCGTGGCTGTGCGGGGGACGCTGGATCGCCCGGTTTCTGGCCTGGCGATGGACAGCAGGCGTGTCGTTCCCGGACAGGTCTTCTTTGCGCTCGCAGGGTACCGCGCCGATGGCGCGCAATTTGTGGATGAAGCCATCAACCGCGGCGCGGTGGCGGTCGTCACGACACGCATACCGACGACGACTCCCTCAAAGGTCACGTTCATCCAGGTGACTGATCCCAGGGTCACGCTCGCGAGGGTTTCCCGGGCGTTCTACCGGTTTCCCGATCGCGACATGGAGGTGGTGGGTGTAACGGGGACCAACGGCAAGACCACCGTGACGTACCTGATCAAGCACCTGCTGGAAGGGGATCGCCGCGTGGGAATGCTTGGCACGGTCAACTACGATCTCGGAGGGAGAACGGTTCCTTCATTCAAGACCACGCCGGAGTCGCTGGACACCTTTGGCATGCTGGCGCAGATGCGCGATGCAGGCTGCAGGCAGGCTGTGATGGAGGTCAGCTCGCATGGCATCGACCAGAAACGCGTGCTTGGGCTCCAGTTCGGAGCGGTGGTGTTTACGAATCTCACCCGCGACCATCTGGACTACCACAAGACACTCGAGAGCTATTTCGAGGTGAAGGCGCGCCTCTTCAATGGCAAGGGTGGTGCCACGCCGCGGGTTGCGATCGTGAATCTTGATGATCCGTATGGAGGCGCGCTGTTGTCCCAGGTTCCGACCGATGTGCGCAAGGTGACATTCGGTGAGGACCGTCGTGCGGAAGTCCGTGCGGAGGATGTGACGCTGGATTTTCGCAGCACGTCCTTTACCCTCGTCTGGCCGGGCGGACGAATCCGCGTGGAATCCGGTCTGATCGGCAGGTACAATGTCAGCAATCTGCTCGCGGCCCTGGCGACCGTGTGGGCGATGGGTGGCCATCCTGGAGAACTGCTTGAGAAGATCCGGGCCTTTCGTGGGGTGCCGGGGCGCATGGAGCGCATTGATGAAGGCCAGGATTTCAACGTGCTTGTGGACTATGCCCATACCGATGACGCGTTGCGCAATGCGCTGGGCATGCTCCGCGCGATCACTCCGGGTCGGCTGCTGGTGGTTTTTGGATGCGGCGGAAATCGCGATCGCACCAAGCGTCCGCTGATGGTGAAGGCGGTTCAGGAGTTTGCGGACTTTTCCTTTGCCACCGCAGACAATCCCCGCGGCGAGGCGTTGACTCAGATCTTCGATGACATGAAGGCGGGAATGACGGATCCCGGAAAGATGGCCTGGATCGATGACCGCAGGAGGGCGATCAGTCTTGCGCTCGACATGGCCCGACCGGGCGACAGCCTGCTCATCGCGGGCAAGGGACACGAGAGCTACCAGGAATTTGCCGATACCGTGATACCTTTCGATGACCGGCAGGTCACCCGTGAACTGATCGGAATCAAGGCGATCAAATAGAAGCCACCAAAAATCTCACGGCGCACAAATTTCGCCATGCCAAACTTTGCCCCCGAGTCACTCTCCCGCGTCACAGGCGGAACATGGACCCGGATGCCCCAGGTGATGCCATGCGGATTTGCGCACGACAGCCGTCACCTAGCGCCGGGGCAGGTGTTTGTGGCGATCCGGACGGAGGTGCGCGACGGACATGCCTATCTTGCGGATGCTCAGAAGGCGGGCGCCTCGGCTGCGCTTGTTACGCGGTGCGATCCCGACATTGCGCTTCCCCAGTTGGTTGTTGCTGACACGGTGGCTGCCTTTCAGGCGATCGCGCGGGAGCATCGCCGGGCGTTTCGAGGTCCCGTAATCGGAATCTCCGGCAGTGCGGGGAAGACCTCGACCAAGAACCTGCTGGCCGCGCTGCTGGGTGGTGAACCGACCGTATTGGCGACCGAAGGGAACCTCAACAATCACCTTGGTGTTCCGCTCACTCTGACGCGCCTTGATCCCGCGATTCATCGGCATGCAGTGATTGAGGCGGGCATCAGCGAGGAAGGGGAAATGGCACCTCTCGCATCGATGATCGAACCTGACATCGGCATCATCACGCTCGTGGCACCGGCGCATCTTGAGGCGTTGGGTTCCGTCGAGAACATCGCGCGCGAGAAGGCGCAATTGCTCTCCGCTGCGGGAGTCGCGATCTTCAACAAGTCCTGTCTGGAATTCGCGGCCTTCCGGGACCTCAAGGTGCGGACGCTGGTTGTCGAGCCCGCCGAGGTGGTGCTCCCTGCCGAGCACGCACCTGACAGGGTGTATTTCACGGTCTCCCACCGCGATGAGCTCACTTCTGCATCGGTCGCAATCGGAGGCTCGGCTCCGCAGGTGTTCGCGTTTCCGAGGGTCTCCGATGGCATGGCTCGCAATGCGGTGCTCGCGGTGTGTGCAGCGCTGTGGCTGGGAGTTTCTCCTGAAATGATCCGTCGGAGACTCCAGACGTGGCGGCCCTCGGCGATGCGTGGCGAGATTCGGCGCGAAAACAACCGGCTGGTCTATCTCGACTGCTACAATGCGAATCCGGCCTCAATGGCGGACGCGCTGGCAAATTTCTATCAGATCGCACCGCCGACAGATCCACGCCTGCTGGTCATCGGGGGGATGGAGGAACTCGGCGAGGATTCGCGTCGTTATCACCGCGACCTGGGTCGCATGCTGCATCTGCGCCCCGGCGATTTCTGCTACGTGATCGGTTCCGAGGCGGAGGCGGTTCGCCTCGGGGCGATCGAAAGCGGCAACCGTTCCGAGCAGATGGCCATCGCGTCGACGGTTGAGCCGATCGCGGCGCACGTCGCGGCGTTCCACGGTTCGGTCTTTGTGAAGGGAAGCCGCCGCCATGCGCTGGAGCGCGCCCTGGGCGCGGGCGCACACTGAGCCCTTTGTCATGCTGAGCTATCTTGCAGAATTCGAATCCGCCTTTGGTCCGCTGCGCCTTCTGCGCTTCATCACCTTCCGCACGCTTCTCGCGGCGATGATCGCGCTGGTCATCGGCTTCGCGATCGGACCGTGGCTGATCCGCCGGCTGAAGTGGCTGAAGTACGGCCAGCACTATGACGACGACCGGGTCGGCGACCTTGCTCATCGATTCGACAAGAAGAACACACCCACGATGGGAGGATTGATGATTTTCCTGGCGGTCTTCGTCAGCACGGTCCTTTGTGCGACGCCGAATGTCTGGGTTGGTGTCGCCCTCTTCGTCTACGCGGCTCTCACTGCGGTGGGTTTCAAGGACGACTACCTCAAGGTCGTGCGCAGGAACCGCGATGGCATTTCCTCGCGTGAGAAACTTTTCTGGCAGACGCTGGTGACCGCGATCGCGCTGGGGGTTCTGATCCTGCATCCGATGAGTGCGGGAAAGATCCGCGAGCTTTGGATCCCCTTCGTGAAGTTTCCGGTCCTTGTTGGAATTCCGGTGCTCCTTCTCTTTGTCCTGATGTTCTTCTGGGTGGTGGGGTTTTCCAACGCCATCAACCTGACCGATGGGCTCGACGGTCTGGCGATCGGCTGCACGATCACGGTGGCGCTGGTGTACGGCATCATGGCCTACGCGGCGGGCAATGCACGAATAGCGGATTATCTTCTGATCAGCTTTGTGCCGGGGACCGGGGAACTCGCGGTCGTTTGCGGTGCGCTGGTCGGGGCGGGCATGGCCTTCCTGTGGTACAACTCCCATCCTGCTGAGCTCTTCATGGGGGATACCGGATCGCTGGCCTTGGGCGGACTCATTGGCATGGTTGCGTTCATGGTGCAGCAACCGCTGACGCTCGCGATTGTCGGCGGCGTGTTTGTCGTGGAGGCCGTTTCGGTGATGGTTCAGGTGAGCGTCTTCAAGCTCACCAAGCGGCGCAGTCCGATCGGGCAGGGAAGGCGGGTGTTCCTGATGGCTCCGCTGCATCATCACTTTCAAAAGAAAGGCTGGCCCGAAACGAAGGTGGTCCTCCGATTCTGGATTGTATCTCTCCTTTGCGCACTGGTCGGACTTGGCACCCTGAAGCTCCGCTAAACCTCCCGTTCCACAATGCTTGTTTCCCCTCCATTCATGATCCCCCTGCTGAAGAGCCCTGTCGCGGTTCTTGGCGGTGGCGTGAGCGGAAGCGGAGTGCTTGCGCTGCTGAAAGCGCTGAGTGCGGAAGGGGAGCTCTTTGACGAGAAGACGGCCCGCGGTGATTTCGAGGAGGTGCCGATGAGCACCTACCGCCTGGTCATTTTCTCACCGGGCTTCCGGCCGGATCACCCCTGGCTTGTCCGGGCTAGGCGCGGAGGGCTCGTGTGCCTCGGAGAACTGGATTTCGCGTCGCTCTTCTGGCGCGGTTCGGTGATCGCCATAACCGGCACAAATGGGAAAACCACGCTGACGGAGTTTCTGACTCACGCGTTGCGGCTGGCAGGCCGTGATGCCACCGCAACGGGAAATGTCGGGCATTCGTTCTCCAGGCTTGTTGCAGAGCGGGGCGGCGGCGCGCCCGACTCGGTGGCGGTGTGTGAAGTCAGTTCCTTCCAGGCAGAGCCCTTCCAGGTGTTTCGCGCGGATGCGGCGATCTGGACCAATTTTGCCGAGGACCACCTCGAACGCCATGCGGACATGCAGGCCTATTTCATGGCGAAATGGAGACTGTTTGAGCGCACCGTCGGCGGGGAGGTGTATGCGGGATCGAGTGTCCAGTCGTGGGCGGCCCAGTTCGGTCAGACGTTGCCTGCCAGTGCGTGTGTTTCGACCCTTGGGCAGCCGGGAGACGTACTGTTGCGGCACACGGTTTTTGATGACTATCCGCAGAGGGAAAACTTCCTCCTTGCGGCGGCATGGTGGCGAGGGTTCGGAATGAGAGAAAGTATCTTATACGCTGCCGCTCAGTCGTTTAGAATTGGACCTCACCGCTTGTCCAAGGTGGCTGAGCGTGCGGGGGTTTCCTGGTGGAATGACTCAAAAGCAACCAACTTTCACGCGACCGAGGCGGCGTTGGAGCAATTTCGCGCGCCGGTCATCATGATCCTGGGTGGAAAGGCTAAGGGCGGTGACATCGCTGCATTTGCCTCCCGAATTGCTCCGAAAGTGAAGCATGCGTTTCTGCTGGGTGAAACGGCCCCCATCCTGGCGAAAGCTCTTCGAGACCTCAAGGTATCCCATACCCCGACGGTCAGTCTGTCGGCATGCGTGGCCGGCGCGGCCGCGGCGGCGGTCACGGGAGATCACGTTCTCCTCAGCCCGGGGTTCTCCAGCCTCGATCAGTTTCGGGGATACGATGATCGCGGGCGCCAGTTTGAAGAACTAGTGAGCAACCTGTGAATAATTCTGTTTTTAGATAGCCTCCTCTCTCCATTCCAACCACATTTTTCCCAATGAAAATTCTGCACATTTTTGGTGCGGTCGTCGCTGTTCACCTCGCCGTATTTCTCGTCATTTTTGCGGTGCCAGGCTGCCGCACAACAGGCAAGTCACCCACCTCATCCCCGGCATCCGCCCAGAGCTCGTCGACTGCGGTCGCTCCCGCCGAAGCATCGCCCTTGGCATCCGCGGCGGAGGGCGCCTCGCCTGTGGTAGCCTATGCGGCACCCGCCTCGGTGCGTTTCAGTCCGACCCGTCCGGGCACGGCCGAGGCTGCAGCATCGGCCCCGGCTGCGGCGGTCGCGAACCTCAAGCCTGCCACGACCCATTTGGTAACCCGTGGAGACAGCCTATGGTCCATCGCGAAGAAACATGGCATCACCGTCGCTGAGCTGAGCAAGGCAAACAATCTCCGCTCGAACGCTGCGTTGCAGATCGGACAGAAGCTGACGATTCCTGCGGCCGCCACTGCGTCGCATGCCGCGACTGCCGCAGGTGGCGCGGATCAGACCGGACCGGTCCACGTGGTGAAGAGCGGCGAAACCCTCGGGCAGATCGCGCGGATGCACGGTACAACCGTCAATACCCTCAAACGTATGAACAAGCTTTCGGGCGACATGGTTCGACCTGGAAAGGTACTGCTGCTCCCGGAGGGCTCCGTCTCGTCCATGGATGCGACTCCCGCCGTCAAAGCCGCTCCGCCGACTGCCTCTCGCGGATCCAATCCCGTGAAACACGCGGTGCAGCCGAACGAAACCCTGGGTGCGATTGCGCGCCGCTATGGAATCAGTGTCGGCGAGCTCGTGACGGCAAACAACATCCAGGATCCGTCCAGGATCCGGTTTGGCCAGGAGCTGATCATCCCCGGCTGGAGCGCGCCGAAGTCCGCGTCAGCGCCTGCTGAAACAAAACCCGCGCCGCAGCCCGAACCGCCGCCCATCACGCCGGCGGAGCAGGTATCGCCGCTTACGCCGGTGGCCGAGCCAGCGGCTCAGAACAATTCGCAGATCCCGGTGATCAGGATCGAGGATCCGACGCGCACGTCCACACCGGAAAGCCACCCTGCTCCCTGATCTGAGCCCTGAAGCCTTAAATCCGGATTGTCGGCCCCTTTTTTCAGATAACCCTCGATGCCGTCCACTCCCCAAGCGCGCTCTCACGATCACTCCCGCGGAATTCTGTCACTCACTCCCGCGACATTGATTGTGGTGTGCGCGATAGCGCTTACCTTCCTCGGGCTCACCGTGCTTTTCAGTGCCAGTGTTTCCTTCAAGCAGGGACCCTTTTTCTACCTTGGGAAACAACTGATCGGCGTTGTGATGGCGGCGGGGCTCTGCATCATCGTGAGCAGGATCGACCTCGAACTGAGCCGCCGTTATGTCTGGGTCATCGGAGGCCTTGCGATTCTGGCGCTCATCCTCGTGCTGCTGCCCGGACTGGGGATAACGGTCAAGGGGAGTCGCCGGTGGCTGGGAATCGGCAGCCTGCGCCTGCAGGTTTCCGAATTCGCAAAACTGGCGATGGTGGTCTGCGTGGCGCATTACCTGGCGTCAAATCAGACACGAATCACGGAATTTCGAAGGGGGTACCTCGTTCCGCTCCTGATGATCGGTGCCTTTGCAGGATTGATCCTGCTTGAGCCGGATTTTGGCACGGCGGCGCTGACGGTGGCTGTAGGTCTTCTGATGATGTTTCTCGCGGGCGCGCGCTGGGCACATGTGCTCCCCACTGTGGCGATGGCTGCGATTGGATTTGCGGTGATGGTGATGCACAATCCCAATCGCCTTCGCCGCTTCGTCGCCTTTCTGGATGTCGAGGGAAACAAGCAGGAGGGCACCTATCAGCTGTATCAGTCGCTGGCCGCTTTTGCGGTCGGAGGCACGGAAGGCGCGGGACTCGGCCAGGGGCGCCAGCAGATGAACTTCCTCCCGGAGGCCCACACGGATTTCGTGTTCGCCGTCGTCGGTGAGGAACTCGGCCTCTGGTTTACGCTCGGAGTGGTGGCGGTGTTTTTGATCCTGTTTGTCGCCGGACTGGTTCACCTGCGCCGTGCGCCGAATCTGTTTCAATACCTGCTGGTGGCCGGGGCTCTGCTCCTGATCACCCTTCAGGCCGTGATCAACCTGGGGGTTGTCACGGGGATTTTCCCCACAAAGGGGATGTCGCTGCCGTTCATCAGCGCGGGGCTTTCCAATCTCATGCTGATGGGGCTCCTGCTCGGCATCCTGACAAACACGCAACGATCCTGGGTCCGGCCCACCTGGGCGCGCGGATCCCGCGGATTGGAGGAGGTTGCATCTTGAGTCGGTTCCTCATTTCGTGCGGCGGAACCGGCGGGCACCTCTCACCCGGAATTGCGCTTGCCGAGGGACTGGTTGCGCGTGGCCACCGCGTGCGCCTTCTCATCAGCCAAAAGAAGGTCGACGCCCGTCTCATCGAAAAGTATGCGAACCTGGAATTCGAGCCCATCCCCGGCACCGGCTTCTCCTGGCGACCTGCGCAACTGGTGCGTTTCCTCTGGCAACAGTCGCGTGGATTCCTCAAGAGCCTGAGTCTGGTGCGTCGATTCAAGCCTGATACCGTCATCGGATTCGGCGGCTTTACTTCGGCAGCATTCATTGCCGCCGGAGCATTCACGGGACTTCCCGTGGTTCTGCACGAGGCCAACCGCGTTCCCGGGCGCGCGGTCAGACTCATGGGGCGGTTTGCCCGGAGGGTCTATCTTCCCCCGGGGGTCAGCATGCCCAGGTTGTCGGACGATGTCGTGCGTGAGGCAGCGCTCCCAGTGAGGCGCGAGTTCAGGCGCGAGCCGACGGGTGAGGCTCGGAAACGGCTCGGACTCGAGGAATCAATGCGTGTGGTGGTGGTGCTTGGAGGAAGCCAGGGCGCCGCACCCTTGAATAACTGGGCACGTGGTGCGCTCGAGGTACTGACTGCAGAGGGAATTCAGGTGTACTGTGTGACAGGCCAGGGCAAGGGAGCCGCGGAGCATTTCGACCGGGTTTCAGATTCAGGCGAACGCGTCAGGCACGTGTTTGTTCCCTTCAGTGATCAGATGGCGACGCTCTACTCCGCGGCGGATCTGGTGGTGTCACGTGCCGGAGCAGGAACCCTTGCCGAACTGATGCGAATCGGAACTCCAGCCGTGCTCGTGCCCTATCCGTTTGCCGCCGACAATCATCAGGAGGCCAATGCCGAATACTTCCTCGGGCAGGGTTGCGGAGATGTGCTGTCGCAGGAGGACCTGGGTGAATTGACCGGGCGGGTGCAGAGGTATCTCGCGTCCGGGGAGATCCGTGCGCAGTTCACGGCAAATCTTGGGCGTGTCGATCGTACCGATCCTGTGCCGGCGATGGTGGCGGACCTGGAGGAGATTGCGCGTCGTGATGGGCGCGGCACGGCGATTTTGCCGGGAACAACAGGACTGGCATGAGACGCGTTGCACCACCCTCCCTTTTCGGACGCGAAGTCACCGCGATTCATTGCGCGGGTGTCGGTGGCATGGGCGTGGGTCCGCTCGCCATTTACCTCGCTCAGTCAGGCTTCCGCACGAGCGGAGAGGACGATGCGATGACCGATGCGATGAAGACGCATCTGGAGCGTGCGGGAGTGCTCCTCACCGCCGTGGGCGCTGTGCCTTCGGAGTGCAGTCTTGTTGTTGCATCATCTGCCATTGCTGCTTCGCACCCTGTCATGGCCGAGGCGCGGAAACGGGGCATTCCCGTGGTCCGCCGCGGGGAACTGCTTGCCGAGATCACGCGCGAGAAGAAGTTTGTTGCGATCTGCGGTTCCCACGGGAAGACGACGACCACGGCGATGCTGATCACGGCGATCCGATCAGCAGGGTTTCCAGCGGGGTACATTCTTGGCGGACTCTTTGCGGATAGTTCCGTTCCTCCCGCGCGCGTCGGCTCGAATGAGTGGGTCGTTGCCGAAGTGGACGAAAGCGACGGCACGATTGACCGGTTTGCGCCAGAGTTGACGGTTGCGGTGAATCTCGACTGGGATCATCCGGATCACTATCGGAGGCCGGCAGATATTGAGGATACGTTTCGTGCACTGTTCCGTCGGACGGGCGGGCCCGTGCTTGTGAGCGATGCTTGTGCGGTGTCGCAACGTGTGGCTGCGGGGCGAACCGTGATCATCTTTGGCAGGACCGGGGATTTTTCCGGTACGCTTCAGCGTGTCACTCCAGGACATTCGCTGGTTTCACTGGGAGGACGATTCGCGGTGGAATCGGCGTCGGTGGCGGCGCATGGTGATTTCAATGTCGCCAATGCAACGGCAGCGCTCGCTGCGGCGCAACTCATGGGAGTCTCAATTTCCTCCGATTCGCTGGCCTGCTATCCGGGTGTGCGCCGTCGGCAGGCTGTGCTCCTCAACGAGGGGGGAATCCTTGCGATGGAGGATTACGCGCATCATCCGGCGGAGATCCGAGCGCTGATTGCAAGCCTCAGGCAGCGCATCGCCGCGGCTGAACGCATGGAGGAGCGCAGCCGACTGATCGTTGTCTTTCAGCCTCATCGCTACAGTCGGACCGCGCAGTTCAAGACGGAATTTGCGGCGGCGCTGTCACCAGCCTCCCGTGTCTTCCTGCTCGATGTCTACGGTGCGGGTGAGGCCGCGATGGCGGGGGGGACCACCGCGGACCTGTATGCCGAGATGAAAAGGATGTCACCGGAACAGGACGTGACGTATTTTCCCGGTGACCGGGCGGGTTTCCGGCGGGCGCTGGAGCGCACGGTGAGGCCGGGTGACTGGGTTGCCTTCGTGGGTGCGGGCGATATCGACCGGGATGCGCGCATCTGGCTCGAGGGGCATGTGGCACAGAAGGCAAAGGCGGCGCGATGGGACGCGCTTGCGGAGACGATTGCGCGTAGTGTTTCCACGGATACGAAAGTCTCCCGTGAGGAGGGGCTGGCATCCAGGACCACGATGAGGGTGGGCGGGGCGGCACGGATTTTTTGCGAGCCGTCGGGCATTGAGGATCTCCAGTCGGTGGTGCGGACAGCGAGGGCGCAGGGGATTCCGACTTTCGTGATCGGCCGGGGATCAAATCTTCTGGTGCCTGACGAAGGAGTCGACGGGATCGTGATCAGCCTCGGACATGAAAACTGGCAGGCATTTGACGTGCGGACGAACGGACGCATCCGCGTGGGTGCGGGGCTGCGGCTGAAGAATCTCTGCGGACTAGCGACGAAGGCGGGGCTGAAGGGTTTTGAGTTTCTTGAAGGCATACCGGGCAATGTGGGCGGCGCGTTGCGGATGAACGCGGGCGCCATGGGAGGGTGGATGTTCGATGTCGTTGAAGAAGTTCAAATGATGCTTCCTGACGGCAGCGTCGTCGTGCTTCCAAAGGACAGGCTCCATGTCGAGTACCGCCATTGCGCGGAACTCGATCAGGCAATCGCGCTCGGCGCCGTATTGATGCCATCGACGGCCGCCGAAGCGGAATCCATCAAGCGGCAGATGGATGTCTATCGCGACAAGCGGCTGAAGAGCCAGCCTCGCGAACCGAGCGCCGGCTGCATATTCAAGAATCCGCCCGGTGACTCGGCTGGGCGGCTGATCGACGCGGCGGGTCTCAAGGGTGCGTGCGTGGGTGATGCCGAGGTATCTGCGGTTCACGCCAATTTCATCATCAATCGTGGTAAGGCGACGAGTGCCGATGTCATTTCCCTGGTGCGACAGGTGCGCGCGCGTGTTCGGGAGACCAGTGGAGTGACCCTTGAGCCGGAAGTCCTGCTCTACGGCGGCGTCTGGAGGGATGTCCTATGACGCCTGTCGGCACAACCCATGGCGGAAAACAAAGCGGCCCTGTCGTCCAAGGGAGGCACGAACCATGAATCCGACCCTGGTCGTCCTGAGCGGAGGAACCTCGACCGAGCGTGAAGTTTCGCTGGGATCGGGAAAGGCGTGCGCGATCGGGCTGGCGCGGAGCTTTCCCACGCGCCTCGTTGTGGTCGATGGAGAGGCAGTGCCCGCTGGCCTCGATCCATCGCGGGACGTTGTGTTCTCCACGCTCCACGGGACCTTTGGCGAGGATGGAGGCATGCAGCGCCTCCTGGACAGCGCCGGCTTTCAGTATGCGGGTTGTGACGCTGCGGCGAGCGAACTCACCTTCGACAAGGAGCGGACAAAGATCGCAGTTGCTGCCGCGGGCGTGGCGGTGCCTCCGGGCGTGGCGTTCAGCGCTGAGGCGAAGCCCTCTTCGGGAGAGCTGATCTCAAGGCTCGGACCGCGCATTGTTTTCAAACCCCGGGCATCCGGCAGCAGCATCGGACTGGGGATCTGCGATGGTGCCTCAGCGATCGACGAGAAGCTGGCGGATATCAGCGGAGGGGATTGGCTCGCGGAACGTCGCATCATCGGACGGGAGATCACCGTCGGAATCCTCAACGGCAGTTCGATGGGAGTCGTGGAGATCGTGCCGAATTCCGGGGTGTTCGATTATCGCTCCAAGTACACGAAGGGACTCACGACCTACCGTGCGCCCGCGTCACTCCCGGCGGCGCTGGCAACCGCTGCCCGCGATGCGGCGCAGATTGCGTATCATGCGTGCGGCTGCCGCGATTACGCGCGTGCGGATTTCATGCTTTCGGACGAGGGCGAACTGTTCCTCCTCGAGATCAACACGCTGCCGGGCATGAGGGAAACGAGCCTCTTGCCGATGAGTGCGGCCTGCGAAGGTCTGGACTTTGCGGCACTGGTGAGGGAAATGGCGGCGCCTGCCCTGCGCCGCTTTCATGAGGCGGGTTTGCTTGCGACACGATGAATCGTAACGCGACACCGTTTCCTTCAGCCAGATCCTGGCGTGACATCCCTCAGGAAATCGCTCCGCGCTCGATGTCGCGCGAAGGCCGTCGCCGGCTCACCATGGGTCTGGTGAAGGCCTGTGTGCTCACCGTGGTGGTCGCGGTCGGCGGCTGGGCCGCCTTCGAACTGGTGGAGCTCTGGCAGCACGATCCTGCCAAGCTTGCGGCGCCGGTGAAATCGGAACCTCTGCGCGCGATCAAACTGAACACCGATGGAGTTCTCGATCTCGAATGGATCCAGGCCAGGCTTAAACTTCCAAAGGGTGTGACGCTGATGGAACTCGATCTTGCGGACCTGCAGGGCAAGCTGCTTTCGGATGGTCAGGTGAAGACGGCGGTGCTCACGCGCCGGTTTCCTGACACCCTGGTTGCCAGTCTGCAGGAGCGCTCGCCGGTCGGAAGGTTGCGCGCCGCGGATTCATCTGGAAATCCCGTTGACCTTCTGGTCGCCCGGGACGGCGTGGTTTTTTCCGGCAGCAACTTTTCCGACACCATGGTTTCCAGCCTGCCGTGGCTGGGAGGAGTGACGCTACATCGTTCGGGTGCGGGATTCGTTCCGATTTCGGGGATGGAGACGGTAGCGGATCTCCTCGTGACCGCTCAAGGAAACGTGCCCGCGCTCTATCGAAACTGGAAAGTCATCTCGCTTGAGCGACTGGCGAGCGACGGAGAAATCGTGGTGAAGACAACGGATCCGATGGAGGTGGTTTTTGGAACGAGGGATGATTTCTTCAAGCAAGTCGCCCTTCTTGATGCGGTGCTCGCCGAGATCCGGCTACACCCGCAGAATCCTGTGTCCACGATCAATCTCACATACGGGAAGCAGCAGGTCCCCGTATCGTTTTCTCCTGTACCCACGCTCAAGGCCCAGCCGTCGGTCGAGGAGACGGATGGCAGGCCTCGTTTGAAACCCGAGAGACCGCAAACCGGCCTCAGGGAGGCTGCGGTAACGCGTGTGGAAAGACGTCCCCTTTTTCAGTATCAATCCTTTCAACCTCGGAACTAGGCCTGTGATCTCCCGGACAAAGTACATTGGAGCCGTCGAAATCGGCACATCGAAAATAAGCGTTCTCATTGGTGACATTGCCAATCGGAGAAGCCTGACAGTCATCGGGCTTGGGGAGTGCGCTTCGCGTGGAGTCATCAAGGGTGTGGTGGTCGATTTCAAGGCGGCAAGTGAAGCTGCGCACAGTGCGATGCTTCAGGCCGAACGCAGCGCAGGAGTCCGGATCGACCAGGTGTATCTCGCGCAGACCGGTGGGCACATTGACGGCTTTGCGAACGATGGAGAGGTCCGCGTTTCGGCCGCCAACAACATGGTGAGCGACATTGACATCAACACGGCCTGCAACATCGCGCGCAACCGGCAACTGCCGCCCGGCCGGATGATTGTGCAGCGCCTCAGACGGCCGTTTGTGCTCGACGGGCGACTGGTTCCGGATCCGGACAGCCTCGTGGGAAACAGGCTGAAGGTCAGCTACTTCATGGTGCACGGCCTGGAGTCGAAGATCGCGGACAACATCCATGTGATCCGCGGATTCAACGTGCAGGTTTCCGAGTTGATTTTGTCGAGTCTGGCATCCGGGATCGTGGTGACCTCGCCAGGCGACAGGCAGCATGGCGTTCTTGTGCTCGACATAGGCGCGGGAGCGACGGACTACGTGCTTTATCGTGATGGCATGGCCCAGGTTGCTGGCGTGGTTCCTGTCGGAGGGGCGCATCTTACCAACGATCTCGCGTTGGGGCTGCGTCTGACTGAGGGGCAGGCGGAGAAGCTGAAACTCCGATACGGCCGGGCAACCGTCGCAACGAGAAGCCGTGAGGAGAAGGTCTGGCTCAATGGTGATTTTGCGATCGGTGACCGCCAGTTTCCCAGGCAGACCATCGAGCAGATCACGTCCGCCCGTGCGCGGGAGATTCTCGAAGTGGTGAAGAAGAAACTTGGCACGGCTCTTGAGCCCGAGCGCACGGGAGCAGGAGTAGTCATTACAGGTGGGGTCTCCAAGCTTCCCGGAATCGCGGATTCGGCCGCACAGGTTTTTGGGATTCCGGCACATGTTGCGGAGGGACCGACGGGTATGAACGACAAGCTCAAGGACCCCGGGTTTTCAACAGCACTTGGGTTGCTGAACTACGGATTGACTGACCGAACCGAGGTGCCCGTACCGTCACGGAAGGGACCGAATCTCATCAAGAAACTTTTTGCCTCGGTTTAGGCGGATCCGCACATGAATCCCAACGAACTTCCTCTCGAGAATCAGATCCTGACAGATCGCGACGTCGCCATGAAGGTGGTGGGAGTTGGAGGAGCCGGCGCGAATGCCGTCGACCGACTCAAGATGGAAAATCTCGACCGCCTGCAATTGGTCGCGGTGAACACCGACTATCAGGCGCTGTCCAGTTCACCCCTCCAGGACAAGGTCCTGATCGGAATGGGAGTGACCCGCGGGCTGGGGGCAGGAGGTGACCCTGATCTCGGCCGCGAAGCCGCGGAGGCTGATCGTGAGAAACTTCAGGCGATCGCCAAGGACTGTGATCTCGTGTTTCTCATTGCGGGGATGGGTGGCGGCACGGGTAGCGGTGCGGCGCCCATTCTCGCCGAGCTTGCGGCGGAGGAAGGCGCACTCGTCATCGCCTTTGTGACGATGCCCTTCGCCTTTGAAGGAGGACGGAGGCTCCGTCAGGCCGAGGAGGGCCTGCTGGCGCTGCGCAAGGTGTGTGACGCCGTGATTCCGCTGCCGAATGATGTGCTGCTGCAGGAAGCGGGTGAGAATGAAACCGTGCTGGATTCCTTTGCGCGCGCCGACGAGTGGATTGGCCGCGGAGTAAAATCGATCTGGGGGATGCTGCATCGCACCGGATTGATCAACCTCGATTTCTCGACCCTGCGGCAGGCGTTTGCCATGCGCGGCGGCAAGACACTCTTTGGGCTGGGTGCGGGGTCGGGGGCTCATGGCGCGACGGAGGCGATTGAGAGCCTGAAGATGTGCCCGCTGCTCGTGACACCTGAGTTTTCGCGCAAGGCTGACCGCCTCCTGGTCAACATCACCGGCGGCCCGGATCTCACTCTGCCGAAGGTCAATGAAATCATGACGGCCGTGACGGAACAGTTCGGTCGCGATTCCCACGTCATCATGGGTGCGGTGATCGACGAGGCGATGAGCCAGCGCGTTGAAATCTGCGTCCTGGGCACCAGCGATCTCGGGGGCAGGCTTGGCTCGCGCCGGGCTTCGCACGCGGGCCGACAAAAGGGTGCCTCGACGGATCCCGCGTCTGGAATAGTGGCTGAAGCGGCAAAGCCAGCGGCACTCGTGAGCGTTGCGGGCGGCTCCATGCAGTCGGGAGGAGGAAAGTCGGTCGCAGGATCCGCTGTTGATCAACTGCCGCTGGGACCCTCCGTACATGCCTCCAAGCCAAAACAGAACGAGTTCTCGTTCACCGAAGTCGAGAGCCGGGGGTATTTTGACAAGACCGACCGCAATCTCTT